>CAZNGI010000052.1:0-11939 GCA_964572505.1 uncultured Methanotrichaceae archaeon | reverse complement strand
CGATCCTGCCTGAAAATTCCCACATTCTCAAACCCTGACGCCTCTCCCCGATTAAATAAATACAGACCTCGCTTATCTAAATTCCGGCTCAGGGTTTCCGCCCGAGCGATTCGAGGTTATTTCGCGCCTTTATCGTATTGGGGTGGTCCTCGCCCAGACGCTTCCTGAATATTCGAAGAGCCCTTTCCAGGTTCTCTCTGGCACCTTCAAGGTCGCCCAAATCTCGCATGACGATGCCGAGGTTGCCGACGGTTGCTGCCACATCGGGATGGTCGGGGCCGTAGGATTTCTCCTCGATCTTCAGCGCCCTCTCCTGGCACTTCCTCGCTCCTTCGAGGTCGCCCAAGGCTCGCAGGACGAGGCCGAGGTTCCCGACGGTTGCGGCCACGTCGGGATGGTCGGGGCCGTAGGATTTCTCCTTGATCTTCAGCGCCCTCTCCTGGCAGTTCCTCGCTCCTTCGAGGTCGCCCAAGGCTCGCAGGACGAGGCCGAGGCTCTCGACGGTTCGGGCCACATCGGGATGGTCGGGACCGTAGGCGTTCTCTTCGATCTTCAGCGCCCTCTCCTGGCAGTTCCTCGCTCCTTCGAGGTCGCCCTGCAGGTAAAGGACATTGCCGAGATTCATGACGGTTGCGGCCACATCGGGGTGGTCGGGGCCGTAGGATTTCTCCTCGATCTTCAGCGCCCTCCTCTGGCACTTCCTCGCTCCTTCGAGGTCGCCCAAGTGTCGCAGGACGAGGCCGAGGTTGCCGACGGTTGCGGCCACATCGGGATGGTCGGGGCCGTAGGATTTCTCCTTGATCTTCAGCGCCCTCTCCCAGATAGATTTAGCCTCATAAAATTCAGCGCGTTGGATCAAGTACGGGCCGACGTTGTTCAGCAGGCCGCTTGCAGTTTCAGGAGCCACATTCAGCTCTTCTGCGTATTTGGCTGAGGCGAGCGCGTGCGGGAGCTGAAGTGAGCACGTGGGCCAGTTTCTGATGTCGTAGCTTTCGGCAGGAAATGCCCCATTCACGAGCCTGACCGCAGCCCCTGCCCAGGTCTTCTCCTCGCCCTCTTCCTTCAGCCGGTCCCTCGTCACCGCCTGGACGAGCCTGTGGATTGAGAGTGCGTCGTCGGTCACGCTCAATAGAGAGTAGCGCTTCAGAGCTGCGATGGCGTCATTCAGCAAGATCTCATCGGAGACTGCTGATGCCAGAGGTTCCGGCAGGTGTTCAGAGCCCTCGACGAGAAGAGATTTCGGTATCTCGTCGGGTGCCAGGAAGGAGCTCAGGTTCAAAAGGTCTGAACTTACAGGCACCTCTTCTCGGGCCTTCTTAAACGAGAGGTCCCAGGTGGTGGCCACTGTGTCCGGGTATTCTGAGGGCTTGCATCGATCGAGAAGCTCTTCGTGGCGCTTCTGAAAGAGAGTCAGATAGGCTGCCGTCGTGATTCCGGTCTCTTTGATGTAGGCTCCTGCCTGCTCAAGCGCCAGAGGCAAGTTTCCGAGCGCTTCTGCGAGGGCCTTGGCAGCTTCGTCGTCTTTTTGCCCTGTTCTCTTGCGGAGAAACTCGACCGACTCTTTTGGCGTGAAGACGTCAACAGATAGCATTTCGGCGACGTTTCCCCAGCTCTGGTTTCGGGAGGTTATGATCACGTGACCTCCGCTCGCTTTTGGCAGGTAGTCTTTGAGGTCTACGAACCTCTGGGCGTTGTCGAAGACAAGAAGCCAATCCCCGTTTTGCTCAAGCCAGGTCCGGACTGCCTTGACGACCTCGCGCGGGTCTTCTATCGGCGGCAGATTCAGCTCTGCGGCCAGCTCTCGGTAGTCGTCCCCGAGGGTGGCAGGCTCCTCTGATCTGACCCACCAGAGGATGTTGTAATCCCCTTTGTGACGGTAGGCGTACTCCAGAGCGAGCTGGGTCTTGCCCACGCCTCCAAGGCCGGTTATTGCCTGGGTCTGTGTGAAGGCCGCGTACTTGCCAGAGGCGAGGGCCTCGTGGAGATCGTTCAGAAGCGATTCTCGGCCGGTGAAGTTGCGGTTGTGAGGTTGGGGGAAGTTGGAGATCTTACCAGGAGGTTTGCCTGCTTTTGGTGACTCAATTGAGCTATGATATTCGATATGTACGCCGCCTTCTATACGATCGGCCTTGACCGCGGGGCTGTGATCACCCGCAGAGATAGCACTGTCTTTTGTGTTCTCGACGTTGTAACTGTTTCCAAGCGACTGGTTGGCTCCATCTTTCTTCCGAATAAATTTATAAATTAATATTAAACTTACTAAACTGCCGAGAATTATTCCAATAATTTGAATATAGTCAAATAGATCTCTACTCTCATTAACGGGACTGTCCGCCTTGCCACTCGGACCTGCAACTTGATCTGTCCCGTTCTCGTCGCCCGGAATTTGAGCCAGCACGGCCACGGGCAACAGGAGCGCCAGCAGCGCCAGGACCAAGAACGGCTTCGATCTCGTCGGTTACACCTCCGATCGGACGTCTTCGCTCTAATCTGCAAAAAAGTTTTAGGTGGGCTTTGCTGGAGCAACGTCATATCGGAAGGTGGAGCAGCTCGAAGATCCCCATCATCTTCAGGGCCATGTAAAACATCAGGACTGTGAAGACCGCCCTCAGCCGGCTGGCCGGAAGCCGGTGGGCGACCCTGACGCCGACGCAGGCCATCGGGATGCTCGTCCCTGCAAGGAGCGCCAACTGGAGGAGGTTGACGTAGCCAAGGGAGTGGGGAGGAAGGCCAGAGACGCTCAGGCCGTTTAAGACGTAGGAGAGAACGCCCCCCGACGACGTCAGGATGATGGCGGCGGTGGATGTTCCTACAGCCCTGTGCATCCCAAAGCCCATCACCATCGAGAGGACCGGGACCATGATCACCCCGCCCCCGATCCCGATGAGGCCGCATATGAAGCCGAGGGGAAGGCCCAAAAGAAGGTAGCGGGAGTCGCTCCTTGCAACAAGCCCCTCACCTCCTTCTCCCTCTCCACCCTCTCCACCACCTTCTCCGGCTTTGGGATCGGGGCCCGTCACCATCCTCAGAGCGGCCGCGATTATGATCAGGCCGAAGATGATTCTGAGGAGGTTTCCGGGTGCGTGGGCCGCCACGGCGCCTCCGAAGAAAGCGCCGACGAGGCCGGTGATGCCGAGGAGGAGGCCGGCTCTCGGGACGACCGCACCCCTCCGGTAATGGCCCTGGGCGGCGTTGATGGTGGTGGGAAGGGCCACAGCGAGAGCGGTCCCAAAAGAGATCCGGGTGGCCATGGTCGGCTCGACCCCCATGGAGGTCAAAACCCAGAACTGGACCGGCACCATGATGGAGCAGCCTCCGACCCCCAGCATCCCGGAGGCGAAGCCCGCAGCGACTCCTGTGATCAGAAGGGCGAGGGCGTAGACGAGTTCCACAAGATGAGGTTTGATGGAATCAGATAAAGATATATCTCGCCCTTCCAGGTAGTTGACCGTGAGACGATCTGGAGAGGTGCCTGAGCTCCTCGCCCCGGCCGGGTCATGGGAGGGGCTGGAAGCGGCGGTCGAGTCGGGAGCTGACGCCGTCTACCTCGCAGGTAAGAGGTTCGGTGCGAGGCAGAACGCCCCAAACTTCGACGACTCTGAGCTTGAGAGGGCCATAGGCTACGCCCACCTCAGGGGCGTCAAGGTCTACGTCACCGTGAACACCCTCATCTCGGAGACGGAAGTCGAGGACGTAGCCCATCGTCTAGTCTGGCTCCACGAGGTCGGGGCGGACGCTGTCCTGGTTCAGGACCTGGGTGTCGTCCGGCTCGCAAGGGAGCTTGTGCCCGACCTGGAGCTACACGCCTCCACCCAGATGACGATATGCAGCCTCGAAGGGGCAGAATGGGCTGCGGGGATGGGGCTGAAACGGGCGGTTCTCGCAAGGGAACTCGCCCCTGCCGAGGTGGATGAGATCGCCAAAAAAGCCCCCATCGGCGTCGAGGTCTTCGCCCACGGCGCCCTCTGCTACTCTTACTCTGGCCAGTGCCTCCTCTCATCGGTGATCGGCGGGCGGAGCGGAAACCGAGGGATGTGCGCCCAGCCCTGCAGAAAGCCCTACAGGCTCCTCAGGGGCGGGAGGCAAGACGCTTATGGAAGGCCCCTGGAGCTGGTAAATGTCCCCCATAAGGGGAGTTACCTGATCTCCACAAGAGACCTCACCGTCTACCCCCATCTGGACGATTTGGTGAAGATCCCGATCGAGGCTCTGAAGATCGAGGGGAGGATGAAGTCGCCCGAGTACGTGAGAGCCGTCGTTTCGATCTACAGGAGGGCTCTTGACGCCATATCCAGGGGCGAGTGGGCTGCGTCCGAGGAGGACAATAGAGACCTCGCCCTCGCCTTCAACCGGGATTTCACAGCGGGTTGCATCTGTGGCGCCGCCCGGGGAGAGCTTGTGAGCACGGATCGGTCCGACAACCGGGGCCTTCGAGTGGGGTCTGTCGTCTCCTGGGACGGGCGCAGGAAGGTGGCCACCGTGAAGATAGAGGGCGATCTCGTCCCAGGGCAGGGGGACGGCCTGGTCATATTCTCGAGTGAGAAAGAGGTGGGAGTGGTGGTCAGATCCCCATTCCAGGTCGGCGACGGTCTGATCAGGCTCGTCGTCCAGGGGCCCGTAGAAAGGGGGGACGAGGTCTTTCTCACCAGGAGAGCGGGGCTCGGCGAAAGTTCTGGACCTCGGGCCGAGCCGGAGATCCCCATAGATCTGTTGGTCGAATGGGACGAGGGAAGGCCCGCCTTGGAGGGCAGAGTCGTCCTTGCAGACGGGAAAGAGGTGAACGCCGTTCTCAAAGCCGACTTTTCGATGGAGCCGGCCATCAAACGGCCCCTATCGGAAGATCAGATCGAGGCCCAGCTTCGAAAGACAGGGGGCACTCCCTTTGTCGTCAGGAAGATTGAGATGGACTATCCGGGCGGGCTCTTCGCCCCCCTTGGAGAGCTGAACAGGCTGAGGCGGGAGTTTCTGGAAAAGGTCGAGCGGGAGATGGCAGCCACCTTCAGGCCGTCCGATGAAGAAGTGAGAGGGGCGCTGGAGAGGCTCGACAGGCTGGTTGAGAGACGAAGGACCGCGCCCATCCGCCCGCCTCCCAGCATATCGAAACCGTCGGTTTCGGTCTATGCGAGTTCCCTGGAGGCGGTCTCCGGGGCGGTCGAGGCAGGATGCCGCCGAGTCTACTTCGAGCCCGAGATCGGAATCGCCGAGGGCAGGAGGTGCCGACCCGGAAAGACAGGTCCCGGTGAGGTCCTGGAGACGCTCCACCTGGCAAAAGAGATCTGCGAGATAGGGAACGCCGACCTCATCTGGAAGTGGCCGAGGATAGCCCGACGCCGTTTTCTGGACTTTGCAGCACCTCTGCTGAAAAAGGCTGAGGTGGAGGAGGTGATGGTCGAGGGGGTGGGGGCCGCCGAGACCGTTAAGGCTGAGGTTTCCGAGATGAGGGTATCGGGGTCCGTGGGTCTGAACGTCTGGAACAGCCTCACCGTCGAGGCGCTGGCTTCCAGCTTTCGGAGGCTGACCCTCTCGCCGGAACTTTCGGCCCGGGAGATGGAGAAGATGGCTTCGAGGTCTCAATCGATCCCAAACCTCCCGGATCTAGAGGTGGTGGTCCAGGGGAGCGTCGAGGCTATGGTGGCCGAAAACTGCCTTATTTCATCGGCTCTGGGCTGCGAGTCTGTTGCAAAGTCCGGAGAGGCGTTCTGGGGAATAGAGGATGAGACAAGGCGCGTCTTTCCTGTCAGAAGGGACGGAGAGTGCCGGACCCACGTTTTTAACGCCGTCGAGCTCTCCTTGATAGACCAGGTGCCGAAGCTTGCCGAGATGGGGATCGGATCGTTTGCCATCGACGCCCGGGGCAGGACGGGCAAGTACGCCCAAAAGATGGCCGAGATATACAACGAGGCGCTGGAGGGTGGGGATCTCGACCGGCTCAAGAGAGAGGCGAGGCAGATGTCGCTGGGCGGCACAACAAAAGGCGCCTTCATTCGTGGGAGGAGGGAATAAGGCCCGCCGGGACGCCCTTCGGGCACCGGGCATTTCTCCCGCCCAACCACACCATTGTCTGATCGGCGTGGGAAACCAGGTTTCAGAAGCGAGCTCGAAGAGGAATTGACGATTATGGATCCATCCTTTCCCAAAGGACGGCCTGAGGCGCTGCGACCCGACTACAGAAACGGGATATGCTGCGTCTGCGGCCACCTTCTGTCAAACCACCTAAAGGACGGGGATGGCTGGAGGTGCAACGAACGCGGCCTCGACGGCAGGCAGTGCGAGTGCTTCCTGAGGCCGATCCTGACCGGGATCGGGCGGGAGAAGGACTTCTACGACCTGGGATGGAGGATGAACGTCTCGGAACGGGAGATCTGGGAGTTCAAAAAGCGGATAAGGGACTCCTTCCGGAGGTGGTAGAAATTTCAAAAAAGGATAAAATGTCCTAAGACTGATAGGGCCCTCTCTCGACGGAACTGCCGACGATCTGGTCGAACTCCTCCTGGCTCAGGGCCTGAGGGGTGTACTCGATCCCGCGCCGTTCCAGGTTGTTTGCGAAGGCTCGTAGGTGGTTTCTCGATCCTCTCATCAGCGACTCGTAGACGAGACCGATGTCGTCGTTGTCGGTGTCGGCCAACCTCACCAGGAGGGCCTGGATGTCCGTCTCCTCGATGACCGCGCCGACGCGCAGAGCCTCCTCCACAGACGAATTGCCCTGCTTCACCAGGTCATCGTACAGGGCCTGAAGGTCGTGGTTGGCGAATTTTCCAGCTTCGAGGATCGGGTCTTCAAGCTCGTATTTGTCCATGAGAACCTTCACCGAGTCCATGTGAGTCTCCTCGGCGTCGGTGATGTTCTCGAAGACAGCAAGTCCGTACCGGTCCCAAAAGACCCGGTAGGCGTCTCTCGCCAGCTTCTCCTCCTCTCTCATGTACAGGATTCCTTCAGTCTCGTTCTCGTCGAGATCCGCCTTGGGCATCGCATCAACGGCGTCGCGGATCGAGACGACGTCGAGGAAGGTGGCGCTGCTCCGGTCCTGCAGCTCGCCCCGCTCAGAAGGCGGCATGGCTGTAGCCGCACCAATCACGATGAAGGCGACAAGGACGACCGCCAGAAATCTCTCTTTCATGAGAAGTAGATTGGCTGAAATATTGTATATAAGTTGTCCCAACTTCGACCGAACCTGCACCCTGGTCCCGCCTCTGCTCTTCGCTTTCAGCACCCCTTTCAGGCGGGTCAGAAGGGGATGATACCATCGTAGATCTCGGCCCCGAACTCGAGGGCTTCTTCCACCGAGACGAGGTCCTTCATCAGGAATACCCGCTCGTTCTGAGTTTCAACGTGCTCGATGGAGTTTTTCAGAACCGGCGCGTATTTGCTGGATCGATCGAGGCTGACGACGTACCCGGCCAGGTCCTCGACCACATGGAAGTCGAAGCCCCGGGCCTTTAGCCTTTTGAAGGCCTCGTCCCTCTCGTACTCGGTGAGAAACTCAAAGCGATAGTTCTCGCGGCTGTAATGATCGGCCAGAACTTTGAAGATCTCCTTGTCCCCGAAGAATTGCTTGAAGGTCCAGATCCTGCCGACCCTGAAGACGGTGATCTTGGTGCGCTGCTCGGTCACATCGAAGGTGCTGGGTCTCATGGTTCAAGCTGAAATGGCGGGCCATAAAAAAGAAACGGCAGAAAAATGCGGCTGGGCTTTATGATCGAGCTGGTTAAAAATTAGGCTCCTCGCTGTTTTGTGTGGGTTATAGTCATGAACCTAACTATTTGAACTTATTACTTCGGGAGCGCGGAGGGTCACGAATACCCCGACCTTTAGGTCGGGGATGAAGTGAACCCTCGCACGTTTTTTGTGCTCTTTTAAATCGATAAAACATTGGTGACTGCTGACACAATCAAGCACCATATTAAGGAGTCTCAGGGGAAACCGAAAGCTGAGTTTCAATCATGCGGATCAAGGGAATCTGGGCAACGAAGACTCGAAGATTTCTGAAATCCAGAAAAACGGGCGTGCGGCCCGAAGCATACCCCGCCCTTTAGGGCGGGGTGGCCGCACGCAATTTGATTTTTCAGAATTCTCTGCAGTTTGCAGTATGTGCTTTTGACTGTAATTTGAAAGTGAAAATCCACTTGCTTCGGGGGCGCGCGCCTCCTGATCGCGGGAGATTGCACCGCCTTCGTGAAGCAGGCCCTGAAGATCGCGGGAAAGGAGGTGCCCGTGAGGAGCTTCATTTTGGGGATCGAGGGCGAGGTGCAGGGGTGAGGTCGGCGCTCGCCGCCTGGAGGGCGATGGCGGGCGGCGCAGGCGAAAGCGAAAGGTAGGCCGTTTCCTTCCCGCCGAGCTGGGCGAGAATGGAGGAAGATGGCATATTTTCAGCAGGTGCGCTCCAAAACTATTTTTAGACCCTCGGCTAACCTTCGATCTGAATTCCCATGCCCATCAAAAAGGTCTTCTTCAGCTCCACGGCCAGAGATCTGAAAGAGTACCGAGAGGCAGCTTACGATGCCATCGAGGGCCTCGACGGCTATCACTGCGTCCGCATGGAGGATTTCGGCGCGCGGGATTATGAGTCAGATGAGTTCTGCCACGCCAGGGTGGAAGAGTGCAATTTATTCGTGGGCATAGTGGGGCACCTTTACGGAAGCTGCCCCGACGGATGCGAAACGTCGTATACAGAGCAGGAGTATGATGCCGCAGTTGGGGCTGAGATTCCAAGGCTAATGTTCGTAGCTACCGATGCAGTTTCACCACCTCCAAGTCTCCGAGAATCCGATGAGATCTATGAAAAACAGCGGACTTTTAGAAAACGTGTTGATAGTGAGCGCATACGCGACTCTTTCGAAAGCCCGGAAGACTTGAGCGGAAAGATACGGCAGGCCATTCACAATTGGGAGCGAGAACAAAATAAAAGATCAGTTCAAAAACGTGCTGCCCGTGCGCCCTTCCAGGCACCACCCCTGCCTGAGCACTTCATCCCTCGACCTGAAAAGAGCGAAGAGGTAAAGCGCCGCCTTCTAACGAACATTTCGGATCGGCCTGGTGTGCTGGTGGTCAGCGCCCTTCATGGCCTTGGGGGGATCGGAAAGACGGTCCTAGCCTCAAGTCTCGCTCACGATGAGGAGGTCGTAAACCAGTTTTCGGACGGCATACTCTGGGCTACACTGGGTCAAGAGCCGGATTTGCTATCTTTATTGAGCGTTTGGATTCAGGCACTTGGCGACTACGAATTTCGTCCAACAACTCCTACAGCGGCGTCGATGCATCTGTCCACCCTTTTGCACGACGCGACCGCTCTTCTGGTAGTTGATGACGCCTGGAATTCGGCCCACGTTCAACCATTCCGAGTAGGTGGGCCCCGTTGTTCGTTGGTGATAACGACCAGAGATTCCCTCATAGCCGAAGCCGTAGACGCGAGAGTTTACGACCTGGACGTGATGACGGAAGGCCAATCTCTGGCTCTCTTGTCCAAACGTTTGGGTCGTGAACTCAATGAGGCAGAACAACAAGAAGCCCTTGATTTGGCGAAAGAGGTTGGATACTTACCCCTAGCGCTTAACTTGATTGCTGCCCAGGTAGAAGACGGCGTTTCTTGGGCTGAGCTTTTAGAGGAGCTCAGGGCTGAAATCGCCAGGTTGGAGGCTCTGGAAAAGCCCGGTGTGGAGGAGCTGGATGAGGCAACCCGCAGAAATCTTAGCTTGAGGGCATCATTCCGGCTCAGTATCCAAAGTATGCCAGAAAAGAAGCGTGTTGCCTTTTCCTGGTTGGGCGTCCTCCCTGAAGACGTTCTTCTCTCACCGAAGATGGCAACCACTCTATGGAATGTTGATTTGAGAAGCGCCAGGGAGACCTTACGTTATTTACGAAACAAAGCTTTGCTTTTGCCAGGTCCAAAGCTTGGGGATGTTCAAACTTATCGAATTCATGATTTGCTTCACGATTTCTCCAGAAGTCTGATGTTAGCTCCTGTAGCATCTGCAAGTGTAACGGATCCGTGTGGACTAGGTCTTACTATTCAAAAGGTGCACTCCAGTCTGCTTGAACGCTACCGATCACAAACCATAGATGGGTTATGGCACACGCTACCAAACGATGGCTACATTTACGCTAATCTTGTTTGGCATATGGAAAAGGCCAACAAAGTAGAAGAAATCCATGCCTTGCTCCGAGAAGAGACTGCTGAAGGCAAAAATGGATGGTATCAGACCCGTGAATCCTTAGGCCAAACTTCAGGCTTCTTTGAGGATATTGCTCGTGCTTGGCAGTTAACAGAATTTTCATCCGAAGCTAAAATCGAGAAGGCTGAAACGCCACAGGCATTCGATTTGGAAACTCGCTATGCACTTATAATAGCCTCAATAAATAATTTGTCAGCTAACATCCCTCCAAATCTGATAGTCTTACTGGTAGAGCATAACATATGGTCGATTGCCCAAGGTCTTGCATATGCTAGACAAAAGCCAAATCCAGAACAGCGTTATTACGCATTAAGACTGCTATCGTTCTCACTCTGTGTTAGCTTCCCCAAAGAGGCCCTCATAATTGCCAGAGAAATTAAAGACGAGAGCGTAAGAGCAAGAGCATTGGCCGAGATTGCACCAAGACTTCCCGATCCTGAGGATGCCCTATTGGAGGCCCTGCTTGTTGCCAGCGATATTAAAGATAAAGGTGTGAAAGCAAGTACATTGGCCGAGATCGCGATTAGACTTCCTGATCCTGAAGAAACATTACTGGAAGCCCTGCTTGTTGCCAGCGATATTAAAGATGAGGGTGTGAAAGCAAAAGCATTGGCTGAGATCGCACCTAAACTTCTCCATACTGAAGTTGCCCTTTCAGTAGCAAGAAATATCACGGATTTTGGGTACAGAGCGATAGCTATAGCCGGGATTGTACCTAAACTTTCTGACCCAGAAGAGGCCCTCGCAGTATCCAGAGAAATCATGAATTTAAAGATGAGAGCGGTAGCGTTGGCTGAGATAGCAACCGAACTCACCGGCTCTCAGAAGGCGGATGTCCTAAACGAGTCTGCCAGACTCATAAAGAAAATAGATGATGATTTTGATAGGGCTAAGTCTCTGATCGAGATTGCACCTAGACTGTCAGATCCTGAAGAGGCACTAAAAGAGGCCGTTTCGATTGCAAGCGAAATCAGAGATAAAGATGTGGGGGCAAAGATAAGGTCGTTGCCCTGGATCGGATATAAGCGTCTAGACCCGGAAGAGTCCCGTTCAATTGCTATGGAAATTAAGGATATGGAGATATTGGAAAGTGTACGGTCATTGGCCGAGATCGCGTCTAAACTTCCAGAATCCCATAAGGCAAAAGTGCTTGATGTGGCTCTTGAACTAATCGAGAGAATAAAGGGGCAGGTTTCAAAAGGAACGGCTATGGCTGAGATCGCGCCTACACTTTCAGAACCCAAGAGGACGGCCGCACTTGACGAAGCTCTTAAACTAGTAAAGAAAATAGGCGACGAGAGTTCACAGGAAAAAGCGCTGGCAGGAATTGCTCCTTGGCTTGCAAAACTTCAAGACGCTTTAAATATCATCAAGTATATAAAAAGTAGAAATATGGTTTTGAATGTTATGGCCAGAATTGTACCCAAACTTACTGGAGCTCAGAAAGACGGGGATAAAGACAAATCTGCGATGTCATGTAGATCTTTAAGTGAGCCTGCGCCTAAAATTGAAAAGGGATATTTGAAGGCAAGGTTAACCGCCGAGATGGCCTCCGACTTACCAGAACCTCTGAAAACAGATGCAATTAAAGAAACAATAGCAGTTGTTCAGACGATTGATGACGAAGTTGCTAGAGCGTGGACATTGGCCGAGATTGCACCTCATCTCCCCGAACTTCAGGATGCTATTGCAATGGCCAGAGAGATTAAAAATTTAGTAACTATTCAGCCTCCTTTCCAAGATACTCGAATCAAGCGTAAAAATAGATGA
>CAZNGI010000051.1:0-15140 GCA_964572505.1 uncultured Methanotrichaceae archaeon | reverse complement strand
AATTAATTAAAATATCTTCTGACCTATTGCCAATAGAATTTTTCTCGGTTTCTAAGATCGCTATAGCATCATCGTACGACTCTATCGCTTCATGATATTTGTCCAAATTCATAAAAGCGTCGCCTTTATGAATCAATGCAGTTGTAGATGATTTGTTGAGGTCGATCGCTCTATTATACAATTCAATAGACTCGTTATATCTTCCTTCAGCAAATAAGAGATCTCCACTATTTATCAAATCGTCAACAGAATTGGATGAGCTAAGGGCCATAATCTCTTCTGCAGTTCCAAATGAAGGCATTACTGAGACAACCAATATCACAACTATAGCGAATTTTCCACACACTTCTTCAACCTCCATTATATTCGCATTTGTAGACTGCCGTCAGTCTGGATTGCCTATTTAAAGCTCCTTATTCCTCTATAGCGATGGCAACAATAGCCACAAAATCCTGACGTCATCCGTCTTTTTCCTCGGCTTCTTTACTATTTTATCTAATGCAACAGTTTCATCGACATCAGGCGACAGAACATTCGATGGCCTCTTCAAACACAGAATTAGCGGGAATCTCCCCGCCAATCTTTGCTTTGTCTCGCTAACCCTAATCGATTCCCGTCGCTGCTTACAACAACAATGATATCATAAGGCAGTTCGAGGTTTTGAGTAACGGGCAATTCAAATTTGTACGTTTTGTTCTCAAGAGGTATAGTTGATCCAATATTATAGATGGTATCCCGAAATATAACTTTACCATTTGAGACAACCATAATAAATGCATCGGGATTTAAGGGTACATATCCAATATTCTCAAGCTCTATCTCAAGAACCACGTTTTCTTCTTCAGCCCTAACGTCCCCCATTGTTACGATTGCATGTTTAGTTATGTTATCTTCTAATGCAATCAAATCCATAGACGATGGGTTCGATTCGTATACCGTGATATCGAAGTCTTCATCGTGCAGCACAAACTCTTTTGGAATTGGCACGGGCGATGTTATCGCTTCGATAATTATTGTGGTATCTCTATCATCAAAATCATCTCTCAAATAAACTGGGTACTCGCCGGGATTTGGTAGTTCCTTTGTTATGTCTACATAACCAGGTGCTTCTCTATCAAATACATTTTTATTACCGATCCAAAATGCATTTTCCCAACCTGACCACGAGCTTGTATCACGATAGATCATGGTCAACCTAGCTTCCTTGACCGAACAGTCAGGAACTACTAGGAATAAGTTGTATTCATGGCGACCTGTATATCTTATCTTGTGAAATATTCTTGCATCCTTCGAGTAGTACGTCGCGCCGAAGATTGGACTTTGCTGTGGATCAACTGATATGTCAGCACCATTCGTATTCAATAATCCTATAATGTTTATAAATTCATCTTCAAATTTGTATATTTTGGATAGACTGAGAGTTGACCTACTCGTAATGAATATATCTCCATCAGCAAAAACATACGCCCAATCTCCCGTATCTATGAATTTCCAGATGATACGATTCTCGTCATGCTCCACTACATCATAAATAACATTTACCATCTGATGGAGTTTATTAAAGTCGACAGAACTCGTATTAACTGATATAAATGCTCCTGAGTTGGCCTCAGATACACCCGAGGGGATGATCCAATCTGGAGAGATTACTGTGAGAGTTTTCCCGTCGAACTTTTCACTGCCTGTGTCATCGTTTTTTGTATAGTTCGCTCCAGAGAAGGGTCTACCAAGATCGAAGCTTCCCACATTTGAGGAACTTACGTTAAAAGAGATGCTCAGGATATCACCTATGGACATAGTCCCTATATCCCACACCAACTCCAGATCATCACCTTTTAGCATCTCCGAATCAGGTTCGAGAGAGTGGTTACTTATATTCAATTCTACGGGAACTTTATATCTGATTTTCACATCGTTTGCTGCAACGTTCAGTACAACTTTGCCAATATTATTATAAATATTTTCGAGAGCTGTGCTCGAAGGTGCATCATAATATTCACCACCGGTGGCTGTTACCATGTCTCGCAGACACCTTTCAGCGCTTGTATCGGCCACATTCAGGCCTATGGAGTGGATGATGATACCCTTATCCCTGGCCAGGTCCGCCTTACAACCCAGAGTTCCGCTTGATGTGTAGTCACCTTCTCCATCAGACAAGAATATTATGACCTTCTTAGAGTCGGTTTCGTTGTTAAATAAGTCCACTGCAGCCTGTAGCCCTTCATCTAAATTTGTTTCACCTTTGGAATCGACATCTTGGATTTTAGATATTACATAATTGTGGCTGTTATTTAATTCTACCTTGAAATCGATATCGTTATCCCAACTTATGATGCCGACCTTATCCTTGGAAGGATTCATCATTCTTACAAAATTCTCAGCAGCTTTTTTTCGATTGCCTTGGGGATCATTTTCTTCCATACTACCAGAGCTATCAATAGCAAGAACCACATAAACAGGAACTTCTTTGGGCTTGCCATTACCCTCTACCGTCAGTAGCACTTTACTTTCGTTGGGATTTATACCTGAGTCCGAAGGAAAGATGATATCCGGATCTAGCTGGCAGGCCACGCTTAGGTTGTCGCTCTCCTGAGGATCCTCTGCAGACGCAAAAATTGCAACTAAACCTAGAACCACTACAAATTTGAGGACGTGGCGTATAATCATTTATCTCTCCTCCTTGGCCTACAATCATCATTATTAATAATGTAAAAACTTTTCGATGGACTCTGCTGTGTTGAAGAACTCCTCCTAATCAGCAAGTTGCGAATATTTGTGCATTAACTGGGTTGAACATGAAACCGAAATCCAGCGCCGATTCTTCGAGCGTTTCTCAGTCAAACAGTGCACCCCGCTGCAAGCTGTGGGGCATTCATTTTAAAGTAAATGCGTGCTGAATCCCCTTCCCCCATACTCACGCTATCGTTTTTGCCGAAGCCATTGTACTCAACATATAAAAATTCGAGTGTATCTCATATATAAATTTTCACGCGAAATAGATTTCGTTTAGTCCCTCTATTTTAGACAGTATAGCCACCTGATGAGACGTTACACCGTCGCGAATAGGATGAGAAAGGAGTACGGATATATTTAAATAGTATGTTTCACATTGTTAATTATATAGGAGTATAATATGAATTTGATAATACCACCTGACGGATGACCTCTAGAAGTCATTCAGTACGCACCACCCTAATTAGCGTGCTGTTTAGTCTATGTGGGGTTATAAGTAGGGCTATAGGTCCTTTACTCGAAGAGATTTGGTTAGAAATAAAGGCACCTACACTTAGTGTAGTTGGTCATACGTTTTTGGTTACCATAGCACTCATATCACTACGAACAGTGGTAGAGGTGAGTCTGATTTTATTCAACGAGACAAATCATAATATTGTAACAGTATTAATGGAAGTATCAGATGTATTTTTGGTACTAATCCTTATCATATACTTCTTCAAATCATGTAAGAAATTACTCGAATCTACCTTTTAAATATTGCTAGGTATAGCAAAGCGTTCCCCATCAGAAAGCAGACTTTTCGCCTTTCCACCACCGCAGGGTCTCACCCCTCTCCGGCAATCTCCCTGAATTGCATCTCTGCCCTCCACCTCTCGTCGACCTGCAGGACCAGCCGATGGAACCTCTCCAGCTCGGCCCCAGCCAGGTCCGAGAAGTCCCAGGTCCCATCCGGCAAAAGAAGCGAACTTGCAGCCAGATCGTTCAGGCCGAGAAGCTCCTCGGGCTCGAGGGCTCGGGCCATCATATCCTCCAGGTCGTCAGTGGCCATCTCGACCTGCCAGGCTGCGAGGATCTTCCCCAGGGCACGCTCCGGGTCCTCTCTTTTCAAGTCCGGATCTCCTCTGGTTGGTCCCCAGAAGGCGAAGAGGCGAATTAATGTTTTTGCGGATCAAAAAAGCGGGCGGGCTTTGTCGGAAAAATTGACGGCGCCGAAGGTCCCCGGCCTCGGATCGTTCGGCCGGACCCCTTCGCCCCCCTCACTTCGTCGAGACGATCTTTATGACGTCCCCGGCCGCAAGCTCGTGCTTCTCCCCGAGCCTCCTCTTGGACCTCCCGTCCAGGGCGAAGAGGAAGCTATCCCCGATGTCGGTATGAATCCTGTAGGCGAGATCCCTCGTCGTCGAGCCCTTCTTCATCAGGTAGGCGTCCGGGAGCATCACGCCGTTTCGATCGGTCCACTTCCCCTCGTCCTCCACCGGGAATACCGGTATGTAATCGAGAAGCTCGAAGACCGCCCGGTCGATGCACTCCTGGACCCCTGTTCCTCCCATCCCTTTGAGGATCTCTCTGATTTTTTCAAGCCCCGCCTTCTGGGGGCCGGAAAGGTCTTTTACAAGCTCGAAATCTCCGTCCCCCGGCCTGTACTTGATGGCGCCGCTCTTGTCCGCCATCCTCAAGGCGACCTCGGCCGCGGCGCTGGTGGGAACGACGATCTCGTCTAAGGCCTTCAGGCGCTCGACGAACTCGGGGGGCGCAACGTCCACCTTGTTCGCAGCGATGATCATCGGCTTGCTTGCATCCCGCAGAAGCTCTGCAAACCTCTTCATCTCCTCTTCGCCCCACTTCGTCGGATCGCCCTTCATGACGGAGAGCGCCCACCTCACGTGGTTGTCTGTGACACCGGCTCCTGCGAGCTGCTCGGAGATGAGGGGCTCGATCATCTTGATCCCCTCGGCCCGGACGCGCCTCATCAGCCTCTCCCAGTTTCTGTTGAGGATGCCGTAGAGCCACATCCCGATCTCGTACTTCAGGAACAAGACGTCCTTTTCGGGGTCGCGGTTTCCAACTCCGACGGGGTTACCCTCGGCGTCGGCCGAGCCCGAGGCGTCCAGGACGTGGATCACGGCCTCCGCGACCCTTAAGCTATCGAGAAACTCGTTTCCAAGGCCCTTTCCCAAGTGAGCGTCGGGGACGAGCCCGGCCACGTCGATCAGCTCCACGGGAACGTACCTCACCCCGTCCCTGCACTTTCCGCACTCGGTTCCAGTCCCAAGCTCCCTGCAGGGGCAGGGTACCCTCACGGAAGATACCCCGTGGTTAGCATCGATCGTGGTGAAGGGGTAGTTTGCTATCTCCACCTCGGCGAGGGTCGCCGCCTTGAAGAAGGTGGACTTTCCGGCGTTAGGCTTTCCAGCCAGCCCCACTGATAACATCGGATCGCATCCTGGTCTTCTGATCTGCTGTTATGTCGATTTCAAGCCCGCCGTTTCTCGGGCTTTCTTCATCTCCTTATGTTCACGGGAACGCCCCGACTGAGGAGCTCCGCCGTCTTGGTGGTGAACCGCTCCTCCTTCCCTTTGGCGAGCCTCCCGGCGAGGGCGAGCCCCTTCTCGGAGACGGCCGCCTCCTCGATGGCTCCGGCCGCTAGAGCGCTCTCGTAGATCTGGGCTCCGGCGTCGGTCCTGGGGAGGACCGTCGACCAGCCCGACTTCGACCCGACGCTCCCGACGGATACGTCGGCCAGCTCCGCGGCGAAGTCGAAGCAGGGGCCGCACCCCTTCCAGACGTACTCGTCGGTCTGGTCGATGGGGATCTCTTTAACCAGGTCGCCAGATAAGACCCTGAACATCCCCTTCTGAATCTCGAACTTATCGACGTCCTCGGGCTTGAGGCCGAAGGTGGCCTGGACGAGCTTCGGGAAGAGCTGCTCGTACTCGAAGTTCTCCATGCAGAATAGGCCTACGAGTAGGGCGATCCTGTCCTGGCCGAACTGGTAGGGCTCCTCCAAAAGCTGGACCTTCCTCAGCGCCTGGATCTGGCAGGGGGTGCCGACAAAGCCGATCTTCTTCTTCCCCTGGTCCATCGCCATCTGAACGCCGGTGATGCTCGGGGTGATGGTGTACTTCGTCCCGGCGGAGCCGGCGATCTCTTCGGGGGTCGTCGCAACCTTGGGGACGGTCCTCCACTTCTCATCCCTGCCGGTGACGACGGCGCAGTCGATCACGCCGGACTCCAGAGCCTGGATGAGGAGGGCGGTGACGACTCCTCCGTCCTGGGCCTTGACGTCGGATCTCGCGATCCTGGCGGATGCGGCCTTCTTGTAGATCCCCAGGGGCTCGTCCTCCTTCCTCACCCTTTCGAAGATCTTCTTCTCCATCGTCGGCATGTCCAGCATCGTCCTCGGACAGTAGGCGTAGCAGAGGCCGCAGAGGGGGTCGTAATCGATCAGCTCGGGCCTGTTCTCCTGCTTGTCGATCTTGGGGCAGAAGGCTATGCAGTTTCCGCAGTAACAGCAGAGCTCCTTCTTGATGACGTCATATTCCAGCTCACCAAATCCGTACTCCAGATAGGTGGGCTCGGGATACTTCTCCTTGGCAGCCATGATCATCTCTCCAAAAGCTAGTGGCGTAGATAGCGGCCAATTAGCCTAAAGCTTTTATGGTATATCGGGACCCCAACGCTTATGATCCTGGGCCTTGACGTGGGCGGAGCAAACACCAAAGCCGCCAGCTCCGACGGCAAATTCACTTTGATCGAGTATTTGCCCCTCTGGAAGGAGGCTTCCTTAGAGCCGCTCCTCCGCCGGATATCCCGGGACGCGGGGCCGGAGGCTCTCGCCGTCGTCATGACCGGAGAGCTTGCAGACTGCTTTTCGGATAAAAGGTCCGGCATCGTCCAGATCAAGGAGGCGATCGAGCGGGCCTTCTCCTGCCCCGTCAGCTTCTGGGGCGTCGATGGCTTTCGCTGGGAGGACATAGGCGATCTCGCCGCAGCCAACTGGTCCGCCTCGGCCAGCCTCGTCTCTAAAGAGGTTGGCGACTGCATCTTCGTGGACATGGGCTCCACCACCACAGACCTGATACCGTTAAAGAAGGGACCCCAGGCCGCCAAAACCGACTTCGAGCGGCTGGCGCGGAGCGAGCTGATCTACTCCGGCCTTCTGAGGACGAACCTCGCCGCCCTTCTGCGAAGTGTGGAGATCGGAGGGAGAAGGGTTCCACTCTCTTCAGAATTATTCGCCATCGCCGCCGACGCTCATCTCGTCCTCGGCGGCATAACCGAAGTCGAGTACACCGTCGAGGCCCCCGACGGTGGCGGGAAAGATCCTCTATCGGCCGAAAGGAGGCTTGCGAGGACCGTCTGCGCGGACCTTGAGGAGATCGGTTCGGACGGCGCGGTCGAGATCGCCCGCCAGGCGAAATCCCGCCAGGAGAGGCTCTTGACGGAGGGGATTCGAAGGCTGGCGGAGCAGCACGGCCTCGACCTCGTCGTTGCCGTCGGGATAGGCGAAGAGCTGATAAAAGAGGCCGCCCGCGACCTCGATTTAGAATGCATCCGGCTGTCTGAGAAGTACGGGAAATCGGTCTCCGACGTGTTCCCGGCCTATGCCGTGGCACGTCTTCTGGAGATGGAGCTATGGAGCTGAAATCTCCTTTTTTTCTGCTGAAAAAAGCGGGGCGGTTTAGCCCCCAAACCCGTGGGCGAGATAGGGGGCGACGATTATGAAGAGGAGCGATGAGAAGATCAGCCAGGCCATCGCCGTCACCAGGGCTTGGGTCATCTTCTCCGCCCTCGCCTCGCTCTTGAAGATCGCCGCAAACCCCATGTGGAGCATGTCCCTGAAGATGTGGCCCCCGTCCAGGGGCACTGCAGGAAGGCAGTTGAATAGGCCCGCATAAAGGTTGATCAGCCCGACCCAGAAGAGGAAGTTGGCGATCCAGAATATCTTTCCTCCCAGGGGCTCGGCCCAACCCGTCGGCTCGAAGAGCTGAGTGATCCAGCCTGAAAAGCCGGGAAATCCCATCTCGGTGAAGCCGGGAATCCCCGAGAAGGGAAGGCCCATGAGGGAGAGCATACCCATGAGGCCGGATCTTGGCATCTCCTGGAGGGCCGCAAGGAAGGGCCCAGCCGGAAACTCCTGGAAGGTTGCTCCGTCCAGGTAGACGGCGTTCGCCGAGACGCCGGAGAACCCGACGCCTATGAACCCAGTTCCCGATCCATCGGGGTTGGCGGTGAGCTTGACTTCGTACTCGCCCCGGTTCGTCCCGATGGAGACGGTCTGCCCTTCCCCGGTCGAGTTCATGTAAGACCTGAAGGACCCCCAGTCCGGAGTCGAAACTCCGTCGATCTCGGAGATGGTGACCCCCGGGACCATCCCCGCCTCTCCGGCCGCAGACCCCTCGAAGACGTAGGAGACGACGACGCCCTTCCGGAGAGGTCCATCGAGACCGAGGTCCACCACCTCCTCGCCCCGGAGGAGCTTGAGGCTCTTTAGATTTCCTTCTTCTGCCAGTAGATCCTCGATGTTCTCGATCCTCACGCCGTCGACCAGGAGGAGGATCATCTGACTCTCAAAGCCGGCGAGGTCCGCGGCGGAATCCGGGACCACGTCCACCACCACGACTCTGTCAACGGGCGCGATGGCTCCGATGACCGGCCCGAAGAAGAGGGCCAGCGCCACCGCCGCAACAACGAAGTTCGCTATGACTCCAGCGGAAAGAATCCTGACCCTAGCGGCCCGGGATGCCTTCGCCTTCTTATTTTCCGATCCGAAAAGCTCCTCCTCGTCCGGCTCGACGAAGGCCGCCACCGGGGCTACTAGAAGGGCGATCCCCATCGACTTGACCCTGATACCCTCAACCCTGCAGAGGATCCCGTGGGAGAACTCGTGGACCGCCATTGTCACGAAGAGGGCGATCCAGCCCCACCAGAGGGGTATGAACTGGTTTATCCCCGGTATCAATAGGACGTTTCTCGGGGCGGTGTAGACGCTCGGCTCCGGAGGCGACCGCATCACCACAAGGGTCGTCAGGAGGAATAAAGCGAGAAACGAGAACATCCCCAGGATGACCAGGGGAATCCCCGCGGTGATCGCCGCTTTCCAGAACCTTTTCGGGCTGCTGAGCCGGTCGATCAGGGAAAGCCACCTTGTGGTCCTGATCATTATCACCGGACCCCAGTTTCCGAGGTTCAGCCCTTTTAGGCTCTTGATCCGGCCCAGCCTGGCGGCCAGGATCCAGTGGAGGTTCAGGGCGAGGATCGCGATCAAAACCCAGTCGTAGAGGGTCAGTTCCAGATGCAGGGGAAAGTCCAACGGTTCGTCCTCCGAAATTCGGGGTTTTTGAAGATGCTCACATTCTGAGAAGACATATATAATTTCATGGCGCATCGGCGGCCGTGAAACATCAAGCTCTGCAGACGTTGAGGATTGAGGGGGGCGAAATCTTCGAGATCGAGGAGCGGTTGCCAAGGGAGGTCGAGCTCGAGATATTCGTGAACGGTGACTTCTTCGCGAAAGCCACGATCACCCCCTCCCAGGAGAGGGAGTTTGTGGCTGGCCATCTCTGGTATCGGGGGCTGATAGGGGATGCATCCCAGATTAAGTCCTTGCGGATCGAGGGCAGCAAGGCGTGGGTGGATATCGAACCCGCATCTGAGAAGGGCAGAGGGGCCGAAATTGAGAGTACTGCCGGAAAGACCGACTGGACCGTCAGAGCCGATCGGATATTGTCGAACCTCCTCGCCACCCTCGATTCGGACCTTTACAGGAAGACGGGCGGAACCCACACATCTTCCCTCTGCCGGGCAGAGGCGATCCTCGCAAGCTCTGAGGACGTCGGCCGCCTCAACACCCTGGACAAGGCGTTTGGCTGGGGCATCCTCCGGGAGCAGGATCTGAGGAGCTGTTACGCCGTCACCTCCGGCAGAATAACGAGCCATACCGTCGAGAAAGTCTCGAAGTTCAACGTCCCCTTCGTCGCCTCCAAGGGGGCCGTCACCACCCTCGCCGTCGAGATGGCTGAGAAGAGGGGCATAACTCTGGTGGGCTTCGCCCGCCAGAGCAGAATGAACGTCTACACCAGAAGGGATAGGGTCACCCTGAAATGATCAAAGGTCGCCCATGCTGGACTGGATCAGCTCCTGGTTCTTCTTCTCCAGGTAGCCGTAGACAGCGCCGTGGGGCGCTCCGTCCATCAGCATCTCGATGGCGGTTCTCGCGATCCGGATCCGGTCTGGGTTTCCTATGATGGCGACGGTCTTGCCGTAGACCGAGATCCCAACGCCGGTCAGCTTCTCGGTGATCTCTCTAGTCCGGCCGTCCTTTCCGATTATCCTTCCCTTTATCCGGGCCATGTCGCTTTTGGTGTTGCAAACCCTGGACAGGTCTATGACGTCCAGCATCAGCATCTCGTCTTCCAGAAGCGCAAAGGACCTTTCGGGGGAGAAGCCTCTGCCTATCGCCCGGACGATCTCGGCGAGACGCATCGCCATGATCGGGTCCTCTCCAGTGATGATCTCCACAGCGCCGGTATCGCTGTCGATCACCAGCTCTGCGCCGGTCTTCTCCTCGAGCATGCTCTTCACCGATCCTGTGGGACCCACCAGAACCCCTATTCGATCTGCTGGAATCTTGATGTGCAAAATTATCAGTCTCCGTGAAAATGTTTCGTGATTATTGCGATTTGAGAAAAGTCAGCCGTCCTTTCCGGCTCTGATCTTCTCTTTGATGGCCTCTTCAGAGCCGACGCCGTACTTCTTATTGAAGTAGCGAGCGAGGTTTGATATGTCCCTTTCCAAAAAGCTCCTCGCCATCGGGTGTTCCAGGGTCACCGACTGGCCCATGTCGATGATCACGGGTTCTCCTTCGTGGTAGAGGATGTTGAACTCGCTCAGGTCGGCATGTACGAGGTTTGCCTTGTTGTAGAGAAGAGATACGTACTCGGTGATCTTTTCGAAGGCCAGCTCCGCCTCTTTCGGCTCCAGGGTCACGTCCTTGATCTGGGGCGCGGGCGCCTCCAACTCACCCACCATCTCCATGACGAGGATGTTCTCTCTAATGGTGATGGGATGAGGAACCTTCACGCCCACCTCTTCGGCCCGCTTGAGGTTTCGAAACTCCTTTCTCGTCCAGGCGACGATGACCGCCCTCTTGGTTCCCTTGATGCTGCCAAACCTGGGGTCACCGAGGAGGTAGTTTTGCATGGCCTTGAAGTTGCTGGTATTTATGCGATAAATCTTGACGGCGAGGTCCTTATCATCTTCTCCTTTGGCGCGAAAGATGTTTGCTTCCTTGCCGGTGCTCACCGCCCCGCCAAGGGAGGCGATCACGCCCTTGCTAGCGAGGGCGTACAGGTCCATCAGGGCGCGCCGGTCGAAGACCTCGTCTTGTACTTTGAAGTCGTCAGAATCTTTGATCCTTTCACGCATCAGGTCGATCTTTGCCTCGAACTGTCTCTGCTTCTTGGATTCCTCGGTCATGGCTACCTTTTGAGGTACCCTTTTCGCACCAGGTAATCAACCTGAGGCCTGGTATACCTCCACACGACGTCGGCCTTCTCGTCCTGAAAATCCCAGGGGACCACGATGACCACGTCGCCTTCCCGAATCCAGATCCTCTTCTTCATCTTGCCGGGTATTCTCGCCATCCTCTCTTGACCGTCGAGGCACCTAACCCTCAGCCTGTTCGAGCCGAGGAGGGTCTCCACGAATCCAAACATCTCTCTGTCATACGCTCGCGGGAGGCGGACTCTGGTTACGACCTCCGGACCTTGTGCATTCCTTTTCCTTTTTGTACTTGCATAATTAGCCAGTATATCACCTCTGGGGACGAATCAAGCTTCAAATCCGACAATTCGGGGCGGATAACCTGAAGTTCATCCAGCAGTGCTAAAGGCATGCTATGATAATTAAAGGTTGTGACCAAAAGGGATGATGGGCCCGACGCGATTCGAACGCGTGATCCCCGCCGTGTGAAGGCGATGTCATAACCACCTAGACCACGGGCCCTCAACCCCTCCCACGACGTCATGCATATTAGTATTTTTCCACACCCACCCGCCCGACCAAAGGGTCGAAAAGGCCTTCGGAGAGGACCTTTTAAATAGTAACTGGTGAAGTTGATGGAGATGGACTTGTGCCGATCGCTCTTTGCTTCCGGGTCGCCCGGTCCCTTGCGGTCCCTTTATGAGGGGGCCCTTAAGAGGGAAGCCTTGAGGGCGGGTGTTCCGGAGCACGTTGCCATCATCCAGGACGGGAACCGCCGTTACGCCAGGATGAGAGGTGTCTCCAGCTTTGACGGACATAGCCGAGGTGCCGAGACGACGGAGATGGTGGCCGACTGGTGCCTGGAGCTCGGGATAAAGCACCTCTCCGTCTACACCTTCTCCACCGAGAACTTCGACCGGGACGAGGCCGAGAAGGAGTACCTCTTCGAGCTGATCGAAAGGAAGCTTCTGGAGCTCGCCGTATCGGAGAAGGTGCACAAAAACCGGATCCGAGTGAGGGCCATCGGCAGGATCGGCCTCTTGCCGCCTCATCTGCAGGAGGCGATCCGAAAGGTGGAGGCTGCCACCTTGGGCTACGACAATATGCACTTCAACCTGGCCCTCGCTTACGGTGGCAAACGCGAGCTCGCCGACGCAGCGAGATCCCTGGCCCTGGAGGTGAGAGAGGGCCGTCTCGACCCCCGGGACCTGGACGAGGATGCGGTAGCGGGCCACCTCTATCCGATCGGGGGCCAGCCCCTTCCCAGGGTGGACCTGATAATTAGGACCGGCGGCGAGGTCCGGACCTCAAACTTCCTGCCCTGGCAGGCGAACGGGAGCAGCTGTCCCGTCCACTTCTGCGCACCTTACTGGCCACAGTTCGGGAGGGTCGAGTTCTTCAGGGCGATAAGGACCTTCCAGGCCTGTCGGGGACGGAAGCCGTCCTCAAATCAATAGGCTTAATTACCATAACCATCCTACTCGGCATCGTGTCCCGATAGGGTAGTGGATATCCTAGAGGCCTGCGGAGCAGAACATGCGCAGAGAGCCTCAGACCCGGGTTCGAGTCCCGGTCGGGACGTACTTTCTCGACAAATCATCGACAAATCATTGGATGTTTGGTTTTTATGGTTTTGGACAGTTTGGGTGGATCGTTGAGGGGAGCGCTGAAGAAGATCGCTTCCGCCAGCAGGATAGATAAGCAGGTCGTCGACGAGGCGGTACGGGAGATCCAGCGGGCTTTGCTCCAGGCGGACGTCAACGTCAAGCTGGTGATGAACCTCTCCAACCGGATCAGGGATCGGGCCCTCTCCGAGAAGCCCGCTCCCGGGATGAACCCAAGAGAGCACGTCATCAACATCGTCTACCAGGAGCTGATAAACCTCGTCGGGAAGAGCTCTCCGGTCTCTCTCGAGAAGCAGACGATAATGCTCGTCGGCCTTCAGGGGAGCGGCAAGACCACCACCGCGGCGAAGCTTGCCACCTTCTTCCAGAGGAAGGGCCTCCGGTCGGCGGTGGTCTGTGCCGACACCTTCAGGGCGGGAGCCTACGACCAGCTCAAAGCCCTCTGCGAAAAGCAGGGCGTATTCTTCTACGGCGAGAAGGAAAACCCCGATGCCCCTGCTGTTGCGAGGAAAGGGCTTGAGGCCAGCAAAAAGTACGACGTCCAGATCGTGGATACCGCGGGCAGGCACGCCCTCGAGGCCGACCTGATCCAGGAGATGGTGGACATAGACACCATCGTCCACGCCGACCACAAGCTCCTTGTTATGGATGCCGCCCTCGGCCAGCAGGCGAGCGAGCAGGCGAAGGCCTTCAACAAGGCCGTGGGGATAACAGGCGTCATCATAACAAAGCTCGACGGCACCGCCAAGGGTGGCGGTGCCATGAGCGCCGTCGCCGAGACGAACTCCTCGGTCGCCTTCATCGGGGTCGGCGAGACCCCGAACGACCTCGAACGGTTCGAGGCCGACCGGTTCATATCCCGGCTCCTGGGGATGGGCGACATCCAAACCCTGATCGAGCGGGCCCAGGAGACGAAAGTCGAAGAGGAGATGGACGTCGACGCCCTGATGCGGGGCAAGTTCACCCTCAAGGACATGTGCAAGCAGATGGAGGCGATCAACAAGATGGGCCCCCTGAAGCAGATCATGCAGATGCTCCCCCTCGGCGGGATGGGGCTCGACATCTCCGACAAGGAGTACCAGGTCACAAAAGACCGGCTCGACAAGTACGGGGTGATCATAAGCTCGATGACCGAGAAGGAATTGGAGGAGCCCAAGATCATAACCGCCTCCAGGGTGAAGCGGATCGCACGGGGCAGCGGGACCCAGCCGGAGCTTGTGAGGGAGCTATTGAAGTCCCACAAGGCGATGCAGAAGGCTCTCAAGGGGATGCGCGGCATGAACAAGATGGGCATGAAGCGGATGATGAAGAAGTTCGGGCCGATGATGGGCGGCGGGATGTAGGGCGTCGCGACATCTCCGTATTTCCGTTCTATTTTTGTTCTTCTTTAGTTCCTATTCTTTGGGATTGTGGCTGCCTTCGCGTCGTTTGGCGCGGGAAATGAAGGTGGAGAAATATCCGAAGTTATTATTAAGTCGGCGATAGTGGTAGCTACTGGTGACTAAACTGTGCAACAGTTTGCTGTGGCATCTGTATACCCTAGAAGCATAGCATGGATAATTCGCCCCAGTGATCCTGATGAATGGGACCGTTTCGAGCAGATCATTAAGTACAACTGCGCTATGATAGGCGGATACTTCAATGTCATGGTTCCCCTTTCTGACCAAGATGAAGTTCCTGAGAAATATCAGCAGTTTCTGATAAATTTCGATCCGGATCTCGTCGTATTGGCACCAGGTATGGAATCGATTAAACCTGCATCACTCCTGGGTCAAATATGCCCGTTTGCCTTTATTCCTTGGGATTGTGTTTCGCAGATTGCCACGTATAAACCAGACGGACCTCGGACCAAATCAGGTATAAATGCAACATTGAGAGAATTAAGAGAATCACAAATTGATGAAGACTTATCAACAGAATATATGGTTGCCGTTGCAAAAAAAGAATGCCCTGACACCAGCCGATTAGCATTAGTTGCATGTGGCGATATAGAATCAGGAGAAGATTCGTTAGGACGTTTAGATAAAATTCATCTCGATCATGGTATACAAGTGCGTGGACTAGGATATCGTGGATCTTTCTTATCAAATCTCCTAAAGGAAGGGTATGAAACAAAGGATCTCTGGTGGCGCATAGAAGGGGCGAGAAAGTTTACTCCATCTCCAGATCGGTACAAATTGGCTGATATGATTGATGAGGAGTATCAATTTCCATTATTTGATTCAATTGAAATTCTAGATACTTGCTGTCGTATGCAAAAAGATTTGGCACAAATTGAATCGTTCGTCAATTCGA
>CAZNGI010000050.1:13134-15292 GCA_964572505.1 uncultured Methanotrichaceae archaeon | reverse complement strand
CGCGAGTGATCAAAAAACAAATATACCAAAATATAAAAGAAAGTTTGGAACGCCGTCTTGAACAAAATGAAGCCGATGCTGAAGACGCACTTAGGGAAATATTAAAATTTGCGGAATATTATCGTCGTTTTCGTTATCCGAGAGAAGAACCAGAACCCCATCTACAACGTTGGTTTGATCGTTTTAGAAGGCTCGATTTCACTACATCCTACCCATTTCTACTAAACCTTTATAACAACTATCATACCGAGAGGACTCTTTCGTTAGAAGAATTTGAGGATATGATTTTATTGGTAGAATCATATTTTGTCCGTCGACTTTTTGTAGGACGACCCACTAACGTCCTAAATAAGACATTCAATACGCTCTACCGTGATATTGATTTGGCGCGGCCAGTAGAATCACTAAGAGAGAATCTTTTAGG
Organism: uncultured Methanotrichaceae archaeon; assembly: GCA_964572505.1. Lineage (GTDB taxonomy): Archaea > Halobacteriota > Methanosarcinia > Methanotrichales > Methanotrichaceae > Methanocrinis. Next base: position 14,868 of record CAZNGI010000050.1, on the reverse strand, counting down.
TTATACAGGAAACCAAGTATGGCCGAACGATGAACAGTTCAGGGAGGGTATTGGGACACTAATCATTTATACGCCTAGCAGCAGGGCAGACAGGGTTAAACTAATTCTGGAAAGTCTTAATGCGGCTTTGACCAAGGAACAAGTTAAGGAAGATCTTACTGTCGAGCACATTATGCCCCAAACACTCACCGATGAGTGGAGAGCTGTACTCGGTCCAGAAGCAGAAGAACAGCACTTACTTTGGAGTGGTACTCTAGGCAACCTGACAGTTACAGCCTACAATTCAGAACTTTCAAATAAGCCGTTTAATGAAAAGCTGCATCTTCTGCGTGAAAGTAACATCAGTCTAAACAACAGATATTTCCGAAATGTAGAGGTATGGGATATCGAAGCAATTAAGCAAAGAAGTGATTATTTGGGGGATCTAGCTATCAAAGTTTGGCCTAGATAATATATTTCTTATATATAATTTTATGACCTTTTTTTTATTCCACAGCCTTTTTCACCCATCGCCGCCAATTACCACTCCCATGAGAGCGCTGGTGGTGACGGGACGGCTCGCCGAGGAGATGGTCAGAGGGGCGGTCGGGGACCGGGCGGACGTTCTGGTGATGAACGTGGACGTCGCCTCCTTCATAACCCCGAAGATGCTCCGGGAAGCCGCACCGAAGGGCTACGATATAATACTAATTCCGGGTGCCATAACCGCCGACTTCGGCCCCGTCGAGAGGGAGTTCGGAACGAAGATCAGGCTCGGGCCTAAGCACGCCGTCGACCTCAGGCGCGTTGTGCCCCTCCTCGGCGAGGTTGAGCTCTCCACCACCATCCCCGCCTGCGTCCTTCTCGAAGAGAGGATGAGAGAGGGGGCGCGAGCCGCCATCGAGAAGCTGGAGGCGAGGGCCAAGGCGCTGATGGAGATCAAGGGCGTGAAGGTCGGCGGTGAGAGCCGGATGAAGGTCCTGGCCGAGATCGTCGATGCGACCCGTTTTGACGACCTCGGCCTCGCCGAGAAGGTCCGCCACTTCGAAAGGGAGGGAGCGGACATGATCGATCTGGGGCTGCCCCTGGACGCCGACCCCTCCGATGTCGCAAGGTCGGTCCGGGTGGCAAAGGAGGCGACGGCCCTTCCTGTGAGCGTCGACACCCTGCGGCCCGACCTGATCCGGGCGGGGATCGAGGCTGGATGCGACCTGATCCTCAGCCTCGACGGCTCGAATTTGGATGATGCAGGGGAGATGGCGGCTGCAGCCGGGGTTCCCGCCGTCGTGCTGCCGGGACCGGGAACTAGCCTTGAGGAGAACCTCGATCGGGCCCTCGTTCTCGGGGTCAGGGCGATGGCAGACCCGGTTTTGAGCCCGCCGCTCCAGGGCCTGGCCGATTCGATAAGCCGCTACCGCGAATTCCATCTTGCGTTTCCGAACGTGCCCCTCTTCTTCGGCGTCGGGAACGTGACTGAGCTGATCGATGCCGACAGCCAGGGCGTGAACGGCCTGCTTGCCGCCATCGGGGCGGAGGTGGGGGCGAGCGTCCTCTTCACCCCCGAGTACAGCGAGAAGGCCCGCGGCAGCATCCGGGAGCTCTGGACCGCCTCTGAGATGATGCTCCTCGCCCGGGCAAGATCGAGCCCTCCCAAGGACCTGGGCCTCGACCTCCTCGTCCTCAAGGAGAAGCACCGCCGCCCCGAAGAGGAGATGCCGGTGGAGTTCGAGACGGTCGCCGCGGTCGGGCGCGGTG
>CAZNGI010000050.1:0-13034 GCA_964572505.1 uncultured Methanotrichaceae archaeon | reverse complement strand
CCGTTGGGAGATGGACCCCGCAGGAAGCTTCAGGATAGGCGTCGCGAAGGGCAAGATAATGGTCCGACACGACATGATCACTTTGGTGGGCGAATCCGCCCGCGACATCCTGGGCGAGATCGTCGACCGGGGCCTCGTCACCAGGCTCGACCACGCAGGCTACCTCGGCCGGGAGCTTGAGAGGGCCGAGACGGCATTGAGGCTTGGGAAGAGCTACTCTCAGGACGAACCGCTATTTCCAACAAAGAATTAAATAAGATCGACTCGTCCACCGCCCCCTGATGAATCAGAAATCATGGGCTACTATCGGAGTGGTCTTCCTTGCCGGGATAATGATCCTCTCCACCTTTGCGGGCTTTGTTATGCGGGGCGGGGGGCCCGCCGAGACGACCGCCTCAGAGGCGTGGAACCCCTCGGACTTCGGGGTAAGTGGACGGCTGATCAACTGGGACTTCGAGAGCGTTGGAGACGCCCTGGGGATGTACCCGGAGAACCTTGTCTCCGCCTTCTGGATCAACATGACCGCCTCAGACAACCTCACCGAGGCTGCGGCCCAGGCCCTGCCGCCGACGGTGGGCCTGACCTTAAGAGATCAGGTGAACCTCTACCCCTCGCCGATCGATAGGGTCTCCCGGGGCCTCTTCGGAGACGAGATCGCCGAGTTCCACTGGACAAAACCCGCGCCTGTGGGAGCTCACGGCCTCGCCATCCTCTACAACGGATACCAGATGATACCCCTCGGGTCCACAGACCTCTTCAGCGTGATGGGAACTCCCGTCCTCTTCGGAAGCGAGCTGTCGGTCAAGACGGTCCTGGACGTGATATCTGGCGACGCCCCCACCACCGAAGGGTTCGTCCTCCCCTACGACGAGATCGACGACCTGCAGATATCGTCTCTGGGAACGGACGCCGTTGACAACCCGAGCTTCATGCCGCCCCTGGGTGGAGATTATGTCGAGTCCTACCTGGGAGTCAGCCCCTCCGAGGACGGCTATTCGCTGACGGCGAAGTACCTGTCCCTGCGCGGCCAGAGCGAGAGAAGGGTCGGCGATGTGGCGGAGGATTACGGCCTAGAGATGTATTCAGAGGGCGGCATCGTCACCGTCTCGGGCGCAGTCGAACCCCAGAACTTGGTGGAGACGCTTGGAGCATTCATCGCTCCATAGCGCAACCTTTTTAGCTGGGAAGTGGCCCCCATGTGCTAAGCCTTTTTGGGGCGATTTTTGCGATGAATGATGATGGGCACCGCCCTGAAGGAGAAATGAATTATGGCAAGACCGATATACGTTAGATTTGACGTTCCAGCTGACCTGGCCTCCAAATCCCTAGAAGTGATAGAGCTGGCCCGCGACACTGGAAGGCTCAAGAAAGGAACCAACGAGACCACCAAGGCCATCGAGCGCGGCGTAGCAAAGCTCGTGGTGGTGGGAGAAGACGTGGAGCCTCCAGAGATCGTGGCCCATATTCCGCCGCTCTGCGAAGAGAAGAAGACGCCTTACATATACGTCAAGAAACAAAGCGAGATTGGCGCAGCTTGCGGCATGAGAGTAAAAAGCGCCGCTGTCGCCATCCTGGAGCCGGGGAAGGGCAAGGACGTTTTGGACGAGATAGTGCAGAAGGCCCAGGCCCTGAAATAGGGGGTGATAGCTGATGGCAGACGAATGGGACGGCGTTCCCGCCGAAGTCATAGAGATCATCGGCAACACCGGGATGCACGGTGAGGCCACCCAGATCAAGTGCAGGATTCTGGAAGGCAGCAACAAGGGCCGCATCATCACCCGCAACTGCGTGGGCCCCATAAGGATGGGGGACGTTTTGATGCTGCTTGAGACCGCAAGAGAAGCCAAGAAGCTTACCACCAGGTGAGGTCTCATGGAAGAGAGAAAGTGCTCCTTTTGCAACCGGAACATAGAGGCCGGCACAGGGAAGATATACGCCAAGAAGGACGGCACCGTATACTATTTCTGTTCGTCCAAATGCGAGAAGAACATGATCGTGCTCAAGAGGGTCCCGAGAAAGATCGAGTGGGCCATCAAAGGGTGGTAGGGCTTGGAGAGGACTTTCGTTATGATCAAGCCCGACGGCGTTCAGCGCGGCCTGGTGGGCAAGATCGTCCAGAGGATCGAGGCGAAAGGCCTCAAGATCGTGGCCATGAAGATGAGGACCCTTCCCCTGGACGTCGCCAAAGAGCATTACGTCGAGCACGCGAAGAAGCCCTTCTTCAAGGACCTCGTCGACTTCATCACCTCCGGCCCATCGGTTCCGATGGTGGTGGAGGGAACTGGCGCCATCTCCGAGGTCAGGAAGATGAACGGGGCCACCAACCCCACGGCAGCCCAGCCCGGGACCGTCCGGGGAGACTTCGGGCTGGACATGGGACGGAACGTGATTCACGGCTCCGACTCGCCCGAGTCGGCGAAAAGAGAGATCGCGCTCCACTTCAACGAGTCCGAGCTGATCAGCTACACCAGGATAGATGAGGCCTGGCTCTACGAGTGAGTCGGCAAAAGGCGATTTACGTCACGCAGATCCGAGATCTGCACGGAGGGCGGCTTCGTCGCCGCCTTCGGAACTGACGGGGTCCGGATGTGATCCAGCATGAAGCAGAAATCGAGGAAGGCGAAGAAGGGCAAGGCCCAGTCCGAATCCAACCTGAGAACTCCCATCGTCTGCGTGATGGGCCACGTGGACCACGGCAAGACCACCCTTCTCGACAAGATCAGGGGCACCACCATCGCCGATGGCGAGGCAGGAGCCATAACCCAGCACATCGGAGCCACCGAGATCCCCCTGAACGTCATCAAAGAAGTCTGCGGACCGATATATAGAGGCGATTTCCAGATACCTGGCCTGCTCTTCATCGACACTCCTGGCCACCATTCCTTCACGTCCCTCAGGAGCAGGGGCGGATCTCTCGCGGATCTGGCCATCCTCATCGTGGACGTGAACGAGGGGTTCCAGCCCCAGACGATAGAGTCGATAAACATCCTGAAACGCTATCGCACACCTTTTGTGGTCGCGGCCAACAAGATAGACAGGATCTCCGGATGGCTGCCGGTGGAAGGGGCGCCCCTCGCTCAAACCCTGAAAGCCCAGAGCGATAGGGTCCGCGGAGATCTCGACAACCGCATCTACGAGCTCATAGGGGAGCTCTACAAGTACGGCTTCAACTCGGATCGGTACGATCGGATCAGCGACTTCACCAAGAACGTGGGCGTCGTGCCGGTAAGTTCCATCTCCGGGGAGGGAGTCCCAGACCTTTTGATGGTGCTGTTGGGATTGGCCCAGAAGTTTTTGAAGGAAAATTTGATGGTCAGGGCCAGCGGTCCAGGCGTTGGAACCATTCTCGAGGTCAAGGAGGAACGAGGTCTCGGCACCACCCTTGACGTCATCCTCTACGACGGCGAGTTCAGGGCTGGCGACACCGTCGTCGTGGGAACCCTGAAGGAGCCGATCGTCACCAAGATCAGGGCCCTTTTGAAACCGAGGCCCCTCTCGGAGATCAGAAGCGAAGAGAGGTTCCTTCCCGTAAAGCACGTGGCCGCAGCCAGCGGCGTCAAGGTATCGGCCCCTCGAATCGAGAACGCTCTTGCAGGCTCCACCGTGAGGGTGGTGAGCGAGGGAGAAGACGTCGAGCTCGTGGCCGAGGAGATCAAGTCGGAGCTCGAGACGGCGAGGATAGATACCGAGAACGTGGGCGTTATCATCAAGACGGACACCATCGGCTCTCTCGAAGCCCTGGTGGGCGAGCTCGAATCAAAGGAGATACCGATCCACGCAGCCGACGTCGGCCCCATAACCAGAAGGGACGTGATCAGGGCTGCAGCGATCCAGGATCCCCTCTACTCGGCAGTTCTGGGTTTCAACGTCAAGATCCTGCCCGACGCCCTGGCCGAGGTCCAGAAGAGCGACGTCCCGATCTTCCTCAGCGAAGTGATCTACAACCTGATCGAGAACTACGACGACTGGGTGAACGATCAGAAGATGAGGATGGAGCAGGAGAGGCTTCAGGCGGTCATCAGGCCCGGGATGATCCGGATAATTCCGGATTACGTATTCAGGCAGAGCAAGCCCGCGGTGGTGGGCGTCCAGGTGGTGGGGGGCCAGATCACAAACAGCGTCACCCTCATGAGAGAGGACGGTGCAGTGATCGGCACCGTGAAAGGGGTCCAGATGAGCGGGGAGAACGTGGGATCCGCCAGCACCGGAAAGGAGGTTGCGGTTTCCATAGATGGACCCACCGTCGGCCGACAGATCCACGAGGGCGACATACTTTACGTCAACATCCCCGAAAGGCACGTCAAGATCATCGAGGCTGAGCTGAAGCAGAGGTTCTCCGAGGACGAGCTCGATGCCCTGGAGAAGTTTCTGGAGATCAAGAGGAGGAAAGATTCCTTCTGGGGTCGCTGAACCTCCACCCTTCGTGATCCTCCATTTCGCCCCGCTCTTTTCGTCCCCCTCCTTTTCCCTGCTTCATCCTCATTCTGAAGAACTCCTCTCCTTGCGGCCTGAAGCAGCTGCCGATGGTCGAGGATGAGGGCCCGGAGTTGGCCCTTCTGCCAGAACCCTTAAATATTTTTGTACAATATCACCGCCTGGAGTGGGAATCTGGCCGAAGAGGTCCTGAGCTGAGATCGAGTCTGATGAGTCGACCCGATCGTCTGAAACATACGGGGCCCTGGAGCGATGCCGAGATTGGAAATCGTGCTTTTGATCGCATATCTCCAGCCGAAGAGTTGGGTCGAGTACCACTGCGACGAACGAATCAGGATTCGAGGTGAACTAAAGATGAAGGCAAGTTTGGTGCTGATAGGGCTAATGCTATTGATCTTTCCCCTGGTCGCCCTGGCCAATGACCAGGTCGAGTACGCGCCCGGAGAGGAGGGGGCACTGGAGCGATTTGAGAAGGGGATGGGCGGTCCCTGGATCGTGGACGAAAGAAATCCGGGATGGAACCCCTTCTCCAATACGGAATTTCCCGACTTCAGGTCTGCGTTCGAACAGGAGATAGAGGAGGCGAAGCTGGGGCTCGATGATTTGGCCCTGCTCGGTTACGTCACGATAGCCAGCGGCAACTTGACGGTGGCAGACCCCGTCCAGGGCGGGTTTACGATACCTCAAGTGGCTGGGATATATCCGATCTACGGAGTCGTCGACCCGATGGAGGGTCTGAAAGCCCTGTATATCGATCTCACGCCGGAAGATCCGGTCGCCTGAGCTGAGAATCGACCCCTCATTTTTTCTGAAATTCTCCTTTTTTGGCGATAAGAGTTTCCCGTTCCTTTGATCTTGGGGCCAGGTTGTCCGCAACGTCGATGGGTCTCGATCTTAAATCTTCATAACTTTTGTGAACTCGTCTCAAACAGATATAAATCGCCAAGAACGAGTTTGAGGTTTGGAGGCAAAAAACAGATGGTAACGTCGTCCAGTAAGGATAAGGTATTTGAGGCAATTGAGGCAAAGGGCGTCAAGTTCATCCGATTGTGGTTTACTGACATTCTGGGCCTTCCCAAGAGCTTTGCGATCTCCCCGTCGGAGCTTGAGGGAGCTTTTGAAGAGGGCATGGGCTTTGACGGCTCTTCGATCCAGGGCTTCGCGCGGATCGAAGAGAGCGACATGGTCGCCAAGCCCGACCCCGAGACCTTCCAGATCCTTCCGTGGAGGGCGAAGGAAGGCCAGAACGTTGGCAGGATGTTCTGCGACATCCTCCAGCCAAACGGAAGCCCCTACGAGGGCGACCCCAGGTACATTCTGAAGAAGAACCTGGCCAAGCTGAAGGAGATGGGCTACGACCTCTACGTGGGCCCTGAGCTGGAGTACTTCTACTTCAAGGATGACAAGGGAACCGAGATCCTGGACAAGGGCGGCTACTTCGACGCCATGACCACCATGGACGCCGCAAGCAACCTGCGACGTGACACGATCCTGACTCTGGAGTCGATGGGGATCGATGTCGAGTACAGCCACCACGAGGTTGCCCCCTCTCAGCACGAGATCGACCTCCGCTATCAGGAGGCTCTGAGGATGGGCGACATCGTGATGACCTACAGGATCGTCGTCAAGGAGATCGCCCAGCAGTACGGCTACTATGCGACCTTCATGCCAAAGCCGATCTTCGGCGAGAACGGGACGGGGATGCACGTCCACCAGTCGCTATTCAAGGGGAACAGGAACGCCTTCTTCGATCCCGATGACAAGTACAACCTCTCCGAACTCGGCAAGCACTACATCGCAGGCCTTCTGAAGCACGCTCCTGTGATGACGGCGGTCACCAACCAGTGGGTCAACTCCTACAAGCGGCTCGTCCCCGGATACGAGGCTCCGGTCTACATCTCATGGGCGAGGAGGAACAGGTCAGCACTCGTCAGGATGCCGATGTACAAGCCCGGAAAGGAGAACGCCACGAGAGTCGAGTACAGGAGCCCCGACCCAGGAGCAAACCCGTACCTCGCGTTCTCTGTCATGCTCGCTGCCGGGATGGACGGCGTCAAGAACAAGTACGAGCTCCCCGAGCCGATCGAGCAGGACATCTTCAAGATGACCGAGGCCGAGAAGGGGAAAGCAGGGATCACTTCGCTGCCCGGAAGCCTGATCGAGGCTCTGATGCTCACCGAGAAGAGCTCTCTCATGAGAGGGGCCCTCGGAGACCACATCTTCACCAACTTCCTCGCATCGAAGAAGGTCGAGTGGGACGAGTACAGGACCGACGTCAGCCAGTGGGAGATCGAGAAGTATCTGCCGCTGCTGTAGTCGGCACGCTCGGAGAAATTGATCAGAAATAAGATCAGCTAGAACGATGCGGGCGCGCTCCCTTCCATCTTGTCGGGAGAAAATCTCCACCCAGACGGGCGCGCCCAAGTCGGAAGCTCAAACGTCGTCCGGACGATGTCGTTTTGCCACCTGAACATTTGCATACCCCTGGCAAGGGGGTCGAGTCGCCGTGACGAAGATGGGCAGAAGCTGGATGCTCGCGCTTGAGGTAGATGGCGTTGATGAAGGTTGAAACCATAATCAAGCCGGAGATGATGGAGAAGGTGAAGGTGGCCCTGGAAGAGAAGGGTTTCATCTCGATGACGATCAGCGACGTGGCCGGTCGAGGTGAGCAGAAGGGCATCCAGCTCCGATACAATGGGCGGACCGAGAGAGTCGACCTGCTCCCGAAGATCAGAATAGAGCTGATAGTCTGCGACTACGAGGTCGATTTTTTGATAGAGACGATCACCGAGGCCGTCAGGACCGGCAACATCGGTGACGGCAGGATCTTCGTCAGCCCCGTAGCCAGGTCGATCAAGGTCAGAACCGGCGAGGACATGGCCAGGCTCGAAACTTGATCGTTCTCACTTTAGTTCTCAAAGATCACTGATGCTCAGAGATTATTGACGGTATCGAATTCATCGAGTTCGTCACCCAGATTCCATCTTGATCTTCGTCCTGCGTAGAAAAACGGTCTCGCCGAAGGCCAGTACCTGGCGTCGGAGGCAATCCCAGGGCGCGATGATCCTTCAACTTTTTATACCCTGTCGTTTTTTTGCGGATAGATGATTTGTTCATTCATTTCTGCATTTCGTCACGTTATCGTTATGATATTTTCATATAACTTAAGAATTTAGCATATTTCTCCCTAAACACGCTTATAAATTGAGCAGTTTTCTTAGGAGCATGGAGCTGCCGTTACGTAAAATTTTGATGTTCACGACGCTGATCGGACTTGTGGGGACTGCCGCTGCAGAATCCGCGATAAACCCCGCGGACAACGCCTGGGTCCTGATCAGCGCTGCCCTCGTGTTGATCATGATCCCAGGAGTTGGGCTCTTCTACGGGGGCATGGTCAGAAAGAAGAACGCCATATCGACGATAATTTTCAGCTTTGCGATCATGGGCATAATAAGCCTCCAGTGGATACTGGTCGGGTACACCCTCGCCTTCGGCCACGACATCGGAGGCATGATCGGAGGGCTCGATCACCTGGGCCTTCGAGGGGTCGGGATGGAGGCGATGGAAGGGCTCACCATACCTTCTCTCACCTTCATGATATTCCAGGCGATGTTTGCCATAATCACGGTCTCCCTGATAACGGGAAGCTACGTTGAGAGGATCAAGTTCAGCTCTTTTCTCGTATTCTCCCTGGCCTGGGCGACTCTCGTCTACGATCCGATAGCCCACTGGGTCTGGGGCGGAGGATTCCTATCTGCGATGGGGGCCCTCGACTTCGCGGGTGGGATCGTAGTCCACATCAGCGCCGGGGTTTCAGCTCTGGCGGTAGTGATGGTCATCGGGGCGAGGAAGGGCTTTGGTAGAGACCCGATGGAGCCTCACAACATACCGACGACGGTTCTTGGAGCCGCACTCCTGTGGTTCGGGTGGTTCGGCTTCAACGCTGGGTCGGCCCTCGCAGCCGACGGCATTGCAGCCAACGCCTTCGTCACAACGAACACCTCGGCCGCCGCCGCGGCGACGACCTGGATGTTTCTGTCCTGGCGGGACCGGGCTCCCAGCGCTCTGGGGATCGTGACCGGAGCTGTTGCAGGGCTTGCCGCCATAACTCCCGCGGCTGGTTTCGTAACGCCCCTTGCGGCGATACCGATCGGCGTCGGCGCGGCCTTCGTCGGCTACTACGCGATCCTGCTCATCAGAGGCAGCAAGAAGGTGGACGACTCTCTGGACGTTCTCGCCTGTCACGGGATCGGGAGCACCTGGGGCGTCATCGCCACCGGGATATTCGCGTCCATCGGCGCTGCCGGACTTCTGGCGGGAAACCCCCATCAGCTCATGGTCCAGGTCGCGGCCGTCGCCATCACATGGATCTACTCGTTCGTTGCCACCTTCGGGATCGCCAAGGCGGTGGACGCGGTGATGGGCCTGCGGGTCGGAAACGATGAGGAGGCGGTGGGCCTGGACATCAGCCAGCACGGCGAGGGGGCTTACGTCTGAAATCGCGCCTGAAATCGCGGCTCAAAAGTTGGCATAATCGAAGAGGTTCTTAGATGAAGAAGATTGAGGCTATAATAAGGCCCGAGAGGTTGAGCTCGGTGAGGGAGGCTCTCGACAAGAACGGCTTTCCGGGGATGTCGGCGACGGAGATCAAGGGGAGGGGCCGGCAGAAGGGGGTCGCCCTCCAGTGGCGGGCCGGCGACTACAAGGTGAAGTTCCTGCCGAAGGTGAAGCTGGAGGTGGTGGTGGATGACGGGGACGCTGACCGCCTGATCAAACTGATCTGCGAGGCCGCCTACACCGGCGAGGCGGGGGACGGCAAGATCTTCGTTCATCCCGTGGTGGACGTGATCAGGGTGAGGACGAAGGAGAGGGGGTCGGGCGCGGTATAACCGGCGCGGTCCGGGTCCGCCCCCCCCCCAGCCAGCTTGGCCAGCCTTCGCCCCAAACCGCCCCTGGCCCCGGAACTTTTTAGTCTGCCCCTTTCCTCCGGACCTCGAAGAACCGGCTTTTGGCGAGGCTGTAGCGGCTCCCCTGATAGGCGACGCCGTTCAGCTCCTTCTCGGCCAGCCCCTCAAAGGTCATCCCCAGCCGTTCGGCGACGTTCACCGAGGCGGCGTTCTCGGCGGCCATGGAAGCGAAGAGCCGATCGGCCCCCTGCTCCAAAAATGCGTGCTCGACGAGGCCCGCCGCCGCCTCCAGGGCGAAACCCCTGCCCTGGTGTTCGGGCAGAATGACGTAGAAGATCTGAATCTCGGAGGGTTCCATATCGTCGGGGGCCATGCCGCAGGAGCCGACGAACCGGCCCTCCTCATTCTCGACGATCGCCATGGCGAAGATGGGATCCTCCGTATCGTAGGAAGCGATCACGTCATCCAGGAGGACGCGGGTTGCATCCTTTGTCTTCTGCTCGGGCGTCATATGTCCAGGAGCCTTGTCGCCTCCTCGTCGCAGAAGTTGGAGCGCATAGGCTCGAAGTCCTCCGGGACGTGGCGCCTGATTATGAGCTGTTCGGTCTCGATGGAGGATGGGACTATCATAAGCTGCATTCGGCGCAGGTCGATAAAAGGCGGTCGGTGGCGAGGTCATCGGAGGGCGGGATCGTGTGAAGGGCACCCGGGCGGGGCAGGGTTTCGCTGGGGAATACCAGTGGTCGTTATTAAGAGACAATATGGATTTTGTGGAACTGCTACGACTCATTACAACTAAATCCCGCAATTAAGAAAATCGCTATCAATAGACGTGATGACGTTGAATTAATCCACAAAGGTCTTCAACGACCGTTGCGACATAGATGTGGGCATCATAGGAGAACCCGATCCGCGCTGCATATGCGGAAAAAGTTAAACTGCTGAGAATGCACCGCAGCTAATTTGACTTCTTGAGCGACTTCACCGCATTTCAGCACTACAGTCACCAAGAAGGGCTCGGCCCTCTGTGGCCAAGCTTCTCGGCGAGCTTTTGAGCTTTTGACCTTTTTGGCCTATATGTATCTTATATCGTCCAGATAGATTGTGGCACCTTCAGGATTGTCTTCTCTATCCAGGCGTAAGCTGAATAACCCACTGATATTTGAAAGGTCATTCCCCTTTAGATCTAATGTAAACTGTCTCCAGCTATCGCTTAGGTACATCGACTGACTGTCTGAGACTGAATCGGCCGTCCCACTTTGGTCAGGGCTGTACCCGTAACCAAAGCGCACCACTTCGCCACCGCGGTCTCCTCGGGCCCAGAATGACAGAGTCTCAGCCCCTGTCAGATCCAGGCCCACGCCAGTTCCTCTTCTCCAGTCGCCGGTGGCCTGGATGAAGAGACCTGCCCAGTCCTCTGCGGAGCTGTCGTAGGATATCTTGGCACAGATATCTCCGCTCTGAGGATTCTCTTCCGAGAAGGGGTCCACGGTCAGGGAATCGATTCCACCATTGCTGCCCGTATACCCCGACCAGGGATATCTCAGAGGGATCTCATCATATACAACGGTCTGTGCGGATGCCGCGAAAAGCCCCAAGAACACATAAATGGCCAAAGCCAACATAGTGGTCTTCATCTGTAATCCTCTCCATACTATTTTATCCAGAGTTTTTGGTCTGGTGGCGGAACATTCTCTCTCAGATTTCCTCACCCGTGTTGTTATCCCCAATGTCAGAGGAGTTGTCTGGATTCCCAGCATCAGCTGATGCAGAGCCGGTAGAGTTGCCGGAATCATCACGTAGGCTTTCATCAAGTTTGAGAGTCTTTTCGGCATCGCCTTCAATACCGGTACATTGATGTAAGCCGTCCCGAACTTCGACCTTGATCAATTTTATCCCAGCATCATCACCAGAGCGGTTCCAGAAACAATTATCAGTCTTTGACCAGTCGCAGATAATACCCCAGCTTCCGTTTACGATATTGAACTTTGAGAACTTATACGCGAGTTCATCGCCGTCGGTGTCGAATGCATCAGCTTCGAGCATCATCCACGGGCTGTCAAGTGTTGTAGCTGTGAGGTTTTTGATTTCAGGAGGTTGGTTTTGTGGACATATTCCGTATTCCTTTAGAGAGCTGCAATTCAGGTCTCCCTCATCATAAACGATGACATCAATGTAGTTAAGGCCCCGATCTGCCGGCCATGTTTCCCAACTCCAAGAATTATCAGGTAACGGTCCCTTAACGCGAATCCACCTGTCGTTGGTGGCAGGGCCCTTTCGACGAAATTCGTATGTGAGGTTGTCTTTGTCAGGATCAAAAGCATAAACTGTAACGACAATCATATCTCCTGCAGTATGTTTACCCTCGTCTGGAAGGATGTTGGTAATTTTTGGGGGTTTGTTTGCCATATATAACCCTGAAGAACCTGCAACAATCAAAATTAAACCTATGGCTCCGAGGGCCTGAGCTTGCCTTCTGGTCAAGGTGAGCGACTGCTTGAGAACAGCTGCCATTAAAGGCGGACTAACTGATGCTATTACCAGGAGCAGGCCCAAAATAATAGCAAATTTATATGATAGTGGAGTTGACTGCACGATGTCTACAACAGATTCCAGCATATTCCTTCATCTCCAATATTTATTGGTAATATGGCCCACACAGGCCATGTTCGTGATGTTTGAGAATGCTGATACTACAAAAACATTTTGCAATTTGGTGGGGCCCTACATCATCGAGGTATCCCCGGGGTCTCCTCGGGGGGCGGCCTTCGGCGCGAGGCGTTGGCCCTCGCCTATCCTCTGGCGCGGGCGAGGGACGAAACGCCCATCGTCACCCAGATCCAGGTCGGGATGATCACAGGCTCGGTCTTCTCAGCTGGCTTCTCGGCCGGAAGATGAAAATCCTCTCCATGGGCGACGAAGAGGCGAGGACCCTCGGCGTGAGCTCCGAAGTCAGTTATGCGAGGGAAGGTGGCGGAGAGAGAAGATCAGGAGATTTTCATCGAGATTCGACGCGGAGAACGTGGCCCGCCGCCGCCAGAAACTGCGAGAGCTGGCCGCCACCAAGAAAAGGAGGGTGTGCAGGCGACCCCACCGCCGGGCGCGACCACGGGGCGGGCCTCCCCCCCTCGCGCTGATAGTCTGCCCCGAGGCCCGTGGGCTACATGGGGAGGAGGGCGCGAGGGTCGTGGCGGTCAGGTATTGGCGCGGGGGTCTGGTGGGGAGAGGAGGTGGCGGAGATTTTCGGGAGAAAAGATTTATACATATCTAATGTCTGAAAGAGATATTAGGAGACTATGATGATAAAGAATAATTCAACCTTAGTATTATTAAGCGGTGGAGTCGATTCAACAGCTTGTGTCCACTATTATATTACTCAAGGGTTTGAAGTAAAAGGTGCTTTTATCGATTACGGCCAAAAAGGAAATAAAAACGAGCGCAATAGTGCGAACAATATTGCATCGCATTATAAAATTCATTTAGATCATCTTATATTTGATTCGTTACAATCATATTCTCAAGGCGAAATTAAAGGAAGAAATGCATTTTTAGTGTTGGCTGTGATTTTAGCATATCCTAAAATAAAAGGAATAATCTCGATGGGGATACATTCTGGCACGCCTTATTATGACTGCACGGGAACATGCTCAATAAAGTGTTGCGATTTGCCAGAATGGTCGACGGGCAGATAAT
>CAZNGI010000049.1:0-15337 GCA_964572505.1 uncultured Methanotrichaceae archaeon | reverse complement strand
AATAATTCAAATTCGAGATAATTCATAGTCATCCGCGAAATAAAAATGATCGGAATCGGAAAAATTCGCCATCACCATCCGGAAAACGCCGAGTAGACCGACAAAATATCTCATCGTCGTGACTTGTGAAATTAAAAAGGGGTTTGCGAAGCGCCGATTTTAAGCGCCGCGAAGGTCGGTGGTGGAGGGGCCTTTGGAGATGTCTCCGGATCTCCGACCGCCACTGCACTGGCGGCAGACCCCTGTGGTGGGGTCAAAACATCGCGCGCAGACGAGCCTCCCACAAAGCTGGCAGGTAAAAAGCTTGCCCGCCCTGCCGCATATGCTGCAGATGCCCATCAATTCCATGATATCAAGACGCCTGATACGGTTCGAAGTACTCCTCCACCAGCCAGTCGCCGATCTCCTTCATATACTTGCGCTTCCGCTCATCCTCCAAAGCGGCCTGGTAGATCTCGGATAGGTCTTCGTACATGTATATCTCACAAGCTGGTGAGAACCCATTTAAACCTGTCGCGCGCCTGAAGGTAGACGTTCCGACGGCGAAAAGCCCTTCGGCGAAGGCCCAAGGCCCCCATCTCCTCAAAGAGGCAGCTCTTCAGTCGTTTCCCTTCTTCCAGAGTATCAATGCCACGTATTTCAAGTCAAAAACGCCTTTGAGCCTTCCCGCATGGAGAGGATGGTCCCCGCAGACTACCATCATCGTTCCTTTGGGAATTGCAGCTGCAAGATCTCCCAGATGACCGTCGACGGCAGATGCGGCCTCGCTGATCTCGTCGATTCCTCCACCCAAATGCGCGATTCGATCGATCCCAACGAAGTGGGCGACGAGGAGCCTTGGGTCCGTATTAAGAGCCGCGAGGGACTGAGCCAGGATCTCCCGGTCGAAATCCCGGACGCCCAGGCTCCTGGGAACGCCCATCACCGTGCTTACAAAACCCTCGAAGGTCCGGGCGCCCTCTTCCTCCATCACCACCGCCGATCTGACCTTCTCGGAGCTCGCCCATTCCAGGAGGCTTCTTATCTCGGATTCGGAGGCCTGGCTGGTGTTGCTGATACCGTGGTTTTTGGGCATGAGGCCTGTGAGGATAGAGGCGATGGCCGGGGTTGTGGAGGGGGCGACGCATTCCGCCTTCAGGAGAAGGCCCTCTTTCGCCATCGATCTCATCTTCGGAAGGTCCGGCTCCAAGGCTTTGTAAAGGCCGTATCCCAGGCTGTCGACGATCGCGAGAACGACTCTATCGCATCCCCATCCCTTTACCTCGTCGATGGGCCTCCCGTCGATGGGAGGGGTTCTCACCCCCAGGACCCGAGCCATGGTGGGGGCGACGTCTATCAGCTTGATCGATCTCAACTATCTTCCGCCAGTTCAAAAGGGATTGAAAACAATTTGGTGGGGAACTAAGGCTTTTCGTGATCTTGCCCTCGTTCCCCCGCTGCGCTCTTTATTCGACAGATTTCAACGTGGGCCTTCCGGCCCCTCTTCCAGCCGAGCCGAAGTGCTCTTCGATCTCCATCTCCACTTCAATCTTTTTCTTCTTGGGGTCTTCCCTGTATGTTATCTCCAGGGTGATGGGCTCGTCCGGAGCAAGCTGGATCTGCTGCTTGGAGAGGCCCATCTCGATCTTGCTCCCCTTCTCCAGGGAGTCTGCCAGCTCTCGGAGGAAAGCTGCGGCTTCGGCGAAGCTCAGGGGGTACTCTTCCTTGACCCTGTTCTGTTTTTTGTCTTTTTCAGAGGTCGGTTCAGAACCTGGTTCAGAGCCCTGTGGTAATGTTATCGGCATTCCAAATCACCTCTTACATCTGACTTGACACTAGGTTGTAACCGCATAACTGAAATAGATTTGGTCGAATAGATTTGGTCGATTCAGGAGAGTAGGGATACTTTTTATGTGCCTTTGTGACGGACTCCCATCTTCGCGATAATTCCCATCTTCGCAAGTGAAATCCCATCTCTCTGTTCCGGTTTGAGGGCCATCCCTATAAACTCGCATTGAACACATGGCGGTGATGAATCTCAAGACCAAGGCGCGCCTGATCTCCGTGGGCAGCATTGAGCTGCCGGAAGTCTTTCGCCCCTCGGGGCCCGTCTCGACGGCCGGTCCCGGCGCCGGGGAGAATAACGTCTTTTTCAGATCCGGCGGGAGAAGGGTGAGGCTGAGCGTTTCAGAGAGCTCTCCCCTGAAGCTCTCGGAGCTGGAAGGAAACGAGGTGGCGATATTCGAGAACGGCCTCGAGGTCGCCCGGGGCGTTCTTGAAGAACCCCTCCTCCACTGTCCCCGGCAGGCCTACATCACCGTCAGCGAAAGGTGCATCTACGACTGCAAGTTCTGCGCCGTGCCGAAGCTTTCGGGGGGTGTGAAGTCTCTGGATAAAGTGGTGGGGATGGTGGCCCAGGCTTGGGATACGGGGGAGCTTGAGGCCATATCCCTGACCAGCGGCGTCGAGCGGTCTGCGGAAGAGGAGGTCGCAAGGGTCGCCGACATCGTAAGAGCCCTCCGCAGGTTCGACGTGCCGATAGGGGTCTCGGTCACCCCTGCCCTCAAGTCCAGCGAGATCCTAAAAGTGGCGGGAGCTGACGAGATCAAGTACAACGTCGAGTGTCTCGACCCGGATCTTTTCGGGAAGGTCTGTCCCGGAGTTTCCCTGGAGAAGATCAAGATGGCGCTGAAGGACGCCGTCGACCATTTCGGCGAGAACAGGGTCTTCTCCAACGTGATCATAGGCCTAGGCGAGTCGGATCGCGCTCTTCGGGATGGGATCGAGGAGCTTGCCGAGATCGGCGTGCTTCCGGTCCTGCGGGCCGTTTATCCCCATCCTCTGCGGAGGGATGATATCAAAATGACGCGCCCAAGCGCAGAGCGGCTCATCGACCTTGCCTGTTACACCAAAAGGGTCCTCGACGAGCACGATCTTCGAGGCGACATCGCCGAGACGATGTGCTATCGGTGCACCGGCTGCGATCTGATTCCCCACAGGGATCTTTGACTGTATGGCGAAAACGGCGCTCAGAACTCAAAATCCTCATCATCGATCAGGCAGGTCAACTCATCATGGCGCCGCACACGAATACAATTAAATAGTGGTACTGAGACTTCAACGTTGCCTCTTGTGCGGGGGTCGCCAAGCCAGGTCAACGGCGCTAGGTTCAGGGCCTAGTCTCGCAGGAGTTCGTGGGTTCGAATCCCATCCCCCGCACCAACTAATTCTCCGGATAGCGATTTTATGAAGAGATAACGCCGCTTTGCAATTAGTCTATGCTTCATCCCACCCAAAGTCGAGAACGTCTTTTTCGTCCACCCACAAACCCGTTTAAGGTCTAAATCCACATTATGAATTAAAAGAGTCAGATATCCTTAACATCAGAGCGTTATATGGTGTAATTAATCATTATAATATTGGTTTGCGTTAGATTTATAAACGAAGTGAGTGCAAACCGCGCCTGTGTTTCCGAACGGGTTCTGCACATCACGAAGTTCGCCGTGTCAGATGGCGGTTGATGTGCGGCGAGAGAATGAAATTATGCCATAAGATTGGCTTCATGAGCGGATATTGATCATAAGGTGCGGAAACACTTCAAATTGAGGGTTAAAAGGAGGTAGAAAAGTGGCTGAAGGAAAAACCGGAACAACCAAGGTTCTGATGGAAGAAACCAGGATTTTTGAGCCGCCAAAGGACCTCGCCGAGAACTGCAACGCTTGGCAGTGGGCTAAGGCGAAAGGATTCAAGACCGAGAAAGAGATGAGGGCCTGGTGCGGCGAGCACTATATCGAGTTCTGGGACGAGATGGCCAAGACCTACGCTGACTGGTACGAGCCCTACACCCAGACGCTCGACGACTCCGATAAGCCCTATTTCAAGTGGTTCACCGGTGGCAAGATCAACATGTTCTACAACGCCATCGAGAGGCACATCAAGGCAGGAAAGGGCGACAAGGTCGCATACCACTTCATCCCTGAGGCGACCGACCAGCCCGAGAAGGCCTACACCTACCAGGAGATTTACGAGACCGTCAACAAGCTGGCGAACGGTCTGAAGAGCCTGGGCGTCGTCAAGGGCGACAGAATATCCATCTACATGCCCATGCTCCCCGAGACCGTCATGGCGATGCTGGCCTGCGCCAAGATCGGCGCCATCCACAGCCTGGTCTTCTCAGGGTTCAGCGCCAAGGGGTTCGGAGACAGGGTCAACGACTGTGAGGCGAAGGTTGTCTTCACATCCGACGGATTCTACAGGCGCGGAAAGCCCCTGCCCCTCAAGCCCCAGTGCGACGGTGCACTGTCGACAAACAATACTGCAAAGAACGTGATCGTCCTCAAGAGGACCGGCCTTGAAGTCCCATGGACCGAGGGTCGCGACGTCTGGTTCCACGAGCTTGTCGAGAGCCAGTCCGCTGAGTGCGAGACCGAAGTTCTGGACGCCGAGGACAGGCTCTTCATCCTCTACACCTCCGGTACCACCGGCAAGCCCAAGGGTATCGAGCACGCCCACGGCGGATACTGCGTATCACCGGCGCAGACTTGCAACTGGGTCTTCGACCTGAACGAGGATGACGTCTACTGGTGTACCGCCGACGTCGGATGGATCACCGGTCACTCCTACGTCGCCTACGGACCTCTCTGTCTTGGTGTCACCAGCATCATGTACGAGGGTTCTCCCGACTATCCAGACTTCGGCCGCTGGTACAAGATCATCCAGGACTACAAGGTCACCGTCTTCTACACAGCTCCGACCGCCGTCAGGATGCTCATGAAGCAGGGCACCGAGTGGCCCGAGAAGTACGACAGGTCCAGCGTTAGACTGCTCGGATCCGTCGGCGAGCCCCTCAACCCTGAGGCCTACATCTGGTACCGCAAGTACTTCGGAAACGAGGTCTCCCCCATCATGGACACCTGGTGGCAGACCGAGTCCGGATGTCACGTGATATCCCCGCTGCCCATGACGCCCTGCAAGCCCGGCTCCGTCGCATACCCATTGCCCGGCTTCAACACCACCGTCTTCGACGAGGACGGAAACGAGGTGCCCCTGGGATCTGGCGGCAACATCGTGAATCCGACCCCCTGGCCATCGATGCTCAGAGCCTTCTACAAGGACGAGGTCCGATACAAGAAGGAGTACTGGGACATGTACTGGAACGTCAAGCCCGGCACCTATCTCGCTGGCGACAAAGCGACCAGGGACAAGGACGGATATTGGTTCATCCAGGGACGTATCGACGACGTCTTGAGCGTTGCAGGTCACAGGATCGCCAACGCCGAGGTCGAGTCCGCGCTGGTAGCCCACAAGGACGTCGCTGAGGCAGCCGTCATCGGCAAGCCCGACGAGATCAAGGGAGAGGCCATAGTCGCCTTCGTCATCCTGAATACGGGCGTCGAGGCGACCGATGACCTGATGAAGGCCCTTAGGACCCACGTCAGGACTTCACTCGGCCCGCTGGCAATACCCGCGGCAGTCATCTCGGTCCGGGACGTTCCCAAGACCAGGTCCGGCAAGATCATGCGCCGTGTCATCAAGGCCAAGGCTCTCGGCAACCCGACCGGCGACACCTCTGCTCTCGCCAACCCCGAGTCAGTGGACTACATACCTCTGATCTGAGGGAGAAACTTCGAATAAGTCGCATTCAGAGTGGGTTTTGCCCCACTCTGCCCCTTATTTTTCGGATTGCTGCAAGCTTATTTCCCGTTATGGTGGGATTTTTCGTGCAGTTCTGACAGAAATATTCTTCAAAAAAATAGATGGGAATCTTTCGACCCTTTTGAGCTTAAACGAGAATTAGTGACCACAGCCGCCGTGCTCGTGCTAGTCGCCGTGATCGTGGCCGCATCCGCAAGCGTCTCCCTCTTCGGGGCCCTGGATCAAAAAGCCTCTTCCCAGCTCTTCGGTGTCCACATAATCTATTATCGTCGGGCTGTCTCCAAGGATCTCGGCATCTTCAGGCGACATGTGGACTTTGATGCCGTTGCTCTCGAAGACCACATCATCATCGGCTGGGTCGCCCCAGGCGAGGACGTAGTTTGCGCCGGTGGCGTCGGTGGCAGCCAGGATCATTTTGACCACCTTTCCCTCGATCATGCTTCCCTTCAAGACCTCGGCAGCCGCATCTGTTATCTCGATCATCGTCATCACCAACCATACTCGCATTTATCTAATCCTCGTTCAACTAATATTTAACTTTGGGATTACAAAGGCGGTGTCGAAGATCAGGTTGTGCTGAGAAGGGCGGCATAACTCAAGGAAAAAAGGCGGAGTTCTCATGGGAGTCGACTTGGGAGATCTCCTGGAAAGGGAGAATATAGAGATAAAGGAGCTGTCGGGGCGTTGGATCGCGGTGGACGCCTTCAACACCCTCTACCAGTTTCTGAGCATTATCAGGCAGCAGGATGGAACCCCTCTTAAGGACGGGTCGGGCAGGACCACCTCTCATCTTTCGGGGATCCTCTACAGGATGACGAACCTGATGGAGGCCGGGGCGAAGGTGGTTTTCGTCTTCGACGGGGAGCCGCCCCATTTCAAGAGAGAGACCCTGGACCAGAGGGCTGAAACGAGATCCAAGGCTGAGGAGATGTGGGAACGGGCAAAGGAGGAGGGATTGGATGGGTTCAAGTACGCCCAGGCCGCATCCCGCCTCAGCGACGAGATGGTGACCGACTCGAAGCGTCTTTTGGAAGCGATGGGAATCCCGGTCGTCCAGGCGCCCTCGGAGGGAGAGGCCCAGGCGGCCTTCATGGCGATCAAAGGCGACGTCGATCTCGTGGGAAGTCAGGACTACGACGCCCTCCTCTTCGGCGCGCCCAAGGTGGTCAGGAACATGGCGATCACCGGCAAAAGGAAGCTACCGGGAAAGAACGTATATGTCGACGTCCAGCCGGAGGTCATAAACCTGGAAAAGGAGCTTTCGCGGCTTGGGATCGAGAGAAGGCAGCTGGTGGAGATCGGGATAATGTGTGGGACCGACTACAACGAGGGGCTGAAACGGGTCGGACCCAAGACCGCCCTGAAGCTGATAACAAAGCACGGCGACCTGGTGAGCGTATTGAAAGCGAGGGGTGAGACGATCGAGAACGCGGCAGAGATCAGGGACCTATTCCTCGAACCCCCGGTCACGGACGATTACACGATCGAGATGAAAAAGCCGAGCGCCGAGAATATCCTCGGCTTCCTATGCGATGAGAGGGATTTTTCCCCGGATAGGGTGGAGAAGGCGGTCAAGAGGCTTGAGGAGGCGGTGAAGGTTGGGCAGAGCACCCTCGACAAGTGGTTCTAGCTCGGAACTTTTCGACATTGACCTTGATCGCGCCTTGGAGCTGATCAAAAAATCGGGCGCGAAAATTGTCGGGATCCAGGTTCCTGAGGGGCTGAAGAGGATGGCATCCGAGGTCGCGAAAGATATCGAGGAGAAGACCGACGCAGATGTGATCGTCTCCGGGGACCCTTGTTACGGGGCATGCGATGTCGATCTCGACCTATGCAGGGTGGCGGACCTGGTGATCCATATCGGCCACTCCCAGATGCTGGAGGGTGATCCCCTCCTCGACAAGATCGTGTACATAGAGGCCAGGATGAGGGCCGACGTCAAAGAGGCCGTCGAGAGGGCGGCCGACATTCTTTCCGCCCGGCGAGTGGGCCTAGTCACAACGGTTCAGCACGTCCACAAGCTGGAAGATATTGTGGATGTCCTGGAGAAAAGGGGGATCGAGGCCGTGGTCCGACCGGGTGGAAAGAGGATCAGGTATCATGGACAGGTGCTCGGGTGCAACTACGAAGCCGCCCGAGATGCGGACGTCGATGAGTACATATTCGTGGGGACCGGGCAGTTCCATCCGCTCGGTGTGGCCCTTGCCACGGGAAAGAGGGTGGTGGCCGCCGATCCGGTGACCGGCAACGTTTCCGTCATCGATATTACGTCGATGTTAAAGCGCCGTTACGGAGCCATAGCAAGAGCTATGGACGCCGAAAGGATCGCGGTTTTGGTGTCCAAGAAGCCGGGACAGCGAAGGGCTGATCTAGCAAGAAAGATGGCGGCTCTCGGAAAAGAGCACGGAAAGGAGATGGTTCTGGTCTACCTGGATAGGGTGGAACCCGAAGTTCTGATAAACCTCGGTGTGGAAGCTGCCGTCTGCACCGCCTGCCCGAGGATCGCCCTGGATGACCAGGCCAAATACCCGGTCCCGATCCTGACCCCACCAGAGTTCGGGGTCCTTCTGGGGGAACGCAAAGGAGACTACCACCTCGACGAGATCGGGTAGTATCCGGACTGGATCTGACTCCGCGCTAGAGCTTTGCTATCAGCCGCTTTCCGTATCTGATGCCGGGATTTTCGATGAAATGATATGTTAAAGAAGCGATGGGGGTTACTACGAAGAGCGTCAAGAGCAGGCATAAACAGAAATTCAGAGCGTCGGGCATATTGACGTGATCGTAGATGAAACAATAAGCTGGCCCCAGGGAGTAGACGAGGACCGGATGTACTAGGTAAACGCTGTAGCTGATCTTCCCGTAGAAGCGGGTCACTCTATTTACAAGCAGCTTATTTTGATATAGCGATAGAGATAGTAGGAGAAGACCGAAGGCCAGCGCCTGCCAGCAGTTCCACGGAACATGCTCAATAAAGTGTTGCGATCTGCCAGAATGATCCATGTGTAGAAAATTATTAATACAAAAAATTAGTAGATATTATTTGTGAGGGAGACAATAGAAAGGGAGATGTATCAAGAGGAAGAACGCGACAGATATGATGAGGTCGAATATGACCGTATTCCAAAGCAGATGATGTCCCTGGACGATATGATTCGATACGTCGCAAAAGCTGGGTACGAAGTGAGAAAGAGAACAACAGGGGCGGGAGGATAGCAGCCCTTGTCATCGATTTAATATTGTTTTACATGAGAAGAATGACCATTTGGGCTTCGACATATACTACATCTTCGAGGGCAGAACCCACATATATCGGCCTGATTTTATAATCAAGCTCGATATCGAGCCTGATGGCCGACAAAAGACTCAGGAATCCTCCCCTTCGAGGATCTATCTCGTCCTCGAAACAAAAGGACGCGACACCCAAAAAGACAAAATCAAGCGGGAGTTCCTGGACGAGTGGGTGAGGGCGGTTAACGAAGATGGTGGCTATGGCCATTGGCAATGGGACGTTTCCCGAGATCCAGCCGATGTTCGAGGGATCATCGAGGATGCGGTATCAAAAGCGAGAATAAAACTAAAATCGGATAATTCATCATGATCTCGCCTGAAAATCATTCGATGATAAGAGATTTAGGGTGTTTGTTATTTTTATTCGATACGTTGTAACCCACATCATACTGGGGGGGGGGTCGTTCCACCAAATAGCGATCGCCATTTCGCTCCGACCTGCGCACAACCCGACTAGAAAATTACCACTCTATCCCGGCTTTCGCGGCGATCAACTCGCCCCGCCCGTCCCGCGCCCAGGCGCAGCCCTTTCGCCTTCCGCGCCGGAGGGGGGGCGCAATCTCGCCCACGACTGCGCTCACGGCGATGGGCACTTCTGCGCACTCACCCAGCCGATATCCGAAAGTTCAGCAGATGTATTTCTCGTCACAATCGGTTTGACCCAGCAGCTGACCCCCCTATCCGAGATCTCTTTTTCATCCCAACCCGGATCGAAACGGTTCTTGGCGTCCATCCTAACATCAAAAATTAACCCAAATATTTAATATGTTATCTAAAAACATCCGTTCGAACATATCTGGATCATGTAATTTGTAAAGCCTTTAGATGCCGAATTAAGATCGCTGCCGATCAGCATAACCCTTAATCAACTTTCATAACCCGTATGAAACTGTATCAAATCTCTTTTTATATTCTCGGAGGCACCCTCTTCGCATAGAGATCGGAGGTCATCTCCGAGGGGCTGCGGACGGATTGGAACCCGATGAGTTTGCAGCCGCGGTTCAGTAGTTAAATATAGATAAACTGTTATACACAATGATACACAGACGGTATTAGGTGAAGATCCATGAAAGATTCAAAATTCGGAGCTGGATGGACCGGGTCGATGGCCCTGGCCGCCCTTGCCGCTTTGCTCCTCCTGGCACCGCTGGCCCTGGCGGCCGACCCCTCCGGCGAGATCACCATCGAGGAGAACCCCGGTGCAGCTCTCGACTTCGTTTGGGTGCTGATGTGCGGCTTTCTGGTCATGTTCATGCAGGCAGGGTTCTCCATGCTGGAGACGGGGTTCACCAGGTCCAAGAACGCCGCTAACATAATGATGAAAAACCTGATGGACTTTTCCATCGGCGCTCTCGCCTACTGGGCGGTCGGCTTCGCCGTGATGTACGGCACCGCTGAGGCGATAACCGGTGTGATGGGCTGGGGCGGCTTCTTCCTCACTGGAGAGGCCTACGACGTCACGATGATCGAGTCCTGGTTCTTCCAGATGGTCTTCGCGGCGACGGCGGCAACGATAGTCTCCGGCGCTGTGGCCGAGAGGTGCAAGTTCAGCACCTACCTCATCATCAGCGCTTTGATCACGGCCGTGATCTATCCCCTATACGGCCACTGGGTCTGGGGCGGCGGCTTCCTCTCCCAGATGGGGGCCCTCGACTTCGCGGGGTCCGGCGTCGTCCACGCCCTCGGCGGATGGGTCGCTCTAGCTGGTGCGCTGCTTCTCGGCCCGCGGATCGGAAAGTACCAGAGGAACGGAACGCCGAACGCTATCCCCGGCCACAGCATAACTCTTGGGACCCTGGGCGTCTTCATCCTCTGGTTCGGGTGGTACGGGTTCAACTGCGGCAGCACCCTCGTCGGAAACGATCTGCGGGTCTCGGTCATAGCCACGAACACCACCCTCGCCGCCGCTGCGGCGATGATGATTGCGATGTTCATCACCTGGGCCTGGCACGGAAAGCCTGACGTCGGCATGGCAGGAAACGGGGCGATCGCAGGCCTCGTCGCCATCACAGCGGGCTGCGCCTGGGTCACGCCACCAGCCGCGGTCCTGATCGGGATCATCGCCGGCGGCCTTGTGGTGGCCAGCGTCTGGCTCATGGACTGGAAGCTTCACATCGACGACCCCGTCGGCGCGATCAGCGTCCACGGCACCAACGGGGCCTGGGGCCTTTTGGCCCTCGGCATCTTCGCCGACGGGACCTACGGCGGGGTCGCGGGCCTGCTTCATGGAGGCTCCGACTTCTTCGCAGCCCAGGTGATCAGCGTCGTCGTGAACTTCGCCTGGGCCTTCGGCCTCGGACTCATCATATTCTTCATATTGAAGAAGACCATAGGAATCCGGGTTGAGGCCGCCGAGGAGATCGCAGGTCTGGATCAAAGCGAGCACGGGATGGTGGCTTATCCGAACTTCATCTATTCCGAGACCGGTAGAGGTGATTAAAGTGAAAGAGGTCAAAGCCATCATCAGGACGACCACCTTTGAGGCGGTCAAGAAAGCCCTGGACGAGAAGGGTTACGTCTCGATGACCGTAACCGAGGTCAAGGGGCGCGGAAAGCAGAAGGGAATCACCCAACAGTGGAGAGGCGCGGAGTACGTCGTCGACATGATCCCCAAGACCAAGATCGAGATGGTGGTGAAAGACGAGGAGGCCGAAGAGGTCGTCGATACCATCTGCTCCGTCGCCAAGACGGGACAGATCGGCGACGGCAAGATCTTCATAAGCCCGGTCGAGGACGCGATCAGGGTCCGGACGGGCGAGCACGGAGAGGAGTCCCTCTGAGGGCGAAGGGGGTCTCTCGATCGCCAGAGACCCTTCCCCTCTGCTCTCCTCATTTTTCGATCTTTTTTTCAAATCTCGATTTCGATAATCAGTTATTCAAAGGCATCTTGGTGACGAGATATGAGGCTTCACTACCTTCAGCACGTCCCCTTCGAGGACGTGGCGACGATAGAAAGCTGGGCGATAGATAAGGGCCACGATATATCGAGAACCCTTCTATTCGAGGGCGAAACTCCTTCCGAGCCCTAGGATTTCGACTGGCTGGTGATCATGGGCGGACCCATGAACATCTACGAGGACGAGAAGTACCCCTGGCTCAAAGAGGTGAAGAGGTTCATAAAAAGGGCGATCGAAAAGGGAAAGATCGTCCTTGGGATCTGTCTTGGAGCCCAGCTGATCGCCGACGTCCTGGGCGGAAAGGTCCGTCGGAACGAACGCCGGGAGATCGGCTGGCATTCCGTCAGCCTGACGCCAGAGGCACAAAGGTCTGAGATCTTCGGCCTCCTTCCCGAGAGGTTCATCGCCCTCCAGTGGCACGGCGACACCTTCGACGTCCCGCCCGGCGCAACCTGGATGGCAAAGAGCGAGGCGTGCGCCCACCAGGCCTTCCAGCATGGAAGGGCGATGGGCCTTCAGTTCCACCTGGAGGTGTCGATGGACAGCATCGACGACCTAGTAAAGAACTGCTCCGACGAGCTCTCGGGCGGCGGCGAACGCGTCCAGAGCGATGGAGAGATCCTCGCCCGCGTCGACGTCATCCCCGAGATGAACGGGCTTATGGCCCGCTTTCCGGACGAGGTGGAGAGGCGGTACGGCCTGTAAGAGTCCTTTTTAAATTTCACCTCATTTTTGATCGGGATCCGCGCTTCAGGATCTCTGCGATCGCAACTCCGAAGAGGAACGCCACAGCGACGTTCGTGAGCAATGCGAGAATGGCCATACTGCAGGTGACGAAGGGCGCATCCGTCTTCAGGCCGCATCTAGCAAGCTCCAGGGCGACGAATAGAAGCAGCGCCCCGAATAGGCCGATCGGAAGAAGGGCCAGGGCCTCAGGGCCGGCAAAAAATACGGCTGTGAATAGGAGAATAACTCCACCGATGACGGTCGCAAGGCCCGTCCTCGCGCCGAAACGGCGGTGGGCTGCAAGGCCGCCGGCTCCGTGACACATAGGAAACCCCCCAAAAGGGACCGAGATGAGGTTCATAAGACCCATCGTGGTGCAGAGCTGGTCGGGCTCGATCTTCTTTTTGAATAGGTCCTCTGCTGTGAGGGCGGCTGCAACCGTGGCGTTGGTGAGCGTCAGGGGGATCTGGGGCAGGATGAGATGCCAACCTGACCATAAAAAGTCGACGAGATCGGGAACGGGCAGAAGATCGATCGAGATCATTTGGATCTCGGGCGCTCCTCGGGTGAATATACCGTATACGATGCCGATTGCGAAGACGACCAAGATGGAGAGGTCGGGAAGGTTCCGGCGACTTTTGGCGACAAGGAAGAGAAGGACGATGCCGATCGAGATCGACGAGAAGAGGAGGTCCTGATTGATGAATCCCACCGACGTCTTTAGAAGGATGAGCCCAAGGCCCAGCTGAATTCCACGGATCACGCTCTCCGGAATCAAACCCTGCAGACGCTCGATTCCCCGCACAAGTCCCAGGACGAGAAGGGCTGCCCCCAAGATCATCCCGGACGCTGCGATCTCTCCGGAAGTCAGCTCTTCAGCGATGGCGATGGCACCGATCGCCTTCATCGGCTCAACAGACATCGGGATCCCGTAGTGGATTCCCATAACGATGTACCAAATGCCGAAAAAGAGGAGGGCTGGTCCCAAGTCGACCTTCGAGACCAGGGCAGCTCCGAGGACGATCGGAAGGACCGTTCCGAAGTTTCCCATCGATCCTGAGATTTCGTGAAGGATCGCGTTTGAGTTGTATGATCTTTCGGGCTCGTTCATAGACTGAGGAAACTTATGGATCCGCACTTTATATGTCCATAACGCCGTCACGGCTGGTCGGAGAGGTCAGCTCCTTTCATACCCAGAACCAACCTCCCTCATGCCTCAGGCGACATCCCCGTACTCGACCAGCTCGATCTCCCCGTCCTGGATCACGCCAACGCCCGGACAGTAGACCTTGTAGCCTAGCTCGTCGGGATCGAGGGGTGTGGTCTCTTCCACCTTCACACAATCGCTGAACGTCCCCGCCTCGGTGGTCACGTTAAGCCCCATCTCGACGTTTTCTGCACGATCCATGGCCACGCCCGGAACCTGTTCCTGGAAGTATCTCGACCCTAAGAGGAAAGTTCCCGGCATCATCAGCCCGGCCTTCGCCCCGTCTTCGCCCGCACGCCAGGCGCCCTCGTGACTTACAACTTCTCCGTCTTCGTAGATGTCGACCTCCTCGCCGAAGTAGTAGACGTCGCTCGTCTCGTTGCAGATGGCGAAGAAGTTTCTCGATATCTCCAAAATCTCGCCGTCCACATATTCTCTCTCCTCCACCACGCGGGTTTCCACCTCGCCCATCTCCTGAAGGACGATGTCTTGCGTCTCGTCGAGAACGGTGATCTCAACCCGCACCACTTCTCCATCCTCTTCGCCTTCCAAGACCAGTTGATAGCCCGGCCTGAGAATGAAGTAGGCGTTTTCGCCCACGGTTTCAAAGGTGCAATCCTCCAGCCTGAAATCCGCCGTGAACTCGGGCTCTTCCTCTTCCATAACGGCGATGCCACCTAGACAAGACAAGACGACAGCTGCAAGCAGTACCCTGCCAAATACCATTCGATCAATCCTCTCTAAAATTTATGAAATCTCATAGTTATGTAGTTGTTGCAAGAAACTTCAGAATATGGGAGTAGCGGCAAGGTATTTGCAGATCTTCGCGTCCTGTTACAAGTAGAAGGAGAAGTGGAAGAAGGCCTTGCAGCTTGGTACCGAGATGGCGAGCAGAGCAAAATGTTCGGCCCGCCATCACCAGAAGCTTTTTCGTGTAGCTGCAAAATGGTGTTTTAGAGGGTGGATTTGAGAATATAGGACTTACGCAATTGTTGGTAGAGCCCTAACATTTGGTTGATGTCTCACCGAAAATACGAAAACGCGAGCTCAATTTAGCGAAGGTTTGAAAGTGGAATATGCTTGGTTAGGATTAACAACAAAAACGTTAGCTGAGAACTTCATTAAGAGCCGCTCCATAAAACATCAACCAAATCGGAAGTCATTACCCAGTTGCTACATGAGATAACACGTAACACGCAGATTTTATGTAATCGCGTATAGCGTCGCACGTAATTTCTCTTTCGCTCTCAAATCAGCTCTGTCCCATTCTAAGTCTTTCCATTTCTAATCTCAGAAAAGTCCTAATTGAGAGTTGTATATGAGCCCTATGTGGCTGACTTTTTGTTGCTCGACATCGTTCAACTCCATAAATTTTTTTATGACCCGATGAAACTCTTCAATTTTCCATGATTGGTGTGCCAGTTCTTTGCGTTGAGGTTTATCCATGTAAGTCAGACAACGTGGAGGAGTCAAGGATACTAAGAGAGCTCGGCATTAAAACTTATAAAGTAGAGAGGATATGAGACCATCTAGATGCAAAGCATTAAGGTGGTGTAGATGGCTAACAAAAATAAAATTAATT
>CAZNGI010000048.1:0-15368 GCA_964572505.1 uncultured Methanotrichaceae archaeon | reverse complement strand
AATCTTCGGAGAATTCCGCCTCTGAGCCGCCTATAGGCAGCACGCCTCCGAGGATGTACCTGGCCTTCAACTTTCCTTTGTCCATGTAGTATCTGAACCTGAAGACCACCGGAGAATGGGTGGGATCCGAGACCAGTCTCACCTCCCATACCCCCAGAACCTCACTCTCCTCGGGCGCTCTGGCCTTGTTCGAGAATATGAACTCGAAATCGTCATGGGTCATGAAATCGACGCTGTATTTCCTTGAAAGGATGAAGTAAAAGACGTGCTTGCCTCCAGGAGGTGATCCGAACCCGAAGGCTTCGCCGATGAGGGTATCTCTGTCCACGATCTTGAGCAGATCGTAGAATAATTTGTATGGATGGTCGAAGTACTTAATCAACGTGATCTTTCCACATTCAGGATATTCAACATCTGTAGCTTCATTTGCCGCGTATATCTCTGAATAGTACGGATGGGTCTCGCCCCTTATCGAGTCTCCATATATCCAAAACCTCTTCCAAAAGCCTAACGCATAAACCAACCCTTTTGTCAGGGGATCGTCATCGCAAGCGTAGAACCCCTTCCAGTACCTGTTGTTCCATATGGTGAGGTCGTCGACGTCGAATGACCAGTTTTCCCCATCGACTATATTCATATCCGGAGAGTTGACCAGAGACTCTCTGCCAAAGGTGCTCTCGCTCGTCTCGAAGAGCTCCTTCAACCTCGCCGTGGTGCAGTACATCGGCTGCTTTATCGAGCATACCTCGCCGAGCCTCTCCTTCGGCTTCAGGGACGCAAGTTCGTCCCATCTCCAGTTGATCCGATTGGAGATTATGGTGGCCAAGGCCGCGACCGTCAACTGGGGATTGACGCCCAACGCCGTCGGGAAGACACTCGCATCGCAGACGAAGAGGTTCTCAAACCCGAAAACCTTGCAGTTGGAATCCACCACACAGCTTTGAGGATCATCGCCCATCCGGTTGCCGCCCTGGGGATGGGCCGACCCCAAGAGGAGCTTGCCCGGATCTCTCCTTATGGCATCCGTCAGCTCAGGGATCTCCTCTTTGCTCTTCAGGGTGTTCTTTGAGAGGTGTGACGTTATGACCCTGGTCGCCCCCAGCCGAAACCACATCCTGGTGATCAGCTCCGCGCCCCTGGCCATCGCATCGAGCTCTTTAGTTCCAGGCTTGTACGAGACTCTGGAAAAGCCCAAATCCGTCAGGGAGACCTCTCCAATGGGATCGTCCCTCACGAGGACCCTTGCCATGGCGTAATGGTCGTATCTCTTCATCAATCCCCCAAAGGCCGGAAGCGCCATGGAAAACTGGAGCGGTGGCAAAAACGACGACTCGATCAGAAACCCGCCGTCTTCAACGCCGTTTGTCACCCCAAAATCGTGTAAGGTATAGGCCGTGGGAGCCCCCTGATTGGCCTTTATCTCAAAGGGGAAGTCTCCAATGACGAAGGGGGCGGGATGCAGTGACAGTCCCTTTCCCGCTTTTCCCTCGGCTATGAAGTTCTTCAACAATAGCTCCGTCGAGGCTATGGAGCCTGCGGCTATGACCACAATCCTGGCGTTGACCCTCAGCTTGAAGACTACGTTGCCGATCCGATCGAGGAAGTTTCCTTCGACCCCATCGACGACGCCGTCGGAGCCTGTGATCTTCTCCGCCGAGCAGTTGCAGTACGCTCTTAAATTTGACTTGGGGTCGTTCAGAGCTTCGTGGAGGTACGTGATTCGCATATCCTGCTTGGTCTCGTAATGGCATCCGAGGTGGCACAGGCCGCAGCGCATGCAGTTGACGCAGTTTCTGGAGTTGGGGCCATGATTTTCATAGCCCATCAAGGCGCAGCCCCGTTTCAGCATATTGTTGTTTATATTAATTTCATCGTCTCCTACCTCGGAGACGTTTAGCATTTCCGACGCCTCTATGGTGGCGGCGTTCCATTCCTCATCCGAGATGCTCACCCCTAGCCACCTCCACTGCCGCTTGATCGGGTCGGGTATGGGGAAGCATACGGCATCGTTTATCACCGTCGATCCGCCAAGGCACGATCCCTGGGCGATCGCCGTCCTCAAGTCGTCTGAAAAGTTGGCTCCGCTGTTCTTCCAGAGCAGAGGTAGCATGTCCTCGTCTCTCTGGTTCATGTCTTCTCCTTCGAAGTATCCGCCCCGCTCCAGCAGAACCACAGACCTTCCTGCCTCGGAGACCTTCTTCGCCAGCGTCGACCCCGCAGCACCAGAGCCTATGATGCAGATGTCCGCCTCTTCCAGAACGTCTCCATCGATGGTCTGGTAGCGTTCCTCCCTGATCTTGAGATCTTCCACACCGTAAATCCCGCTCAATCAAAAATCCCCATCAGTTCAACATATCCATATCTAGGAAAATCGCTTGAAGTTGAAGTTGAACTCAAACCCGAAAAACCGGCTTGTCCCACCTTGTCACATGATCGTGCTTCTCTGCCCTCGGATTCTTGGGGACCTGGATGCCATCATAACCGCGAAATCTCACCAGTTCATCCCTGTTCGCGGTCCAGCTGGTGAAAACTCTCATAAGCAGCTCGAATATGATTCTGACATCGCCCTTCGAGAGATCGGCGGCGTCTCCAGCATCCCTGAGCGCTCCGATCATCGATAAGAGGCTGCCGGAGTATGGATCGTGACCTTGGGGGCTGATCTTGATCCCGTCGATTTTTATTTGGAAGTCCATCAATTTCGTGGTGTTCTTCTTGCTCGGCGTTCTGATCAGAGCCTTCCCAGACTCGTCTTTGACCTCCAGATAAACGTCGGGATCGGTTTCAAACCAGTCCTCGAAGGCATCTTTTGAGAATGTAATCTCGAAATCGCCGTTCTCATCGGTCTTCACCTCCCCCAAAAGATCGTCAGGGTTGAGGAAGTTTCCGAGATCCTCGTCAAAGGCTTGTACTTTATACCCTTTGACCAACCGATTATCTTGGTCCCTTATCTTGCCAGTGATCCTGTATCGACTCCTGGAGGATGAAGAAGTGATTTTTTTAGGGGCGCCAAGGCAGTCTCCGATCATCGATTTAAATTACTGTCTAACATATTTAAACATGGCGGTTCGCGGGGTTCTCGTCGAGAACATCAAATATCTGAAATTCATTTTTGCCGAATTCCCCGCAGGATGTCGTTTTTGTCATCACGATAGAACGGATGGCATAGGCCAGACCCCCCTTGGTTCACCGGAAAAAGCAGCTCTTCGTCTGCATCCGGTTGAAGCATCTCTGTAAATACGAAAGATCCGATGCGATTCATCTCGGGTTCGAGGGTGTAACTGATCTGATCGGGACCGATAACAAAAAACGTCATCAGGATACGTTTTCGAATCCCGCCCATAAGACAGAGACCAAATCAGAGGTCACCGCCGAAGATCCGAAACCCGGAAACGCCCACATGGCCGACAAAATGAAGAGCTTCGGTCCGGCGAATCATAAAGTATATATAGAATATACTGCTATATAGAGTATATAGGAATTGGTTGGCATGGTATTGGAAGGTATCTTAATGGCTCTGTTATTCGTTGGCATAGTGTTTTCCATAACATTGGACATTTATAGGGATATCAGAGAGCTAGTGAAAAACTAGAATAATATGATGGCTATTTTAAAGTCTGCGAGTTTTTTGTCGGCGCTTTTAACCATCTAAATATCGAAGCTGTTGAGCGGTGGCCTCAAAACCGATAGCATAAAAGGCATCGGGTGAGAGGTCGCCGCTCAACCGTTAAAACGGCGTGCAAAATTCGATTCGAGAATGAAAGGCCACACAAACGGCTTTGATGCGGGCCCGCCCAGTCTTATAAAAAATTTTGGCACTCTGCGAAGCGTCCATCTCACGGAGCTGAGAAGATCGCTAGCGCCCCCCCTCCGGCAGATTGCGCCGTTCAGTCGAGCTTTACAGAGATCCCATGGGACCGGAGGTACTCTTTGACCTCCCTTACCGTGTACTCTCCGCGATGGAAGATCCCCGCAGCCAGCGCCGCGTCGGCCCCGGCCTCCCTGAAGGCCTCGAGCATGTGCTCGGGGTTTGCAGCCCCGCCGCTGGCGATCACCGGGATGTCGACAGCCTCAGAGACGGCCCGGGTCAGGGGGATGTCGTAGCCGTCGTTCGTCCCGTCCCGATCCATGCTGGTGAGGAGGATCTCTTCGGCGCCCAGCTCCTCGACCCGGCGGGCCCAGTCGATGGCGTCGATGTCGACGGGCTTTCGGCCCCCGTAGATCACCACTTCAAACCAGGCATCGCTTCCGTCCTCGAGCTTGAAGGCGTTGGCACCCTTTTTGAGGTCAGGATTGCGACGGGCGTCGATGGCGACGGTGATCCTCTCGGACCCCACGGCCTTGGAGGCGTTCTTGATGAGGTCGGGATCCTTCACCGCAGCGGTGTTGATCCCCACCTTGTCGGCCCCGGCGTCGAGGATCTCGATGATCCCCTCCACGCTTCCGATCCCTCCGCCGACGGCGAAGGGGATCGAGACCTCCTGGGCGGTCCGCCGGGCGACGTCCACCATCGTCTTCCTCCCCTCGTGGGATGCGGTTATGTCCAGGAAGACCAGCTCGTCGGCACCCTGCTCGTCGTAGCGGATCGCGAACTCCACGGGGTCTCCCTGCCTTTTTAGGTTCACGAACTTGACGCCCTTGACCACGGAAGGCTGGCCTCCGACCACCTTCACGTCGAGACAAGGTATGATTCTCTTCGTATCGGCCATGCTGGGTAGAAGGCGCCGCCGGGTAAAAATGTTCCTCAGGATGAAGATAGCAGAATCGACTATCAGGCGGACCAGCGCCGACAACGGCGCCCTTCCTTCAGGGGCCAATCACATTTTGTGATGGCCTGTTCCGCCTAGAGCCCGACTAAAAGCCGGGTGGGTGTATAGTCCCGAATGTTTTGACTTTATGTATCTCTTCAGTCAAACTGGCGGCGGCGCACCCCGCAGCAAGCTGCGGTGCATGCAAGGCGCCGCCGCCAGTTTGACTCTCAGGGCGTTAAGGCCAACGTTCTCTTCTTCGACCGAAAAGAGGCCAGCAAGAAACCGTGGACCGACAAGCTCTGGATCTACGATCTCCGGACGAACAAGCACTTCACCCTCAAGACAAATCCCCTCGCGGTTGAGGACCTCCAGGAGTTCATCGAATGCTACAACCCCGAGAACCGGCACGATAGGACGGAGTCCGAGCGGTTCAGGTCCTTCTCTTACGATGAGCTGATGCAGCGGGACAAGGCGAACCTGGACATCTTCTGGCTGAAAGACGAGAGCCTCGAAGACTCCGAGAACCTACCAGAGCCTGAGGTTCCTGGCCCTGGAGATCGTGGATAATCTGCAGCCAGTGCTGGAGCAGTTCCAGAGCATCAGCGAGGATCTGGAAGAGAAAAGGGAGCCGACGATCGGATAAATCCGGCCCCCCCATCTCACCCAGCCGCCTCCTCCGGCAGCCGCTCCTCACCCGGCGCCGGCCGGGCGCCTTCGCCTCTGGCCGAAAATGCCCCGCCTTCTCGCGATTCTGGAGAGGAAGGCAAAAGGCTACTTATCGCAAGGGGCCCAACGACTCAGAAGGAGGCGATACGCCGTGGTCACCCTAACCGCCGTTGTCCGAAAAGAAGAGGACGTTTACGTTGCCGAATGCCCCGAGGTCGGCACCGCGAGCCAAGGGGAGACGATAGAGGAAGCCGTGGAGAACCTGAAGGAGGCAACGGAACTTTACCTTGAGGAGTTCCCCCTGGAAAAGGCTGAAAGATCCTTCGTGACCACCTTCGAGGTGGCGAGGGTTGCCCGGACTTAAACCCACTTTTCATGATCATCTCGAAGGTTGTTACGCGGTTTTCGATATAAAGGGCTTTTTTGGTCTTAATCCTTTGTCGAATAAATCTCGATGAAGCGGTGCTAGCGGTCGGTTTCGTATTCTACCCGGCTAACGCCCAAACGTTCTGCTACTCGAATAAATAAAAATGAAATTCGTGGCCAGCTCTGAGGTGCCCCGAACCCCATGCTGGCCGCAATCTTCAATCCCGCCACGTTGCGGTTGCCTCTCGCATCTCTTTTATGGACTCGGCTCCGGTGCGTTGGTGATTTTGATGGGGAAGGTTATCTTGCCGGAGTAGTGATAGCTGGGATCGACCTCGTTCACCACGGTGAGATCGTACACCCTAAGAATGATGTCGTAAGGACAAAATTCTCCCGGCTGCAGAAGCTGGTCTGCGGGAAGGCCCAACGGATTGGTCGCTGCGTTTAAGGTTTCAAGATCCCATGTTGCCAATATCCCCACTCCGACCGGAGCTGGACGGGGCGGTACCGGCGAGTTCGAAGTGATCAACTCGACCTCACTTGAAGCACCCTGTTTTTTGAACTTAACGTCGTATCTGTCGAAGTTGTCGCTAGTAGGCCAGGTGAGGTCGGCCGGATCTATCAGCGGATCCCATGCAGTTCCCTCAATATCGACGATCTTGAACGTGCCGTCGGAAGCCTGCGTGTAAAGGT
Source organism: uncultured Methanotrichaceae archaeon (assembly GCA_964572505.1). Lineage (GTDB taxonomy): Archaea > Halobacteriota > Methanosarcinia > Methanotrichales > Methanotrichaceae > Methanocrinis. Next base: position 8,895 of record CAZNGI010000048.1, on the reverse strand, counting down.
CCTCGCACTTGAGCAGCCCGGCGATGCCTTCGATCTTGGCGACTTCACGTTCGTTGTCGATCCAAGCTCTCTGGATGTCGTAGTACTGATTTGCGTCAGTATCGGTGACCTGCAGCAGGAAGGTAAACTTCCCGGTTCCACCCTCGTGGTCTGAATGAAGCTTGTGGGGCAACAATCCAACATTGCTGTTGAACGCCTTTGCCTTCAGGGCTGGAACCTTCCAGCAGTGGCATGAGATTGAGAAGTCGACCATGATGCATATACATTCCTTTCTCGTCCCCCATATATTGGTGAGGATGTCCGGATCGGGGTTTCCGTCTAGGACGTTGTAATTTCTCACATCGTCAGCCGTATAAAGGGTTCCATCGATGGTCTGATCTTCGAACTTCACGTGAGTGATCTCCACCCAGTCAGTTCCGGGGGTGACCGATGTGAAGGGCGCCGGCTGGGCAAAGGTGAAGCTCGGATCGGGTATCGCCCAGATCTTGTACTCCTGAATTTTCTCTCCTGCACATCCGTAGATGTTGGCTGCACCTCTCACGTGCATGTATCCACCGATGGTGGCAAAGTTCGAGGCAGGGTCATCGGCAAGTCGCAATGGCTCATCGGGGTCATCATAGTTCACCGACCATGGTGAGCTCACGCGCTTGATGTAGACCTCATTTACAGAGACGTTGAAGTTCGTTTTACATGGTGCCCCTTCGCTGCCATCGATGCCGAAGACTCTCAACGTAACTTCGAAGGTGGTGGACGTGAGAAGCAGAGAGCCCGCGTCGCTGGCGGCTTTCCCCACGTCGATCCAGCCCAATGTGCCGCTGGTGACGGGCGCGTTTCCCTGGGTCAGGGACGCGTCTGGGTTTCCGCCACCGTCGGGGTAAACGACGACGTCCGAAAGCAGTTTTGCTCCAGGGTCCCGCAGTTCGATCAGGTAGTTGCGAAAACCAAAGCCGTATGCTCCACCCTCAACGGGTTCTAAGACCCTTCCCGATAGAATGTTGGGGTCGCCCCTAACGCAGCCGTTCGGAGCCGTCAGGTTGCATTCCAGCGAGATGAAGTGTCTCTGTATCAGTATAAGCCAGATTATGATGGCGAGCAGTATGATCAGGATGATCAGACTGAACGGATCGAGTTCTCCGTCCTGCAGATATTCATTTATGAACCATGCTATGACAAGCAATGCAATAATCAGTTTGATTACAAGCTGCCACAAATTTCGAAAACCCAAAAATGGCCTCTTTACTTGCCGTTTCTCCAACTGTGCATCCATTTCTCACTCCCCCATTTTATTATAACCTGTTCAAGAACTCCGTTTTAACTTATATATTCATTATATACCTATTTATCTTTATCTGTATTCCGCAACGCAATTTTCATAAAAATTCTGCAGTATGAACAAGCTCTGCCCATTTAAAAAAAATAATATTCTGAATTAATGATGAAAAAATGAATTTGCAGAGATCGTTTTCTAGCTGTCTCCTCAAAAGCATGTTAGCCCTAAAAATTCGGCAGCGAAGCTCCAATCTGAAATCGTAATTTATTTTTTTACTATTATCAAAATTTTTAATACTATACCGATGAAATCAAAATTATAAAATTATATCATGAACGATTGATAGCGAAAGCCCCTCCGTGCGACTTCAATCTTTTTACGCCCTCGTGATCAGATCGGGCCTGAGGTTCGCCCTCTTGAGGGGGGGAAGGTCGCCCCAGAGCGCCATCTCCTCGCCCCTGATCACAAGAGCCCCCCCGATCCCGGGCTTGTCCACAACGTTGAACGAGTCCGCCAGGGAAGAACCTTCGCCGACGGCGTTTCCGAGGGCCGTCGCCGCAGCGTCCGCAAGGGATACGTCCTCGGAGACGACTATGGCCGCGTCAGCGGACCCGAAGCTGATGGAGGGGCCGACGGTCCCGCTGCTGGTGCAGATCCCGAAGAGCCTTGCCCGCGGTGAGATCTCGAAGGCGAGGTTTTTGAGGGGCGAGGATCCCGCGTAGATTCCCATCAGAACCTTTCGGTCCGTGACGAGGGCTACGTCCCCACCGTTGTCGACGATGGCGTGGGTTGCCCCGGTCCTGATCATCGCCTCCAGGGCGAAGCGGGCGATCGTCCCCGCGACCGCGCTCATGGGCCCGATCCCGACGGCTGAGCCTGCTCTCACCATCTCCTTGATGATCGGAGGCGCTTTCTCGATGGCGCGGTCGTAGGGCTCCAGGGTGAGCATGAAAAATGGGTCATCTCTTATGAAATCCTCAAGAAGGGCCCGCTGGACTGCGATCTCCTCCTTGGCCGCCTCCAGATGTCCTTCTTCTTGGGCTGTGATGGTGACGATCGTCTGCTTGAGCCTGAACCTCTCCCTGACGAGATCCGGAACCATTGTCACCCCTCCACCAGAGGTTGCAGGGGCAACAAATCCTGCCTTTCAGCGCCCTTCAGGGCCCTGGCCACGATCTCGCGCCTTCCCCTCAGGAGAACCTCGATCTCCTCTCCGTACTTCACCTCGATCGGCTCTGCGACCTCGTAGAGCCTGGATAGCTGCCCCATCCCAGCCTCCGACGATGGGAGGCGAACTGCGAACTCCTCCAGGGGCGGAAGCTTCTCGGCGATCAGATCGACGAGGCCACCAAGGCCGTGCCCCTCCCGGGCGGAGATGAAGGCCGGGTTTGGCGCAAGGTCCTGTATCAGCTCGCATCTCTCAAGGGCCACCTCGGGATCGACCCTGTCAACCTTGTTCAGGACAGAAACGATGGGAGCGTAGCACCCGCAGTCCCAGAGGGTCTGGTGGCAGGAGGCGAGCTTCTCTCTCAGGACCTCGGGCGGATCGGAGAGATCCACCACCAAAAGGACCAGGTCCGCCTCGACGATCTCGGCCAGGGTCGATCGAAAAGCCTTGATCAGAAAGAGGGGTAGATCGTCGATGAATCCCACGGTGTCGGTCAGGAGAAATCTTCTCTCTTTGGCAGCCACCGCACGCGTCGTGGGCGAGAGGGTGGTGAAGGGCTGATCCTTCGCCGTGACCGTCTCCTCAGTGAGACGGTTGAAGAGGGTGCTCTTTCCGGCGTTGGTGTAGCCTGCCAGGGACACAAGGTCGAACCCGAGCTCCCTTCGCCTCTCCCGCCTTCGCTCCCCCGTCTCCTCCACAGCCTTCAGCTCGGCCCTGATCTTGGCCATCCTGCCCTTGATGTCCCGGTACATCGAGACGTCGTAGCTTCCAGACCCCATGTAGCCCGGCCGCTCGCTCAGCTTTTTGAGGGACTCAATCGTTCTGACGAAGGGGGCCTCGTAGGAGAGGTGGGCCAGCTCCACCTGGAGCTTCGCCTCCCTCGTGGTGGCCCTGGAGGCGAAGATCTCCAGGATCAGACTGAACCGGTCTATCGCCAGGATCTCGAACTCCTTGGTGATGTTGAACATCTGGCCGGGGCTGAGGGGGTTATTAAAGATCAGCTTTTCAGGCTCGAGGGAGACTGCCTCGGCGACCTTGCCTCTTCCGAGCTGAAACCTCCGGTCCCTGCCCCTTCTCTGAGATATCTCAGCCAGAACCTTGTAGCCCGCCGACTCGGCGAGGCCCCGAAGCTCCGCCATTTTTTCGGGATGCGGACCGTCCCTCGGGTCCTCACGGAAAAGAAGCACCGCCGTCTTTTCGTTCTTCATCTTCCTCAGGCCGTCATTTTCCAGGCCCCCTCGCCAAGCCCCTCCTCCATCAGCCTCAAAACCAACTTTCGGCCCGCAAAGGAGGCATGGTGGGCAAGCTCGATCGCCCTCCTCTCTCCCAGGGATTCGGGGTATTTGAACTCCCGCCCCAGGATGCTCTCAACCCGCCACCGCTCCAGATTGTAGAGGTCGCCCTTCTCGGCCAAAACGACGCCGGGCAGGCCCCGGACCGAGTCCTCGATCAGTTCGATCACCACCTCCATATCCACCGACTCCGCCACCAGGGGGACGAGCCTCATTCTTCTCGTCCTCTCAATCCCCCCCGGGGATATCCTCGCCGCCACCGAGGCAGAGACCATGATGTACCTTCCGCCCACCGCGTGCCTGCCCGAGATGTCGACCGCCACCACGTCCAAGGTACCATCTCTTCGTCAGAGGTCGATTATGGCGTGGTTGGCGACGATCTCCGTTGCCCGTTCCAGGGTGAGGCCCGCTCCCCTGGCGATCTTGATCGCCCTCTTGCGGTCGATGAGGTCATCGGGAGCGTGGGCGTCGGTGTCGACGACCATCTTTGCACCCGCCCCCAGGGCGAGCCTTGCCACGTGGCCGTTGGTGATGTTGTGCCCACGCCGAGCGGTTAACTCGAGGCAGACGTTGTTATCTCTCGCCAAATCCGCCTCTTCTGGGGTGATGAAGCCGGGATGGGCCAGTATGTCGGCACCGATCTCCAGGGCCTTCCGGTTGGTCCCCGGAGCCACCGGCTCGACGGGAGTCTCACCGTGGACCACTATCAGGTCGGCCCCCAGCCTTTTCGCCAGCGTTGCCAGCTTCTCCATCTTTGCGGGGGGAACGTGGGTCAGCTCGACACCGACCAGGATCTTCATCTCCAGGACGTCCTCCAGCTCCTTGACCTTCGAGACCTGATTTAAGACGATCTCGACGTTGGTGAAGTCGACGTGATCGGTGATACCGAGAGCCCTGCACCCCTTCATCTCGGCCCTGCGAACCAGCTCGCTGGGGATGAGTTCGCCGTCGCTGAAGACGGTGTGAGTGTGAAGGTCGATCATAGGTCCGCCTGAATCACAAACATTATTAAGTATTGCCTTCAACAAAATCCGCCCAACACCATACTGGGAGTTTTCGATGACCACCGCGATAAGACGTTTAGTACTGGACGTATTGAAGCCGCACGTTCCCACAATTTTGGAGCTTGCCGAGGCTCTGAGCAAGCTCGGCGGAATAACCGGGGTAAATTTGAGCCTATCAGAGGTAGACCAGCAGACCGAGACGATCAAGATCACCATCAAGGGTGACAGGATCGACTACCTGGCCGTGGAGTCGGTGATAGAGGACTTCGGCGGCGTGATCCACAGCATCGACGAGGTCGTGGCTGGAAAAGAGATCGTAGAAGAGGTGGAGACTGCACAGGACCGCTGACGATCGGCCCTGAGGCGCTTTTAAGGGAGAAGGACGGGACAGACAGAAAAGGTCCCTAGATGTCCTGCTTTCGGCTCCTCGCCGCAGATCAGCCGCGTCTTCTTTTGATCCTGTTGGCGATCTCTTTTACCAGAGCGGTCTTAGGCCCATTCTTTGGGACCGTGACCCGGCCTGGTTTTTCCCACCATTCCTTTGGATAGTACTTATCCCTTTCATCCTCCGGCTTTAAGTCCATCTCCATCGCTGCCACCATTATCTCGTCGACGGTGGGCTTCACGATGGCGTCGCGCTTTGAGATCGCTCTACCCTGGCTTCTCGACTTCTCGGCGTCGATGTAAGCGGGCCAGATCACCAGTCGGCCGTCTTTCTTGGACATGGATTCAATTCAACGTTCGCAGGAGGGATAAGATTTTTGGCACCTTCCGGATGGATCGGGGTTGCAAGCCACTTCCCTCGGAGACGGTCCCGAAATCGGCTGAAAATATCTGAGATCGTCTGGGGTTATCTCAGATAGCCTTTTAGACAATAAAGGTGAGAGAGACCTCTGGAGTTCACGATCATGAGCGAGAATGCCTATCCCACCGCCAAGGTCGGTGACCAGGAGGTACCCTGGGACCCGGAGCAGCTGAGGAAGATTCAGGAGCATCCCTGCTTCAGCGAGAAGGCTTGCCATCGGTTCGGCAGGATGCACCTTGCCGTCGCTCCGAGGTGCAACATCCAGTGCAACTACTGCATCAGGGACTTCGACTGCGTGAACGAGTGCAGGCCCGGCGTCACAAGCCAGGTCCTCACACCCGAGGAGGCTCTACAGCGGGTCGACGAGGTGATGGAGAAGATCCACTACATCAAGGTGGTGGCGGTTGCAGGTCCCGGCGAGCCCCTCTTCAACGAGCCGACCTTCGAGACCTTCCGGCTCGTGGGAGAGAAGTATCCACATCTGATCCTTTGCATGAGCACCAACGGCCTCCTCCTCCCCGACGAGATCGACAGGCTTGACAGCCTGGGGATCAGCAACGTCACTGTGACCCTGAACGCCGTCGACCCGAATATCGGAAAGGAGATCTACGAGTACGTCACCTACGAGGGGAAGAAGTACACGGGTCTGGAGGCCGCCGAGATCCTCCTCGACCACCAGCTGAGGGGTTTGGAGGAGGCGGTCAAGAGGAAGATGATCGTCAAGGTGAACACCGTTCTCATCCCCACCATAAACGACGACCACGTGATCGAGATCTCAAAGACGATCAAGAAGCTTGGGGTTTACATCCAGAACGTGATGCCCTTGATCCCCCAGTACAGGTTCTCGCACCTATCACCGCCGACCCCGGCCGAGAAGAAGGCGGTTCAGGACGAGCTATCCAAGATCATGAGGCAGATGAGGCACTGCAGGCAGTGCAGGTCCGATGCCATCGGGCGGCTTGGGTGCGACGTCCAGCAGGAGTTTGAGAAGACCGAGGAGAAGTAAGCTGGCCGGGCGGAAGGGGGGCCGAAGAATTGGCCCCAAACCATTTTTTCTTCTTATTCGAGTTTGTCTTCGAGGCCGAGGCCGGGATCGCACCCGATCCCGGAAAGCTGGAACTGTCCAACTGGCCGATCCAGATGAGGCTCGCCACCGTCGACGCACCCTACTTCGATGGCGCGCGCCTCCTGATCGCGGGAGATTGCACCGCCTTCGCCTCGCCGGCCGTCCACCGCGACTACATAAGGGGAGGATCACCCTCATCGGCTGCCCCAAGCTCGACGAGAGGAAGAGCTTCGTTGAGACGCTGGCCGCGATCCTCGCAGCTCACGAGATTGAGGATATAACCGTCTTGGAGATGGAGGTTCCCTGCTGCTCGAATTTGGAGGCCTTTATGAGGCAGGCGCTGAAGATGGAGGGGGAAGGATTTGCCCGTGAGAAGCGTCATCCTCGGGATCGAAGGGGGGTGCAGGGGTGAGGGATGCACCCGTCACCTGCATGGGCGAGGGCGGGCGGCGCAGGTGAAAGGTCAGCCACAAAACTACATTGAAGACGTATCAGACCTCGGGATTAGCCCTACGGGCAGCTCTTTAAAAGACAAAGCCCTGTGTCTCAGTTGCTACTCAGATTTGTGAAAAATATTAAAGTCCAGGAAGAATAATCTGGCCACCAAGAGCCGAATTCTCCCGGTTTTTGGTATCGGATTTTAAGGAGATACCTCAAATTAAATGTAAGATTGCTTTGAGTATACGACTGCTATTTTGATATTTATTCTCAGCATCAACTGCTGCAAGTTCACGCAGAGAATCCTCTCCAACTTTTGTTAGAAGGTAGGATACGTCGAGCATGTACTCTTCTCCACCTTCAGCAACAGCGAACAAATGACATGCAGGATGGTAATCTTTATCCTGATGCATAACCCAACCACCACAGTTGTATACACGAATACTATCTGAACTATCTTCTTTTTGAGACAGCTTACCCCACCCACCGTGGTGTGTATCCCCATACACAAAGGTCAAATTCTTGGTGGGTAAACCAGCGTTCTTCATATGCGGAAGGAAATGTGTGTACCACCGTTTGATGGATACATCTTCATCTGTGATTTGCCATATCCAACTTTTACCAATAGCTGTGGGCATATCACCTAGAGATAGCAATCTGTTTCCGGCATCAACATTTCTTTTTTTGTGATCCTCTAAAGATTTTCCGCTTAATTTGGCCCTTAATACGTTGCATAAATACCAAAATTGGTCGGATTTTGTAGTAGGATTGTTCCTCGAGCTTTGCCATAACGAATCGACGAAAGGAGAAATTATTTTTTCAAGATCGTTGAGATCTCTGGCTTGAGTTACGTCACATTTAGACTCGATTTCGATCTTCCCAAAAAGCTGATCCAATTGAGAAATATCAAAGAATTTTTTGACTGATTGTGGAGATGTGACATCCCATCTGAAATGGGTACCATGAGCGAAGACGTATGTCCTATCTTCTTGGTTTTTGTCTTTGATCTTCTTGGCATAAAGAGGGTTTGCCACAACAAAATCCAGATTCATCTCTTCTTTTATTTGGTTCCAGATCGAACCATATGGATATCCAAAAAACATAGACAACAATTCGACGTCCCACGGACCATCTCCTTCTTCGCGTTTTTGTTTCCCATGATCTACAACGACTTCTCCCTCTTGCTTTGTGATGTAATGCGAATTTGGTCCATATCTTCTTTCGCGATAATTTGTCCACAGGGTATGATCATGGTTCCCAGGAATATATATAATTTTTTCGATATTTGCAGCGCTTCTCAATGTTTGTATAAAAGCGTTTGTATGGGTGGTTGCCTGAGACGTCGAGGCGAGAGCAGTATCGGGTATATCCCCCAATAAAACCAATTCTTCGACTTCGAACTTCCCTTCGGCGTCGAACTTCTTCTCCCCAGAACCGAACTTTTCGCGTAACGCGTACCATAGCTGTTGTAATCCTTGTGGGAATGAAAGAAGCGACGTCTCTTCACCTAAATGAGTATCAGAAATGGCTAAGACCTTTAACTTCATCATCTTCACCCTTTAACCTTTTTAATTATTGTCATCCTCAATGTTTATAAACTTTCTCATTTTGAGAGGAGATATGCATCATTAGAGCAAATATCCCTCGACTCTCGTTTTTGGGACGTGAAAGATGACTCATTAAAAATGATCTATAAATCCAGGTTCCCTCATTAATTTGTGGCGTATGAAAACGTGGGTCGTGTACTTGAATCATTGAATTGGCACCCTGAATGTCATTAGCTCCTTGATAGTCCATCATTGGTCATCGGTTAAGGATTTTGAGCTACATAATCTAGCCGTTTTTCACACGA
>CAZNGI010000047.1:0-15412 GCA_964572505.1 uncultured Methanotrichaceae archaeon | reverse complement strand
AACTACTTACACACCCATATTATATAACATCAACCGGATAAACGGTCACCACCCGTTTGTGATGGCCAGGTAAATCCCGTTCCTATTCAATCGGCTTCCGTAGCTGTTGATGAATAGAGCTTTGGAATTGACCTTATCCCGCGAATTTCTGGCCCTCAACCACCGCCGGAGGATGAAGGCAGTCTCGTCATCGAAGAAGACGACCCTATTCGACCTCTTGGCGGTGGGTTTGGGCCTGATGCTGTGGTCGATCCAGTCGATATCTTCGACGTCCAGGGTTATGAGTTCGTTTCGGCGGATTCCTGTCTTCGCCAACAGGGTGATAACCGCCTTGTCCCTGATATCCACGGTGGAGTTGATCATCAGCTTCATCTCCTCGATGGAGATGAGTTTGCGCATCTGCCCTTCGTTGTTATCTTTGTAGCGCCGCACGTACCTTTTCCTCACAGGCAGAACCGGGTTCAGGTCGATATAGCCTTCGTAGGCCAAGTACTCGTAGAGGCTTGATAGAACGGTGAAGTAGTTTTCTACCGTCTTTGGGGCTACGTTGCGCTCTACTCTGATGTATTCCAAGAAATCCCTCAAAACCTCACGGTCCACCTCCAGGAGGCCCGCCCCACGCCGTTCAAGGTACTGGGAGAATATCTTGATCACCGAGAGATAGCGGGGTATGGACCCCTTCGAAAGCCCCCGGATCTGACAATCTTTCCTAAAGCCCTCTACGAGATTTGAAGAGGGGCTCGAAGTCGAAGGGAACCCGGCCACCTGCCCCGAGGCGTTGTTCATCCTTCCCACCTCCAGCCTCGATTAGTAGACGCCACCAACCCATAGGCTTCAAGATCTTCTAATTGGTGAGATACCGCTTTCACAAGGTCGGTTTCCCTGGGATCGATGCCTAGCTCCTCCAGGAGCCTGTAGCTATTGATAACGCCGCCACGCTTCAAAATCGCTATAATCTCCTTGTCGTATTTGCGGGTTCCCTGGAAATCCTCTTCAAGAAAAGTGGCGCTACGATATCGCTTGAGTTCGTTTTCGTACTTCTCGATGACTATGTTTTTGAGCTTCAACTCGTCCCGCAGCTTTTTGTTCTCGGATCGAAGTTCCCCTGCCTCTTTTGCCAACTCGCCGCGCGGGGTGAACTCCTCCTCGTCGGCCATGGCGTTCTCAACGATCTCGATAACGAACCTGGAAAGGGGCGCGCCCGCCTCTTTGGCCTTATCTTCCCATCGCCGTTTCTCCTCGGTGGAAGGCAGATAGAGGTAAACATAACGAGACTTGTCAGGCTTGACCAAATAACCCACCAAAAAGGTAATTTGGACCCCATACTATTTAAAACTTACCAGTAAAAGGATGCTCCGGTGGGGATTTGAACCCCAGTCGCGGGAGTGAGAGTCCCGCATGATTGGCCGAGCTACACTACCGGAGCGTGCAGTGGCCCTTCAGTCGGCGTTCTCGCATTTAACCCTTTTGCCCCGCTCGGTCCGGATAAGGGCATATCTCTGCAAGGACGCAGTCGCCGCAGGAGGGGGACCTCGCCTTGCAGACGGCCCGCCCGTGCCTGATGAGGTTGACGTGAAAGGAGCAGTACTTCTCCCTCGGGGTGATCCTCTCGAGGGTCCTCTCCGCCTCCTCCAGGCTTGCTTCCTTCGGGACGAAGCCGAGCCTCCGGGAGAGCCTGTTGACATGGGTGTCCACCGGGAGTAGGGGCATATTGAAGGCGAAGAGGAGGACGACAGCTGCGGTCTTCGGCCCGACGCCCGGAAGGGTCATGAGGTAATCGCGCGCCTCCTCCGGGTCCGAGTCCTTCAGGAAATCCAGGTCTATCGTCCCGGTCTTCCCCGCCATATCATCCCTTTCATCCCCCTCTTCCCGGCCATCCCTCTCTTCTCTCTCGCCTCTCTCCTTTATCCTCTCCAGGGCTTCTTTGATCCTCCTGGTCTTGATGTTGGCCAGGCCCCCGCAGCGTATCTGGTGGGCGACCTCCTCGTCTGGTGCGTCCAGGAGATCCTGGTAGTCGGGGTACCTTTTCTTGAGGTTCTCAAAGGCCCGGTGGGTGTTGGCTGAGGTGGTGTTCTGAGAGAGGATCGTCTGGACCAGAAGGTCGGCAGGACCCGATCCCCGGCTCCTCGGAAGGCCGTAGGCCCCCTCCAGCAGGTCTATGCACCTTCGGAGGCGCTCGAGGGTCTCAACGGGAATTTCGGCATTGAGATCGGCTTCGGGATTGATCGCTGCCATCCATCTCTTCCATGACCTTCGAGGATCAATAACCTGACGCTGCAAGCCGGGATGGCGCTCCGCCCTTCGGTGGAGCTCAATGGAAAAATTATTAGCTGAAGGGGGCGTGGGTAGAGTGATGGACTTTGGCTATCTGAACCTGGAGGCGATAGCCTTCAGCGACCTCTACCCCTTCCTCATATCGAGTCTCATCGGGGCCCTCATAGGGACCGAGCGGGAGCGGGACCTTCTGGAGAAGAAGAAGCGAGGGGTTGCGGGGCTTCGGACCTTCATCTTGATCTCGCTATTGGGCACCCTCTCCGCCCACCTGGCGGCTCTGTACGGCGGGACCTTCATGATGGTGGCCTTCGCCAGCTTCGCCCTTATGGTGGCGGTGGCCTTTGCCGCCTCGGCAACGAACCTGGGCAGGCTCGACTTCACCTCGGAGGTGGCGGCCGTGATCGCCTTCATCCTCGGAGCGCTCTGCAACTCACCGGATACCGTGATGCTCGCCATCGCCCTCGCTATCCTGGAGACGGTGATCCTGGCCGTCAAGAAGACCGCTCACAGGTACGTCGAGATCATAAGGGAAGAGGAGCTTCTCGATACCCTGAAGATGGGCACGATTGCCCTCGTGATACTGCCGCTTCTTCCCAACACCACCCTCGACCCCTTCGGGGTCCTGAACCCCAGGAACATCTGGCTGATGGTGGTTCTTGTCAGCTTGATAGGCTACGTCGGCTACGTCATGATCAGGATCTTCGGGACCGAGAAGGGGCTGTCCATCACCGGAGCCCTGGGGGGGCTTGTATCCAGCACCGCCGTCGCCACCACCATGGCAGCGGAGGCAAAAGCCCATAAAGAGGTGATCCCCTCGGCGGTCTTCGCCACCACCATCGCCAGCTGCACCATGTTCCCGCGAATTCTTCTCGAGGTCTTCGTTGTGAACAGGTCCCTCTTCTTCCCCCTCCTTCTGCCCCTGGTCAGCATGACGGTCGTCGGCGTCGTCATGGCCCTCCTCCTATTCAGGAAGAGGGAGACGATCGAGACGAACGTCAACCTCTCCGACCCCTTCAAGCTCTCGCCAGCCCTCAAGTTCGGAGCCTTCTTCGCCTTCGTCCTCCTAATCTCAAAAATAGCCAACATCTACTTCGGCCAGGCCGGAACCTATGCCGCAAGCCTCGTGGCGGGGCTTGCGGACGTCGACGCCATAACCCTCTCTTTGGCGACCCTGGCCAGATCTTCCCAGATGGATGGGGGGGTGGCGGTGGCGGCGATTACCCTCGCCGCCATGACAAACACCCTGGTCAAGCTCTTCATAACCTTCATCCTGGGGACGAGGGAGTTTGGGTTCCGGGTCGCCCTGATATTCCTGCCCGTGATCGGGGTGGGGCTTTTGGCGATCCTTTTGTTCTAGGTGAAATAAAAAAGAGCGCCGCGTCCCATCGAAGGGTGCGGCGTCGGCTTCGATATCTGTCAGGTCGTCACTATCCGCCGAAAGTCTTCTGGACCACCGCAGAGAGGATCGGCCCTCCTTTGTCGACCACCTTGGCCTCGTATACCCAGAGCTCCTCTTTGCCGAGGGCTCCCTCGACCATGATCGCCATTCCCTCGTCCTCTGAAAGGTCGATCTGGTGCTTTTCGATCGCCGCTTCATCCAGGAGCCTCGGCTTTATCAGCTTGGTCAGCTTCACCGTGCAGCAGTGCTCTTTCGGTTCCAGTATCCTGAACTGGCCGTTCTCAACCAATCCCAAAAACTCTGCCATCTCACTCACCTCCGTGATATTTTAAAGGGAGGTGAATACATTTATAATTTTTGGATTCGCTTTTTCGGCCCCGAATTCTGGATCGGGATCCTCTTCGGCAGGATGAGACGAGTTTCTCCTCACCCGCTTATCAAAAATAGATCAGAGCTTCGCGGAGCCGGAGCTTTTGAAATAACCGCTTAGTATGCAAAAGCCGTCCTCGGGGCCGAACTGGTCGAAGAGGTCGCAGGGCGTCCCCCTGTAACAGGGCAGGTCGTGGATCGTGCATACTGCGACCTCTCCGGAATAGGCTAAATGGGGACACTTTCGGCCCTTCGATTTTCTGATCATGGAATTTCTGTCCTCTGGGTCGATGGTTCCATCTGTCCTTATCGATCTAGGGTTTATTATCATCACATCGAGATGGTTGCAGCAAAAGCCGCATCTTTGGCAGATCATTATCAGGCCTTCCGTCATCGAGCTGATCCCTTATGAACTCATCCCCGACAAAGCCAAAAATATAGATCCGTCCCGACTATAGAGGCAATGTCCCTTATTGATAGTATGAAGACAAAACTTATACGAGCCGCCTTCGCATCTTCCCTCCGGAGGAGGAGAACGCCCCAGCAGGATGAGAGCATCACCCAACCCTCGATTGGCAGCACCTCAACTTGCGGGTCGGGGATGGACATGGACTCGGCCCGCACGGCGGCTTGAATGGCACGCTTTCATCTCTGAGCGGCATGCCCAATTCGGACCCGGCTTCATCGCCTCCTCCCTCACAACTCTTCTGCCAATTAAAATGACAAAAAAAAGGTTGAGAGGGCCGAATTCGATCTCCCTCCTCAGGCCAGCTTGCTCTTGACCTTCTCGTAAAAGCCGTCCTCCCGGGCCTTGACGAACCTGGCGGGCTTTTCAGCCCTGCTGATGGTGATGTGATCTTTATTGGAGATGGTGGTCACGTTGTGGCCGTCGATGACGACGAGCGCCTCCTTTTCGGGAAGCTTCAAATCGACCCTTATTACGCATTCTGCAGGCAAAACCCAGGGACGGGCCGAGAGCTTGAAGGGGGCCATGGGGACGAGGACGATGGCGTCGACCCTCGGATCGACGATGGGCCCTCCTGCGCTCATGGCGTAGGCGGTGGAGCCGGTGGAGGTGGCAAAAAGGAGGCCGTCGGCCCGGAGGCTCTCCAGGAGGGATTCGTCGACGATGACCTCGAACTCCAGCATCTTTGCGGGGCTGGCCGAGAGGAGGGCGATCTCGTTTGTGGCTGGGGGGAGGGGCTTGCCGTTGAGGCGGGTCAGCAGGCGGCTTCGCTCCATCACCTCAAAGCCGAAGAGGATCCGCTCCAGGGTCTTGACGGCGTCTTTCGGCTCGACGTCCACCAGAAAGCCGAGGGTTCCCATGTTGATCCCGAGGATCGGCCTTGGGTCCTCCATCCTCCGGATCGTCCTGAGGATCGTTCCGTCCCCTCCGACGGATACTATGAAGTCGACATCCATCTCCTCGATCCGAGTCTCCGCAAATCCGAGCTTTTTCGCGGTCTCCGGCTCGACGACGATCTCGGCCCTCGACTTGAACCTCTCGACGAGGTTTCGGACCATCTTGACGGACTCGGGATCTCCCCTGGAGACGAACCCTATTCTAACTTCGGCCACCCCCTATGAGGTCCAGGATCTCTCTATGGAAGAGGCCGTTGGAGGCGAGAAACTCGGCCTTCTGCCACATGTCGCCGTTGAACCTGATCTTATCGCCCCGGTCGTCGGTGACGATGCCGCCCGCCTCCTCGACGATGAGGCTGCCCGCGGCGACGTCCACGAGCCGAAGGCCCCCCCGAAGGTCGACGAAGGCGTCGAGCCTTCCTGCGGCGACGAGGCAGAGCTCAAGAGACGTGGACCCCAGGGTCCTGATCCGCCGGATGACGTCCCCGAGGCCGACGATCCTTCCCGTGTTGGGGCGGAGGGTGTAGGCCGAGACGCTGAAGTTGTGGAGGGCCGAGGTGCTCGAGACGCTGAGGCGGGATCTGGTGCCCTCAATCTCGGTCCAGGTCCCCCGTCCCTTCTCAGCGTAGTACTTGACCTTGTGGGCGAGGTCGAAGACGTAGCCGAAGCTGCAGGAGGCCCCGCTGATGTAGATGGATACCGAGTAGAAGGGGATGCCGCAGATGGCGTTGAAGGTCCCGTCGAGGGGGTCGAGGTGGAGGAAGTATCGTGGGTTTTTGCCGATCTCCTTTCTGCCCATCTCCTCGCTGAGGATCGCAAACTCGACGCCCGACCTCTCCAGAACGTCCACCACCGCCTCCTCGGCCCTCCCGTCGATGCTTTTTGTGGGGGTGCCGTCGGCTCCCATATGCATCACCCTGCCGCTGGCAGGGTCGCCCACCATATCTTTTATCGATTCGGAGACGGCCTCGGCGGCCGAATCGCAGATCTCCAGAAGCCTTTTGCCCTCCTCAGTAAGCTCCATCTCGACCTGTTGGTTCATCGCCGAATAACTGGACGAGATCTCTTATAAAAGTCGCCCTCCTGGCTGACGGTTTGGATTTCTGATCGACGTTAAATTTAAACGTGATATATTGCAACACGTTATCACGTTGCAGATGAAATGCGTTATCATATCGCGCGTGTTAAGTGGTATCACGTCGCATAAGTACAAGAATGTGCAATAATGCCAAACATTTAGCGGAGGTTGGTTTGTTGTTCGGATTGCCCTTTGAGACGACTTCATGGGTCATCGGTTAAGGCAAGAATCGCGATGTGGCAGCGATCCCGGTAGCAAGTCTAATGAGACTGGACTGATCAAAAAGGGTACAGCATGCACTTGTTGAAATTTGGTCTCGCCTATGTAACGCATAAATGGTGTTAAAACTTGATAGATTATGTAGCTTTAAATCCTTAACCGATGACCAATGGAGACGACTTTCATGATCATCGCCGCGCCGGCGCTGATCGCCCTGGTGCTCCTATTCTGGGCTCTCAGGTAGTGAAGAAGTTGGAGTTGAACTTCGAGATGGTGGCCATAGTTGCCGTGTACTTCCTGGGGCTCATGGCCGTCGGGGCCTGGGCCTCAAGGAAGGTGAAGACCTCGGAAGACTACATCCTGGCGGGCCGAAACCTGGGGTTCTGGGTCTTCACGATACTGATCGTCGCCTGCATCTGCAGCGGGATGACGATCCTGGGGACCAGCGGCCTTGGGTACGTCACGGGCTGGCCCACCATATGGGAGCAGGTCTTCGTTCCCCTGAGCGCTGCGGTCTGCATCCTCCTCTTCGGAACGAAGCTTCATGCTATCGGGTCGGAGAGGGGCTACCTCACAGTCCAGGACTACTTTTCAGATCGGTTCTACAGCAAGAACGGGATTCGGGCCTATCGGCCATCACGGGGATTCTGGTATCCCTCATCTACATGGTGGGCCAGTACGTCGCCATCAGCATGGTCTTGAGCTGGCTCTTCGGGATCTCCTACCACACGGCCCTGATAATCTCGGCCCTGATCGTGACGGCTTACGTCATCATGGGGGGCCTTTACGCCGTCGCCTGGAACAACCTGATCCAGGGGATGATGCTGATCATCGGGGTTATCATCGTCGCACCGGCGGTGATCCACGCTGCGGGAGGGCTCACCCACATCAACACAGTTCTTGCGGGGATCGATCCGAACTTCGTTCAGCCGTGGTTTCCGGACTGGTACCCAGAGGCCCCCGGGCCTTACGCTGGGTACGCCTTCGCAACGCCGCTGTTCCTGGTATCGTTCTTCTTCCTCCTCTCCTTCGGCCTGGCGAGCGCTCCTCACGTCATCAATAACGTATTTGCGGCCCGGGACAGCAAGTACTTCAAGTGGTCTCCCCTCGCCGCCTTCTCGATATACGTAGTCGTGATGTACCTGATCAAGATCTCGGGGTTTGCGGGAAGGGTGATGACCACCCAGGGCCAGATCACCCTGCCGACGGGGGTATCAAATCCCTCGGATTGGCCTTCGTTTTGGGGGCTGAGTACGCCTTCCCCAGCATCATAAGCGTCTTCATCGGCGTTATCGTCCTCGCGACGGTGATGTCCACCACCGATCGGCTGATGCTGACCATCGGGACTTACTTTGGGTGGGACATCTACAAGAGGTTCCTGCGGCCCGACGCCCGGGACTCGACGGTCACCTTCGTGAGCAGGGCCGCGGTGGCGACGGCGGCGCCCTGCTGACCCTGATCATGGCATGGAGCAACCCGCCCGCCCTCCTGGCGTGGTTGATATGGATGGGGATCGGGCTCATGCTCGCCTGCTACGTGGCGCCGCTCTTCGCAGGCCTCTACTGGCGGCGGGCGACGAGGGAGGGCGCCATCTTCTCCATGAGCCTGAGCCTCGTCGGCGCGGGGTTTGCGGGATACTGGCATCAGTTCGTCCATCCGCTTCCTGTTCACTTCAGCCTTTACGGGTTCGTCATCTCGGTCCTGGGGATCGTGATCGTGAGCCTCATGATGTCGAAGCCCTCTGACAAGGTTTTGGACGAGACGATGACCGGGTTTTACATCCGGAGAAAGTAAGTAAGCTCGCCAAGTTCGGCTTTAAGCGATAGAATCTAATATGACGAGGGATAACGGATGGGCCGGTGGGCCCGTGGTCTAGTTGGTTATGACATCGCCCTTACACGGCGGGGATCACGCGTTCGAATCGCGTCGGGCCCATCAACCCTCGTTCATATTTTTTATTTTTCATGGCCTGAAGCTCTGAGCCTTTACTGACCTTTCCCGGCCTGTTCTTTCCTGATCTTTTCAGGTCGTTTCTGTCGACAGATTTATCGGCCACGGGGCCGTCTCGGAGTCTGATCCCGATGCAAAAAGCGAAGCGACCCTTCAACAACAGAAACCTTTTCTCTAACCACTATCTTGAAAACCAGATCAAGGCCGCCCCCGAGTGGGGGAAGGGCGACCACCTGGCCACCTTCGAGGAGATCAGGAGGATCTACGAGCGGGAGAGTGCCTTCGTCGCAAATCTGAGCGAGTCGCAGCTGGAGGATAGGCTCTTTCGGAGCATCTTCGCCGTGATCCTCCCAAGCTACGAGGTCCAGGGGGCGACGAAGAGCCGGGAGTTTCCCGACTACGCCTTCTTCCCGGACCGGGAGGCGCGGGATCTGGCCCAGGAGAGGAAGGACACCGAGTCCTTCTTCAAGGGGGCTTTTGCCGTCGGCGAGGTGAAGAGGTGGGATGCGGAGCTGGACCGGTTCGGGAAGGATCGGCAGGACAAGAGGAGGAATCCGAGCTTTCAGATCTGGCTCTACCTTCACGAGACCGAGCCCGCCTGGGGGATTCTCTCCAACGGCCAGAAGTGGAGGCTCTACCGGCAGGAGAGGCAGCTGGACGTCTACTACGAGGTGGATCTCGCGGCGATTTTGGAGGAGAGGGACCTAGAGGCCTTTCGGTACTTTTACTACTTCTTTCGGCAGGAGGCGTTTCTCCCCAACGAGCGGGGCGAGGTATTCCTCGACGAGGTCCTTCGGGGCTCGGCGAATTACGCTCGGGAGATCGGCGACAACCTGAAGGAGAACGTCTACCGGGCGATGAAGAAGGTGGCGGAGGGGTTCATCGAGTGGCGGGAGAACGATCTCGACCCGAACGGCCCCGAGACGAGGGCACGGGTTCAGAGGAACACGATGATCCTCCTCTACCGGTTCCTCTTCCTCCTCTACGCTGAGGGAAAAGAGCTTCTCGACCTGAGAGACGAGGTTTACGCCAGCTCTTACAGCTTCGACCGGATTAAAAAGGAGGTGGCATCCCGCCTCGACGGGCCGAAAGGTCAGGGGTTTCTGCCGATCAAGAGGTCGCTGTGGTCCGACCTGACCGATCTGTTCAGGCTGATCGACATGGGAAGCGAGAACCTCGGAATCGGTCATATGATCAGCGTGCCCGCCTACAACGGCGGCCTCTTCGACCCCGAGAAGCACCCCGATCTGGCGAGGTGGACGATCGGCGACTCGCACCTCGCCGAGGCGATCGACCTACTCTCTCGGAGCGAGGCCGGGAGAGGCGGCGCGGGAAAAGCCAGCGGCAAAGGCGCTGGCGAAGGGACAGGCGCAGGCGAAGGCAACGGTGGCGGGAAGGGGTTTGTCGACTACTCGACCCTGGAGATCAGACACCTCGGCTCGATCTACGAGGGGCTTCTCGAGTACACCCTCGCGGTGGCCGAGGAGGACCTGGTGGTCTCCGGCGGCAAGGACCGGCGTTGGGTCTCCCTCGCCGAGTTCAACGGCGGCAAGAAGAACGAGAAGAGCTTCGAGGAGTTCGGCGAGTTCGACCGGGCTAGGGCGGGCGAGCTCTACCTCACCACCGACCGGGGCGAGAGGAAGGCGACGGGCTCCTACTACACCCCCGACTACATCGTCGACTACATCGTGGAGAAGACTTTGGGGCCTGTCGTCGACGAGCGATGGAAGGAGGCGCTGCTGAGCGAGCGGAGCCTGATCGAGGCGACCCTCTCCGTCAAGGTCCTGGACCCGGCGATGGGATCCGGCCACTTCCTGGTGGGGGCCGTTGAGTTTCTCGCGGGAAAGCTGATGCGGGCCGCCGAGAGGGACATCGAGTGGGGGTGGGTCGAGGACCACGGCCAGTTCACCCCCGAGTGGGCGAAGAGGGAGGCGGTCTCCCACTCCGTCTACGGCGTGGATTTGAACGAGCTGGCCGTGGAGCTGGCGAAGGTCTCTTTGTGGCTCGTCACCATCGCCAAAGACAAGCCTTTGAGCTTCCTCGACCACCGGCTGAAGCAGGGGAACAGCCTCGTCGGCGCGAAGCTCTCGGACCTGATGCACTATCCAGGAGAGAAGGCGCAAGGGAAGGGGAAGGTGAAAGACAAAGACAACGGCCAGGTGACCCTCCCCTCCTTCGTCTCGCCCCGCTTCCTCCAGCACCTGATAGGCAAGATCAGGGAATTGGAGGAGATAGGCGACGACTCCCTCTCCAAGATCAAGAGGAAGGAGGAGGTCTTCGAGGAGTTCAAAAGCCTTCCCGAGTACACCAAGGCGAAGGCGATCGCCAACGTCCACACCGCCGTCTACTTCGGAAACGAGGTCGAGGCGAGGACGACGCCCTCGGGGACTAAGGCCCCTGATCAGGTCTACCACGACCTCTTCTGGGCGGTGGGCGGCGAGGAGGCCGAGTGGCGCCGGAAGACCTCTCCGGCCTGGTTCCGAGAGGCGCAGAGGATCGCCGGGGATAGGAGCTTCTTTCACTGGCAGCTTGAGTTTCCCGAGGTATTCTTCGAGGGCGGGGCGGTCAAGGAGAACCCCGGCTGGGACGCGGTGGTGGGAAATCCGCCGTGGGTCGATGTCCAAGAAGTCAATGACTCTGATAAAGAGTTTCAGAGATTTAAATACAAATCAGCACGAGGAAAGTATGATCAGTACGCAGTGTTCATAGAGCTCGGGCTTGAAGTTATTTCATCTTGTGGATATCTCGGTGAAATCATACAAAATAAGTTCCTCGTTACGGGTTACGGTGAAGGCTTGAGATCGGTTTTGTCAGATAGGGCCAACGTAACCAGAATCGTAGATATGAATGACGCTCCTATTTTTGGAGATGCTTCGACATATCCTTTAATGATATTTTTAAAACAACGTACAGACGAATCTAGCTCGCAGGATACTGACGTGATAAAATTCCCCAGTTCACGATACCTCAAACATGATAACGATATAAATCTCAAATATTCAGAACTGGTCAACGCTTTAATCTCCAAAGAAATTCCTGAAGATATAGATTCGTTTATCATGCCTGAGTCAAATTACCGAACATCAGATCCGTGGAGACTTGAAAGCAAGCAAGAAAAGGCAATTTGGAGCAAAGTATTCGATTGCAGTGCCCCTTTTATTGATCAAACTCAAGCCATCAATCGAAGTTTGACTATCGGATTAAATGACGCATACGTGGGAAAAAAAGAAGATTTGCTTAGTTTAGGCGTCGAATCAGATCTTATTAGGCCATTGACTATGGCCAGAGATCTGAAAAGATACACTGTTGAATATGGTGAGAATTTTATAATTTTCCCATATGTGTCGAACGATGAAGGCGAGCCAATACTTATCGAACTTGGACATTATCCTGGAGCAAAGCGTTATTTTGAGAGCATTCGGAGCAAACTTGAAGCAAGAAGGTGGTTTGGCAAAACGATTGTAGAAGCTGGAATGAGCTGGTATGGATTTTTATATGTTAGTAAACATCTGTTGAAGAAGAAATTATTATTCCCAAAAATTGCCTCAACTACCCTTTTCGCATCTGACAATAAAGGCGATGTAATTTTACTCGAACCTGCATATATCGCAGCGCTAGATGGCGATTATTCTGAATTTTATTTATTATCCTGTTTGAATAGCAAACTTTTAACATGTCGTATTCGCCGCGAAACTACAACATTATCTGGCGGGTTTATGGAACTTCAGGTCCAATATGTTGAACGCCTTCCCATCCGCCGCATCTCCTTTTCCACCCCCGAGGACGAGCGCCGCCGCCTGGCGGAAGAGCTGAAAGGGCTCTGCGCCGCAGGGCAGTTTGAAAAAGTACTTGAAGTGGTCGATGAGTGCCTGCCGAAAAATGAGCCGGGCGAGTTCATCGCCGAGGGCGAGAGGTCCGACGTCGTCCACGACCTTTTGGCGCACCTCGCCGAGGAGATGATCAGGATGAACAAGGAGAAGCAGGAGGAGATCAGGGGCTTTCTCGCGTGGCTTGAGGAGTTCATGGGCGCGAAGGTCGATGGATTATCGAACAAGACGAAAGTTTCCGCCTACTACGAGATCGAGTTTCCCGAGCTTCTCTCGATCCTGAAGAAGAACAAGAGGAAGCTCGGGGTCGACCCCAGCCGCCGGGCCTTCATGGAGGACCTGCGGCGGGAGCACTCGGCGTCGATGGAGAAGCTCTCGCCGCTCTTGTTGCGGATCGAAAAGATCGACCGGCTCATCGATCTGGTGGTGTACCGGCTCTACGGCCTCTCGGCCGACGAGGTCGAGATCGTCGAGAAGAGCCTGCGGTGATTCCTTGGCCGCTCAAAATCGTACCCCATCACGCATTCACTTATATTTGACCTTCAAGTCCTTCAAAGTGTAGATGTCCGGCTCCTCTTCAAGAAACTCGGCCAGCGACACCTCGGCCAGCTTCATTATCCCCCTCGTCTCCTCTTCACAGGTGAGATCGTCCAGGGATCGAGGTTTCGAGCTTGGGGGATTTGTAGGCACCTTCGCCTGCCTTCTCTCCTTCGCCCTTTCACCAGCCATCATGGAAATAAGAAGGCGTAAAAATGGTAAATAATTTTTGGAGCGAACCCAGAAAGCTGCAGCACTAATGAGCGCCCTCCAATTTTCCCGATCCTCCACATCCCTTTTGCCAAGCCGGAGGGCAAGCGCCGCTGGCTGGCGGAGGAGCTGAAAGGGCTCTGCGCCGCCGGTCGGTTTGGCGAGGTCCTCGACCGGGTCGATAAGCTCCTGCCGAAAAATGACGCGGGCGAGTTCATTGCCGAGGGCGAGAGGTCCGACGTCGTCCACGACCTTCTGGCGCACCTGGCCGAGGAGATGATCAGGATGAACAAGGAGAAGCAGGAGGAGATCAGGGGCTTTCTCGCGTGGCTGGAGGAGTTCATGGGCGCGAAGGTCGATGGATTATCGAACAAGACGAAGGTCTCCGCCTACTACGAGATCGATTTCGGCGAGCTTCTCGCGGTCCTGAAGAAGAACAAGAAGAAGCTCGGGGTCGATGGAGAAGCTTTCGCCGCTGCTGTTGCGGATCGGAAAGACCGACCGGCTCATCGATGCGATCGTGTACCGGCTCTACGGCCTCACCGAGGCGGAGGTCGCCATCGTCGAGGGGAGCCTCGGGTGATTTTAAAATGAATACCCCGCAGCTTGCAGCGAGGTGCCCTGTTTGACTGTGATCTGCTCAGATCCCGGCCTTAGGTGGCGTAGGGTCGATAAGATCGAAACATTTTTTGTGGACGGTGACATTCTTCATCCCAAGAAGGACGAGGATCGAGGGGCAGAACCTAGCCCCGCCCCGAGAGCCCTCTGGGGGCACATCAAACTCCACTTTGGTGACTTGATCAGCTACCCGGTGGCCGGAAACGCGGGGCTAGGTGCCGCTACATCGGAATATTTTTCATGGAGGGGGTCAGTCTATATACAAAAGAGGGTCGTGGGTGAAAGTTACTGAAAATAATCGCCATAATCTGATGCAGGAGATCCTTTTTGCCTGCAAATAGCAATTTCGTCGCATGCTTGCGTTTTTCAGTGACTCACGTACGCGACCCAAAAGAGGTGAAGTAAATGAGATTAAAACTGGTTTTGTGCATGCTGGCGCTGGTGGCGCTGGCAATGTCAAGTGCGGCGGACAGGGTGGATGATCTCATATTGGATCTGAAGGATGATGATCAGTATGTCCGAAGGGATGCTGCCTGGCCACTTGGCCAGATCGGCGATGAGAGAGCCGTTGATCCCCTCATCGATGCTCTCAAGGATGAGAGCGAGTCGGTCCGAATGGATGCTGCCAGGGCTCTCGGCTATATCGGTGATGATAGGGCGGTTGATCCTCTTATCGAGGCTCTCAAGGATGAGTACTTGTACTATGTCCGAATGTTTGCTGCCTGGTCTCTTGGCCAGATCGGTGATGAGAGGGCCGTTGATCCTCTCATCGAGGCTCTCAAGGATGAGGAGATGGAGGTCCGAAGGCCTGCTGCCGGTGCACTCGGCTGTATCGGCGATCCCAGGGCAATAGATCCATTGACTCATGTAGCACAAAATGACACAGCTGAAAATGTCCGAGGCATAGCCAAAGAAGCGTTGGAGGACTTGAAACCGATAAGGCTTACCGTAGAAAGGGGATATAAGGGAGTAGTAGCAGATGGCGTAACAGAGTTAGAAATAATTGCCGAGCTCCCAGAAAAGGCCGAAGAACCCTGCTTTAAGTGCCAATTCAAATCTGATAACGATACAGAGTGTGGAGGACTTTCCGTAGTGAGCAGACATGATAACATCGTGAAACTGAAATTTAAACCAGAGGAAGAGTTCAAGAAACCCTATGTTGCCCGGATTAGTGCGAGCGCCGTCATTAGCGATCCCTGTAATTATTGTGGGCCGCATAACGAACGGAAAACAACAGCTTACAAGGACATTGAAGTGATTCGGACCCCAGTTGTTCTAATTCATGGCATATGGTCCTCGAATGCTTCCATGCAACCGCTGAGATGGCAACTTATTCTTCTCACCCCCCCTCAGTACGAGATATTCCAGACAACGATCGTCGACTATAGCGACACAAGCAACGGTGATATGGAAGAATCGACCTTGGAGCTTGTGGGCGAAGTAAATCTCATACTAGAAATCGTCGACATAGAAGGTTTCAAAGTTAGCCGAGTCGACATCATTGCTCATAGCATGGGGGTGGTGACCGTTTATCCGGTTGATGTTATATAATATGGGTGTGTAAGTAGT
>CAZNGI010000046.1:0-15649 GCA_964572505.1 uncultured Methanotrichaceae archaeon | reverse complement strand
GCATAATGCTCACCAGAGGACATCATAATGACCAAAACGCCAAAAACAGTCGTCGGGATAGACGACATCGCAGTTCACGTGCCGAAGCTCTTCATATCGACCCTGGACGAGTTCGCCAGAGCGAGGGGGATTGAGCCAGCGAAGCTCGCCCGGGGGATCGGCGTCGAGAAGATGGCGGTCCCCGACGCCCACGAGGACGCTGCGACCATGGCCGCATCTTCGGTCCTCGAGCTGATGCGGAAAAACGATCTGTCGCCCGAGGAGGTCGGCAGGATCTACATCGGAACCGAGTCCGGCGTCGACGAGGCGAAGGCGATCGGAACCTACGTCATCGGGATGCTGGAACGGGTTTACGACCCGGGATCGTTCCAGGAGTGCTCCACCGTCGAGTTCAAGTCGGCCTGCATAGCAGCGACCCACGCCCTCGAGAACGTCGTGTACTGGCTGAAGGCTGAGGAGGACGAAAACGATTTCAGCGGCGCCGACCGCGGATCCGGCATAAGCCGTGGCCGTGTGGGGATAGTCGTGGCGACGGACGTCGCCAGGTACGAGCTGAACTCACCGGGCGAGTACACCCAGGGCGCAGGTTCGGTCGCCCTCCTGGTCAAGAGAAATCCGAGGCTTTTGGCCCTCGATCCCGTCATGGGGATCTTCACCAGGGACGAAAACGACTTTTTCAGGCCGATCGGGATGAAGTGCGCCGTTGTGAACGGAAAGTATAGCAACCTCTGCTACCTTGCGGCGATGGACGGGGCATTCTACTCCTACAAGAAGAGGGCTCTTGGCCGCGGGATGATCCGCCTTGAGGGCGGCGACTGCACAACAGACCATCTCTCCAGCATCATATTCCACATCCCCTACCCTCGGATGGCGGAGTACGCGGCAGCCTCGATATTCAGGCGGGAGTGGCGAGACTTGCCCAGATGGCAAGAGGTCGAGGAGGAGATCGGTCCAGAGCCGAGGAGCGAGGACTCTGAAGGCCAGAAAGAGTATCTTTCGGCCGAGGGCGATTACAAGAGACGGTTTTCAAAGTCTGACAAGTTCCTGGAGGCCTACAGTAAGAAGGTCAAACCCTCAACCCTCATATCGTCCGTGGTCGGAAACATCTACACGGGATCGATATACCTGGGCCTTGCGAGCCTTTTGGAGCAGAACCTCCTGGCTCCAGGCGAGAGGGTGGGCCTCGGATCCTATGGGAGCGGCTGCTCTGCCGCCTTCTTCTCGGGGACGGTCCAGACCGGGATCGGGTCGATGAAAACGGGAGGTCTCCTCAAAAAGCTCAATGAGAGGGTCGAGATCGGCCTCGAGGACTACCAGCTCCTCCACGGGGGCAAGCAGCGTGAAAGCGTGATCCTTCCATCAGGAGAGTTCGCCCTCCTCGATATCGACCGGGATGGGTACAGGCGCTACGATTTCGTGGGCTGAGGGTGTGGACAGGAAGCGGCCAATTTCAAATATTTAATATAGGTTGGCACCCATAAGGATCCTGAGGAAGCAACGTGGCCGGATCATCTGCCTCTTCAGATCGACACATGTTTGGCCTTGCCGTACTGATCGTGATAGCAGGGGTCGCGATCTTCGGCTGGACCATCTTTTCTAGCATCTCGGGGATCGGCGACGAGCTCGACCAGATGACTGCACCGGGAACCGCGGACCTTGACCTTCAGGAGGTCGGCGATTACACCATCTTCTACGAGAACCCGAGCATCATCGACGACCGATTTCGCTCGACGGGGGAGATGTTCCCCTCGGGGCTTGAGATCGAGGTCGTGGATATCTCATCAGGCGAAAAGGTGGATCTTCGTTCTCCCGCGGGCAGCTCCACCTACACCATCGGCGGCCGTTCGGGCAGGTCCGTCATGGCCTTCGGCATCGATCATCCCGGCGTCTACAGGATGGTAACCCGCTACCCGCCGGGAAGAGAGGGGGCTGAGGTGGTCCTGGCGGTCGGCCACGGCTTCATGGGGAAGATGATCTCGATGATGATGGTCTCCTTCGTCGTCCTCTTCGGATCGATCATCATTGCGGCCGCAATCGTGATCTCGACCCAGAGGAAGAAGCAAAGGGAAGAGGAGCGGCTCCGAGAGGAAGAGAGGATGCTCCGGGGCCGATGATCTCGGGGATTCGTCTTTTGATCTTTTCAGGTAGGGTACCAAAGACGACCTGGAGGATTGTAATCTGCCTCTCGGCGATTGAAAAAGTTCAATAGTTAAGCGGGCAGATCTCTTTTGAAGATTGGAGGTTTGAAGACTTGAAGTCCCGAAAAGAGACGGCAATCCTTCTGGTGGCCTATGGAAGCCTCGACACAGAGGCAAGGATCACCTACAGGAATATCAGAACCGCCTACAGACACGAGTTTCCGGGGTCGAAGGTCGTGATCGCCTTCACCGCCGACTTCATCAGGCGAAAGCTTGCGCAAGATGAGGGGGTCTATGTCCATAATCCCTTGACGGCTCTTGCAGAGCTTCACGACGAGGGCCATTCTGAGGTGGCAGTCCAGTCTCTCCACGTCGCCCCAGGGTCCGAGTTTCACCAGGCTGCAAGCCTCGTCTCGTCCCTCAGGAGTGTTCGTGGAAAGTTCGGCTTTCGGAATTTGGAGATGGGCTTGCCGCTCCTCGCATCCGGCCGGGATTTCAATTCCGTATCAAAAGCCCTGGCCCCGGAGTTCGAGAGGGGCACCATCGATGGCGTTGTCAAAAACAGCCCTCGATGCCCGGAAGAGACGGCCGTCGTCCTGATGGGCCACGGGACCGAGCACCCCGCAGACTCCGCCTACTCCCGGATGGCGAAGGTCCTGGAAATGGATCACAAGAACGTATTTTTGGGGACCATCGACGGCTTTCCGGGGCTGGAGGATGCTCTGGCCGATGTGAGAGAGGCGGGCGTCGCCAAAGTGAGGCTAACGCCCTTTCTGGTGGTGGCAGGAGGCCACGCCCTCATGGACATGGCCGGCGACGACCCCAAATCCTGGAAGAGCGCCTTTGAAAGAGCAGGCTTTGAGGTCGAGCTCCACCTCCGGGGGATGGGCGAAAACCCCCAGGTGGTGGAGATCTTCGCGGAGCACACGAAAAAGGCCATCGAGAGCTTCCGGCAGGGCGTCTGAAATTATTTCCCAGCCAGGGCCGTCAGAGCTGAGTCAGACCCACCAGGCGACGGGATTCGCGCCCTCACTCAGAGGACTCCTTCCAGCCTTCCCAACCCTCTCTGAAGAGGAAGGCGACGATTAAGAGGCCCACGATCGGGTCTGCCTGCCAGAACCCGAAGAGGTAGTTTGCCCCGAGCCCCACCAGCAAGGCCACCGAGAGGAGGGAGCAGGCGAGGGTCTCCTTTGAGTCGGCGATGAGGGCCCGGCTTTTGATCAGAAGTCCCAGGTCGTACTTTTTGCGGGCGAGGATCGGCATTATCGTCATCGAGAGGAGAGCGATTATTATCCCGGGGGCCGAGGGATCGGAAATCTCATTCCTCGCGAGCTTTCCCACCGACTCGATGAGGACGTAAGAGCCGAGAAGAAAGAAGGTCACGGCTACGAACCTCTCGGCTTTCCTCTCGATATCCGCCTCTTCCTCCTCCGAGCCCGATCGGTGCTTTTTTAGCCGCCATATCAGAATGAGGCCCGAGAGGGACTCGACGATGCTGTCCATCCCAAAGCCGATGAGGGCGATGCTGCCCGCAAGGCTTCCGAATACGATCGAGGCCGCAGCCTCGGCGATGTTGTATATGACCGTGAAGTACTCCAGCCGGAGGGCTTTCTTGTAGGGCGCGTCCAGAGCGTCCGTCTCGATCGTGTCTGCTGCCTCCACTTCCATCTCCTTCATGTCCATCAGCTCGCGCTGAGGTTTTTGGTTCTCGGACTATTTAGGCACCCTCCTTCCGCTCCTGGCCGGGATCGATGGAGAAGATATCGTTCCCCACTTCTTAGCCGTTCCCCAGCATCAGCCCCAAATACCATCCCGACAAAATAAACTCCCGATGTCGCCCCAAGAGAGAGCCCTCGTCCTGGTCATCTACCTCGCCTGTTTTGCGGCCCTCCACAGCCTCATGGCAAGCCTTCCCTTCAAGAGAAGGGTCCAAAAAATCCTAGGCGATCGGATGGACCCCTGGTACCCGACCATCTTCTCCCTATCCGCCCTGGTGATGGTGCTGCCCCTCGTCTACCTGGTCTACCTCTTCCCCGGAAAAGTCCTCTACGTCGTCCCCTCGCCCTGGCGGTGGGCGATGGTGGCATGCCAGGTCCTGGCGGGGATCGTCTCGATGAGGGCCTTCATCGACGCGCCCCATAGATTCAAGGTGCCGCTGCAGCTCGCGGGGCCGAGGTCCTCCGAGGCGGAGCTTCTGAATCCACATGGGATATACTGCTGGATGAGAGATCCGTTCCTGCTGTCGGGCTTTCTCATCATCTGGCTGACGCCCTTCATGACGACGAACATTCTGATCCTGTACGTCATGGTCACCCTCTACCTCTACCTGGGGTCCCTCCACTGGGAGAAAAGGCTCCTCGCCCAGTTCGGGGACGAGTACCGTGAGTACCAGAGAAGGGTTCCGAGGATGGTGCCCTGGCGGGGGAGAATCTGCCCCGGCCGGTGAAGGCAACGGAGAGGAAGAAGATAAGGAAGAAGACCGTCTCGAAAAGGTGTCCGGCATGTACTCGAACTCGACCCTCATCCTTGCCCTCTACCTCGCCTGTTTTGCGGCCCTCCACAGCCTCCTTGCGGGCACTTGGGCCAAACGCCGGGCACAGCGGGCCTTTGGCACGAGAGCCATGCGCTGGTACCGGCTCTTCTTCACGATCGTGGCGGTCGTCGCCATCATTCCGCTTTTGTACCTGTTCTATCTCTTTCCGGGCGAGATCCTCTACCTCGCCCCCCCACCCTGGCAATGGATCATGATCGCGGGGCAGGTCACAGCGGCCCTCGCCTTCGGCAAGACCTTCATGGAGGCCGGTCCCCTCCGATTTTTGGGAATCAGGCCCGGAGACGGCGAGGGCGAGCTGATCGTCCAGGGCGTCTACTGCAGGGTGAGAAACCCGCTATTTCTCTTCGGCCTGATATTTCTGTGGCTTTCCCCCATCATGACCGATAATCTCCTGGTCCTCTACCTCCTCGCCACAGTCTACTTCTATCTGGGATCGATCCACGAAGAGAGGATACTGGCCGAAAAGTTCGGCGACGCCTACCTCGACTACCAGAGACGTGTGCCCAGGATCGTCCCACGGCTTCGCTGCCGCTACCCTGAGACGAAAGTCGAGCTCCGCCGAAGGGGTCCCGAAGACGACGGCTGAAGGCAGGCGAACGGTCACCGTCACCGGCTGTAGGTGGCGACGGCTTCGCCCGACTGGAGGACGTGCCCCTCCATCGCCGCCTCGAGGTCGGATCTTCCGGATCCTGGCGGCAGGTCAAGCCTGGCATCCAGACCGCGGACCTTCAGGACGTACCTGTGAGCAGGCCCCGGCGGCGGACAGGGCCCATAGTACCCGATCAGCCCGAAGCCGTTCGTCCCCTGGACCGCTCCTGGCGGATTCGAGACCTCGCCCTCGGGAGGTATGCCTTTTGGCACGGCCTCCGAAGGATCCAGGTTCCAGATCAGCCAGTGGACGAAGGTGCCCCTGGATGCGTCCGGGTCTTCCAGGATCATGGCGATCGACGCAACGGATTCGTCCAACCCCTCGATTTCGACCGGTGGCGAGAGGTTCTCGCCTTCGCAGGTGTACATCTCGGGGAAGGACTCGAAGCCCAATTTCACTTCCAGAATTTCTGAACTGTCCAAATCTTCCACCCCACTATCTTCACCATCTTCCGCGCATCCCGTCAGGGTGACCGACGCCAGCATCGCCGACGCGATTAAGATGGCAACAAAGGTCTTCATTCCGGCTCCACCTCAAAATCGATGCTCACCGAGGTGCTCATCGACCTGATGACCGGCACCCTTCCGGCGACGTCCGCGAACATCTCCATGAGAGTCTCGGGGTCACCGTCAGCATTCAGGCGGACCTTTATCTCGATTCTGGTCACCTCCCGGCCGTCCCCCATCCTCTCCAAAACCCCCACCGCCTCCGACCTGTAGGACCGAAGGGCGACGTCGTACTTCTTCGCTCTTGCTATGGTGGTGGTGAGGACGCAGGCGTTGGCGGCGGCGACAAATATGTCCTCGGACGATGGAAAACCCTCGATGCCGCCGAACTCTGCAGGCAGGGCGAACTCGATTCTGTGATCGGAGGGAAAGGCGATCTCGCCTTTTGCCCCCTCAGTCCATGTCACCTGGTTACAAAAGGAGATCTCTTCAGCCATGGGCACAAATTTGGAACGTATTGGTAATTATCACTTTCCAGCAATTTTCGGGCGAGGCAGGTCAACGGTGAGAATGGTCTGGCAGATCGTCGTGGCTGTGGTTTTCCACCCGATGATAAGCCTCTCCGGGAGCCCGAGGCGGATCGACGTGGACCGTAGCGTCCGACAGGTACGCCAGCCCGTGGAGGAGCTGATGGCTGACCTCCTTTGCTATATCGTGACCTTTTTCGACGGATAGCTCCGGATCGACGATCACGTTGATCTCGGCGTGAAGCCTGTGGCCCAGCCACCTCACCTTGACCCCCGCCACCTTCTCGACGCCGGGAGCGCGGGCCGCCGCATCTCTCACCTCGTCCACGACTTCGGGGTCTACGCCGTCGATCAGCCTCGTCAAGACCACCCGGCCCGACTTCCAGCCGATCTGAAGTATGGCGATGGTGATCAACAGCCCCACCAGGGGGTCTGCCCTGGGGTGGCCCGCCCAGACGCCGACCGCGCCGAAGAGGACCGCAAGACTCGTCAGGCCGTCGGCCCTGGCGTGATAGCCGTCGGCCACCAGGGCCGCGCTTCCGATCTCGCGACCCACCCTCATCCGAAAGACGGCCACGGCCTCGTTTCCGACGAATCCGATCAGCGACGCCAGAGCCACCGCCCAAAGAAAGCCGACGGATCGTGGCTGAAATAGCCTCACCACCGACTCGTAACCCGTGAAGATGGCGCTGGCGACGATCATGAGGACTATGACGAGGCCCGCCAGGTCCTCGGCCCGACCGTAACCATAGGTGAACCGGTTGGTGGCAGGACGCTGGCCGAGCCTGAAGGCGACCCAGAGGGGGACGGCCGTCGCCGCATCCCCGAGGTTGTGGACCGTGTCGGCGAGGAGCGCCATGCTGCCCGACCGCAGGACTATCGCCACCTGGATGAGGGCCGTTGCGAGAAGCGCCAAAAAGGATATTTTGACGGCACGGATCCCCTTCTCGGCCGTGAGAAGGGTCGGGTCGGCAGGACCGTGGGCGTGGAGGTGGAGGTGCTTGAGGCCGTGCTCGAGCCTGCCTTCTGAGCTTTGGGGGTCGTTCTTGCGGATCATGAAGCGATCGGAATCAGGTTCGACTTCCGCCAATTTAAATCTGCGGCCTGTCCCGAAGAAGAAGAAGAAGAAGAAGAAGATCCGGCATAAAGTATATTGAAGGTCAAAGCCTTATAATCCGGCATGGACCCGATCCTCCTCTTCCTCATCGGCTTCGTCCTCGTATCGGCCATCGCCTTTGCGGCAGTCAGGAAGTTCATCCTCGAAAATTCCGACTTCTGGATGTCGATGGGCCTCATCCTCGCCGACCAGGGGAGGTACGAAAGGGCAGCCCGATGCTGTGAGAGGGCCGTCAAGATATACCCGTTCTACGTCCACGCCTGGAACAACAGGGGCATGGCCCTCTACGAGCTCGGCCGGTACGAGGAAGCTCTCGAATCTCTGGAGGAGGCCCTGACATTGAACGCGGATCTGGGTGAGGCCTGGCAGAACAAGGGGCTCGTCCTCGAAAAGCTCGAAAGACGGAAAGAGGCAGAGGAGGCTTTCCAAAGGGCGAGAGCCCTGGGGGCGGGTCTGTGACGCGACGTCAAAAGCTTTTTTACAGATTATAACGGATAGCCCCCCAGGAGACAAAACCCATGAAGACGATCCCGACCTTGATTCTGGTAGCGCTTCTTTTGGTCATGAGCGCGTCGGCTGGCTCGCCTCATGCCCGTGAGGTGGTCCAGGCGAGCGAGATTTTGGCCAAGATCGAGAGGGGGGAGCCCGTCTCCTACGACAACCTCATCGTCGAGGGCGACCTGAACTTGAGCGAGATCGGCCTGGACGCTGTTCCTGAGCTGAGGCCGGGGTTGGGGGCAGGTTTGGGGACGGAGACAGGACCCGAGATCGAAAGTGCAGCCCTGGCCGAAGGGGCGAAGCTGATCGAGTCCCCGATAAGCATCACCAACTCCGAGATCCGGGGGAACGTCTACTTCGAGAACATCACCTTCGGCGGCTCGGTGAACTTTGCGGGCACCAACATCGCTGGAAACGCCAGCTTCGCGGAAGCCAAGTTCGAAAATCATGTCGCCTTTTTGTATACCCTGTTCGGCGGCGACGCCAGCTTCAAGGCGGCCAGGTTCAACGGCAGCGCCTACTTCTCGGGCGACCAGTTCAGGGGACGAGCGGACTTCGAGGGGGCCCAGTTCGGAAACCTCGCGGGCTTCAGCTACGCCAAGTTCGGCGACGACGCCGACTTCAAGGGCGCAAAGTTCAGGGACGAGGCCTGCTTTGGGGGGGCCGAGTTCAGGGACGATGCGGACTTTGGGGGGACCCAGTTCGACGGCTACGCCTACTTTGGCAGGGCCCAGTTCAGCGGAAGGTCCCACCTGCGGGAGGCCCGTTTCACCGACATCGCCAACTTCTACAACGCCCGTTTAGGTGACAGGGCTTAGCCGAAGAAGAAACGAAGAAGGGTGATGAGAAAAATGAGAGTGGTATAGATATAAAAAATAAATATATATGATAAATACACACAATTAGATCATGTCTTGGAAGAAAGTCACCGACTACTGGGCAGAGTGGAAGATAGAGGCTGATCGGAGGGGCAACATAGGGCTCGCCTTTGGGGATGACCAGCGAGTTTTGTACGATCTGTCCCATGAAAATTTCATCACCATATTGAACCTGCTGCAGGGCGAAAAACCGGTCTGGTTCGACGAGGAGGATGAGAGCTTCAAAGCCAGCAGCGAGGAGCCGAAGTAGCACTGATCCCGGAGGGGTCGGCGGTTAAACCATTTTTTCTGGACGGCGCGGAGACGGCAGCGATTGACATCCTTTTTCTGGGCGGCCGAGCTACTTTCCCACAAGCGGCGATCCGCATTTGGGACAGGTTATCGTCCGGCAGGGAACGCCGGCGACCTTCTCGGCCTCGTAACCGCATCTAGGGCATATGCAGGCGACGGGCGCCTGGCCTCTGCGCCTTCGGCCGCCTCCTGGCGATGGTTCGTATTGCATCAAAATCCTCCTGCAGTTTCGGTCTATCGGGATCATATAAAACTTTTTTCTCATCTTCGTGAATTGAGCAAGTTCAGATGCTCGCCCCCACCCCGGACTCCTCCAGAATTTCCCTGCACCGCCCGCAGTACCGCCAGCCTTTGAGGTCGGTGTCATCGATCGAGTTTGAAAAGTGCATCACACACCTCCGGTCGGGACAGTGCGGAAGGCCGAAGACGTGGCCCAGCTCGTGGACCGCCTCCTTGAGAGCCCTCTTTCTGAAGAGGTCCGGGTTTGAGGACAGGCCGTAAAACTCCTGGCGTAGCCTCTTGAGGGATATTATCGCCCGGCTCCCGTAGGCGAGGCCGAAGATGAAGTTGAGATCGGCGACGAAGAGGTCCTCGTCGATCACCCCCAGGAGGGCGTCGCCCTCTTCGGGCTCCCGCGCCGAAAGGGACTGGAGGACGGTCGTCCCTTCGAGCTGTCCTCTCTCGGGAACGCGGGCTTTTGCTGGGACTTCTGTTGCTGACATCACCTCGACGACGCCGAAGATAGATCCGAGCTCGCCATCGAGAAACGCGATCGCGTCCCGGTCGGCGGCTCCGATGGGCTGGAGGATTATCGTGATCACACCCGCCTTGTCCTTGTCATCTTGTCAGGGCCGAAAATGGATCAAAATGGCTCAACGTCTGGGGGAAATAATAGATCAATTTTTGATCTATTTCTTGTCGAGGGACTTCTGGTAGGCCTTCCAGCCGGGACACCAGCCGGTGTGCCACTTCCAGATTTTGGCGATCAATGAGTTTGGCTTCTTCTCGGCACGCCGCCTGATGGGGCAGTTCTCACAGGTTGGTGGCATGATATCGAGATGGTTTAGATGGTATAAAGAATTTACGAAGGAAGGGAGAAGGGAGCCGAAGTCCGGCAGGTTGGGCACTTCTTCGACCGAGGGGCGAACTGTCACGGAAAGTACTCGGCAGGCAGCCTGAGGACGCCCGCCGCCACCAGGACCACAACGATAATCGTATAAACCGCTGAGACGGCCAGATCAGCAACAAGCTCTCGCTTCGAGTACCCGGCCACCTTCTTTTTTGATACGATCTCTTTTGCGCCCCTATGTATCAGAACAAATCCCAGGATGTTGGTGATCCAGTAGCCTGCTACCATGGCGGGAAGGAAGAGGTCCTCGGAGACGATGCCGACGAGGGCCCCGAAGGCGTAGGCGAGTGGTATGTTCACGAAGAGATCGTTCCACCAGGAGACGGGCGAGAGGAGATACCCCGCCGTGGCGAGAAGGCCTCCCCTGATCCTATTCTTGTCGATCTCGCGTCCTGCGATCTCGGCGGAGCCATCTTCAGGTTCTTCTTTGGGCTCTTCTTCAGAGTCGTCTTCTCTCTCCATGAGGATCGACCTCCTCGCCAGGAGCCGCTTTCGATCGAGATATTTGGCTTCAACCTTTCGATCCGAGGATCGAAAAACCGTCAGGCAAAGTCAGACCAAGCGCCCAAATTTCTCAACTGTTGGAGAACCTCCCCTTTATTCTTTTGTCTCGACGACCCTCCCAGCGACCTCGGTCATCCAAAGGGGGGTATTGCCCAAACTCCCGAAATTGGAATCGATGAACGAGTCAAACCGATCTATGAGATCTCAAAAGATGGTACGAAGGCGAAATTCAAAGATATAATAAATTTAAAACAAAATATTTGGGGATAGAGGTCTGAAGATCGGGTTCAGGGTTTTTTCAGCCCGCCCAACAGGTTCCCCACCGCCGAGAAGGCCAACTTGACCGCGGAGACGGCCTGGTCGTAGAGGAAAACGCCAAAGATGCCGATCATCATGGCGAGGACCACGATTCCGATCAGGACTGCTATCACCAAGCTTATCAGGGTCAACTATTTTCCACCTCGTCGAAACTTCATTCGCTTTGGTTGCCCGCGAACAGATCCGGAGATCCGGGCCGGACGGACGGGCTTCATCTTTCCGCCCCACGGAAACCGGATCTGGAAACCCAGAAATTGCGGTTCTCCAGCGCCACAGGCATGGGACTTCAGCTACTTATGCGTTCATCTGATAAAAAGGTTTGACAGGACGAGAGGATGAGATGCCAGAGACCTGAATAGGGCCTCTGAAGATGACAGAGTTTAGGAAGTTGTCGTGAACGTATCCTCAAGCTGGGGGGAAACGGCGTTATGAATGAAAGCCGACTGACATTTCAGACGTTCGTGTCGACGAAAAATCGAACGAGCCATAAAGATCGAACGGACTTATCCGGCCAGGATCGGTCGGAGAGATGGGCGACTTAGGAGACGGTCGAAGATATGACCAGGGAGACGACCATCGAAGTCGAAGATCCAGAGCCCGGCATGGCCGACGATGATGCCATGGAGACCGACGAGGTCGAGCCTTAAAACCAGATACTTCGGCAATCCTCTTGAGGCGGAGGGCTTTCGACCCTTCGCCTCTGATCATCATTTATTCCTCTGATTCTCATTTCTTCTTTCGATCCTTCGACTCGTGAGATTCGGCCATTTTGCAGGATCTCCCTTTTTCCGCCGCCTGCTAATTTCCTCACCAAAAACCCGATATATGACCTTAATCATGCGGTCGCCAAAGGCGATAAAATTATGTTGATCGGAATCGATGTCGGCGGAACCACTACAGACGCGGTTCTAATAGACGAAGGAAAGGTAATTAACACGTCAAAAGTCCCGACCGACCACGACCATCTCCTGGGGGGCCTGATGAGCGCCCTCGACGAGATCGTCCGGGACATCTCGCCGAAGAAGATCGAGCGGGTCGTTCTCAGCACCACCCTCATTACAAACCTCATCGCCGAGGGGAAGACCGACCCCGTGGCCCTGATCATAGAGCCTGGGCCCGGGATGAACCCCGAAGGCTACAACCTGGGAGGCGAGGTCCACATAATCCGAGGGGCCATCGACTATCGGGGTAGAGAGATCCAGCCTCTGGATGAAAGCCAGGTCAAAAACGCGGCAGCCAAGATCTCTGAGCGAGGTTACAGGAAGGTGGCGGTGGTCAGCAAGTTCGGGCAGAGGAACCACAATCACGAAGAAAAGATGCGAGAGATCGTCCAGAGGACGATCCCCGACGGCCAGGTGGAGATGGGCCACCAGGCATCGGGACGACTGAACTTTCCAAGAAGGGCGGCAACGACGATGCTGAAAGTCGCAGCCCAGGAGAGGTACAGGCAGTTTGCTGAGCAGATCGCCGAGGCCGTATCCAAGAGGAATATCAAGGCCCCGATCTACATCCTCAAGGCCGACGGGGGGACGCTGCCTCTGGCCACATCCGTCGAGTACCCAGTCGAGACTATTTTCTCAGGGCCTGCCGCCAGCACCATTGGCGTTCTCGCCCTCACGCCTCCGGGCCAAACCTCCGTCGTCGTCGACATCGGCGGGACGACGACAGACCTCGCCCTGATCCTGGACGGTGTCCCTCTCATGTCCTCGGAGGGCGCGAAGGTGAACAGCTACCTCACCCACATCAGGGCCTTCGCCGTCAAGTCCGTGGCCCTGGGTGGCGACAGCAGAGTGAGAGCCTCTGGCGATGGGGTCTCCCTCGGGCCGGAGAGAGCAGGCCCCGCATATTGCCTGGGAGGGCCTGAACCCACCCCCACCGACGCCATGAGGATATTGAACATGATCTCCATCGGCGAGCGCGTCCTAGCAGAGGAGGCGATGGCGAATCTGGGCAAAGAACTCGGCTGCTCCGCCGGCGAGGCCGCCCAGAAGGTGGTGGACGCGGCCGTCGATAAGCTCCTCTCGGAGATCAACGGGATGTTCCTCGCCTGGGAAGAGGAGCCTGCCTACAGGGTCTGGGAGATCCTCCAGAAGGAGAAGATCAGACCCCAGAACGTCGTCGGCGTCGGCGGAGGGTCTCTGGGCCTTGTGCCCCTGGTGGCGGAGCGGCTCTCCGCCCGGGGCATCATCCCCGAGAACGCCACCGTCGCCAACGCCATAGGAGCTGCAATGGCGAGGCCCACCCTGACCCTCACCTTCAGGGCCGATACCGAGCGAGGCTTTTACACCGTCGCCGAGGACGGAACGGGCGGAGAGATCAGGGACAAAAAGTTCGGCCAGAAGGAGGCGGAGGCGATGGCGAAGAAGCTGATACTGGAGCTGGCTGAAAGGATGGGGATTAAAGAGTACGCATCGGAGGCTGTGGTGACCCACAGCGAGGTCTTCAACATGGTACGGGGCTGGTCCACCAGCGGCCGGATCCTGGACGTCAGCATGCAGATTCCAGCGGGCCTCATCACCGAGTGGACGGGAGGTGGAAGGCTATGACAAATTTGAGAGAGGAAAATAGGGAGAGGGCAAGGAAGATGGGGCTCATATTCTTCCCGGCCTTCGACTGGGCGATAACACCGACCCATCCCGAGAGGGAGGAGAGGCTCCTTTACACCAGGGACCAGATCTTCGAGGAGGGTCTGATGGACCTGCCCGAGGTCGAGGAGTACAAGCCGCGCCTCGCGGAGCTTAAGGACATCGCCCGGGTCCATTTCTGCATACCGTCTGTAGAGTCTCTCGTCACCGAGGCCCACCTGATCGCCGCTGGGAGCACCCTCGTTCTCGCCGACGCCTACATGAACAAGAAAATCACCAACGCCTTCGCCCTCGTCAGGCCGCCGGGCCACCACTCGATGAGGGTCGCCCACGGGAACCGCGGCTTTTGCAACGTCAACAACGAGGCGATAATGGTCGAGTACATCCGCCGAAAGTACGGCATCCGGCGGGTTGCGATCATCGATACCGACGTTCATCACGGCGACGGGACCCAGGATATCTTCTACCACGACCCCGACGTTCTCTTCATATCCTTCCACCAGGACGGAAGAACCCTCTATCCTGGGTCCGGGTTCGTAGACGAGCAGGGTGGCCCCAAGGCTATCGGAAGGACGATCAACATACCCCTGCCGCCCGAGACCCCCGACGAAGGGATACTTTACGTCCTCGAGGAGCTGGTCCTCCCGATCCTGAAGGATTTCCGGCCTCAGCTGGTCGTCAACTCCGCGGGCCAGGACAACCACTACACAGATCCCCTCGCAAACATGCGCTTTTCAGCCCAGGGGTACGCGAAGCTGAACGAGATGCTGGCGCCGGACATCGCAGTCCTTGAGGGCGGCTACGCCATCGAGACGGCTCTGCCCTACGTCAACACCGGGATCATCCTCGCCATGGCCGGCCTCGACTACTCGAACGTAAGGGAGCCGGACTTCGTTCCAGGAAAGTTCATTATGTCGAGGACGATGGAGGCGAACATCACGGGTACGGTCGAGTACCTTCAGGGAATTTGGGAGGCGAGAGACGAGCTGACGGCGACGGCGGTCGAGAGGGCGGGGCCCTTCTTCCGCAGGCGAAAGAACATCTTCTACGATACCGACGGCATCCGGGAGAAGCAGACTGAGTCGGTCAAGATGTGTCCCGACAAGAATTGCTCCGGCTACATGACGATCGACACCGACGCCGCCAGGGGTTACGGGGCGTCCGAGAGCGGGTTTGGCGTCTTCGTGCCTTTATTCGCCTGCAAGCGTTGCCGCGAGGAGGCGAGAGAAGAGTACGAGGCCCACAAGACCGATTCCCGGTACAATTACGTCTTCTTCCAGGACAAGAACTCGGACAACCTCAGGCTCTACAGCACGAGGATGCACAACGAGCGGGTTTACTGAAGTTTGGTGCCTGGGATGAGACATCGTCCCGGCGGGAAAGGACCCTGGGCGGGCGGAGCCGTAGCCGAGAGGCACGCCGCCAGCCCCAGCCTGCACCCATAATTCCGAAAAAGCGTTTTCACCGTTCCGGATGGTGATTAGATGGATGGTCTTGATGGAGAGATAAGGGAAATTCGCATCGCATCATGGGGGAGGAGGCTCGGAGCCTGGCTGATCGATATAATCCTGGTGGGGATATTGTGGGATCTTTTGGCGGGCGTTGCAGGCCTTGCCGGACCATTCCACATATTCGTCTTTGGGCCCCTGCACGGTACCTTCTTTCACCACGGATTTGTGAACCTCGGGTCTGACGACGCCTTGGTCCTCTTCATCTACTGGACGCTGATGGAGGGGTATCGGGGCCAGTCCCTCGGGAAGATGGCGCTGGGCCTGAAAGTGACCGACAGGAGGGGCGATAAGATCGACTTTCCGAAGGCCGCCATCGAGAGCTTCGGCAAGGCCTTCCTTCTGCCCCTCGATTGCATCATAGGCTGGATTGCGATGCCGGGGTCGGGCCAGAGGCTCTTCAACAGGCTCTCGGAGACGATCGTCGTGATGGTCGACGATTCGGCGCCGGAGGGGGTCCGTTACGTGAAGGTTGACTAGCGGGCGCATTTTTCGCCCCCCCCGCCG
>CAZNGI010000045.1:0-15806 GCA_964572505.1 uncultured Methanotrichaceae archaeon | reverse complement strand
GGCAGGTGTATTCCACCATGCAGGCATCAAGGTGCCATTCTTCACATTTTTTGGTAAAGATCTCGGCTTGAAGGTAAGAGATCCGCCGATCAATATGATATTAGCCATGGGTATAGCAGCAGTTTTATCCATTACTATTGGCGTCTATCCCCATTCCCTTTACCAGTTCCTCCCCTACCCTGTTGACTTTGTACCGTACACAATTCCCCACGTGGTAAGCCAGCTCCAACTGTTGCTATTCGCTTCGTTTGCTTTCTTCGTTCTAATATCCACCGGGTTGTATCCGCCAGAACAAAATAAAATTAATCTCGATTCAGATTGGCCGTTTAGAATATTTGGTGGGAAATTTATATGGTTCTGTAAGCAGCCTTTAATGGATTTCGCTAGCATGTTGGACGGCGGTCTAAGGAAGATCGCATCCAAGTCCACTCTGTTAGCCAGGGAAATGGAAGAAAGAGTGTTTATAGGATTTTCTGTATTGCTGGCACTTTTATTTATAGCTCTGTATTTGGTAGTGGGGTGGATACATGTCTGGCTTACTCATTAGCCTGACCCCCCTCATTTTTGTTAACGATAACCTACCAGCAGTAACTCTTAGCCGTCCCGACCTGTAAGGCCGGGGTTCGTGATATATCCTCATTGGTCATCGGTTAAGACAAAAATCGCAATGTAGCAGCAGTCTCAATAGCAAGTCCGACGAGATTGGCCTGATCAGAAAACGGATGCGGGAGACGGGAGAGGTCATCCCAAACCAGCTGAAGAAGCCAACACAAAAGCCCACATTCAAGTGGATAGCATTCCTGTTCATGGGAATTGCAGAGATTAACGTCTGGATCAATGGAGAAATGCACCAGGAGATCTCGAATCTGAATGATAATCTTGTTAAGATTATTCGGCTATTCGGGCCGGATTGTGAAAAATATTATGGATTGGAGCGTTGATGCGAAATGCAGGATATAATAATTTAAGCTAAATTAAATTGCAATTGCAGTCCCGACCCACAACTCAGATAAATAATCATGAGGAATGTCTCGATAGGAGGTAACTACCAATTTGAAGAATGCCGATGATTGACCAAAAACCAACATCAATCGAGCGATTCTGGAAGGGGCTAAACACGTACAAAATCCTTAACCGATGACCAATGGAGTTTTCTCACTAGATTTCTAGATTGTGCCCAAACATAGCATTACCAATTCAAAAAGAGGGATTAAAGAAGTAAAATGTCATTTGGGAAAACTTGAATTTAGTCCTTCTTACCTGCCTTGACAACCATAACCGATCTGGTGCCTAACCTCGCGACATCATAGGTGGTGCTGCCGACGATGAGCTGCTTCAACCAGCCTTTACCGTGGGAGCTCATGGCAATAAGAGATACATCCTCCTTCTCGGCTACGGCGCTGATCTTTTCAGGAGAACTACCCACACTGATGTGGGTCGTTACCTTCCGGCCCTCTTTCTCTATCTCATCTTTCATGGAATTGAGCTTCTTCATAGCATCTTGGTAGTGAGCATCAATCTCCTCTGAGGTCTCACCTCTTGAAATGACGTGAAGCAGCATGATCTCCTCGACTCCCTTGAGCCTCTTGACGAAGGAGATCGCCTCCTTCGAAGGCTCGGAGAAGTCAGTTGGACATAGGACCTTCGAGAAGAGACGTGAACAGAACGCCTCCAACGTCCCACCTTCGACATCCTCCAGAATCTTATAGCGCATGAGCAAGAGGTGTGTACTACCATAGCGCAGAGTCTTCTTTGCCACATTTCCCAATAGGATGCCCTCGACAAAGCCCTTGCCCCTAGCGCCCATTACGACAAGAGAGACTTTTTCCTCGTCAGCTACTGTCTGGATCTCCCTCCAAATCTCACCCTCCAGCATAACCTCAGCCCTCGTCTTTACTTTAAGGCCTTGACCATCCAAGAGACTCTTCTGCTCTTCCAGCTTGGTCTTGGCCTCTTCGAGCCTGGCCCCAGGATCCCAAACCCTGGCCAGAGGATCCGACGGACCGATCACGTTGAGAAGTATTACTTCCTTCACGCCCGGGAGCCCACCGACACACTCGAGGACCTTTTGAGAGTACTTGGAAAAGTCCGTGGGGACCAAAACTTTCTCGAACATAGAATTATCCCACCAATAATTTGCTCATTCATTTATCCTGCGTATCCGCTTTATCCTGCGTACTTATATATCCTTCGTACTTTACTCACTCTTTATTTTAAATTGAAACGTTCATGGCCCCAGGGGCCACCCATGGGGATGAAAATGGGTCGTGTGCTTACCCATTTACATACCAATACCCCGCAGCTTGTTGCGGGGTGCGCCGCCGCCAGTTTGACCTTCTAGATGAAGGCACACACCACTTCTTCAGCCGTCATTTCCCCTCCCCATCCCGACGAGATCAGCCGCAGACCGGCGCGACACCCCCTCAAGTCCCCAATTTTGAGTTCAAACCGCCTCGTCGAACTCTTTTCGATACCGTGCAACGCCTGATGCGCCGACCATCGCCGACTTGTTCAGGATCAGGATCATGAAGGCCTCGTCGGGGACCTCCGACCACTGGCTGTGGATGCCGTACCGAGACGCCCTCTCAAAGCCGAAACGGGGGTAGTACTCGGGGTAGCCGAGGACGATGATGAAGGGGCAGCCCCTCTCCCTCAGCATCTTTATCCCGTTGTGGATCAGAAGGGAGCCGATCCCCTGGCCCTGGCATTTCGGGAGGACCGCCATCGGCGCAAGCCCCATGCCT
This sequence comes from uncultured Methanotrichaceae archaeon, assembly GCA_964572505.1. GTDB lineage: Archaea > Halobacteriota > Methanosarcinia > Methanotrichales > Methanotrichaceae > Methanocrinis. The sequence continues at coordinate 13,062 of CAZNGI010000045.1, read as the reverse complement.
GCGACCCCAAAGGTCGCCCCCTCTCCATTGATCGATGCCGGGCTGAAGAGGATGTGGCCCACCACTTCTACTCCCTGGACCGCCACCAGGGATAGGAGGTTCTCGCAAGCCTCCCGGAGCCGATCGACGATCTCGGCCTCTGCCTGCTGGCCGAAGGCCTCTTTGTTGATTCTCCTGATCGCTTCTACGTCCTCGGGTCTTTCTTCTCGGATGATGATCATTTGATTCACCTGCGAAATGATGGTCGGATATTTCTCAAGAAATCTCAACTGAATACTGTGGATCTACCCTTCAGTTTAGGTCCTCATAATGTTATCAGCTCTGCGATATCAAATCCTTCTCTTGAGACTTTGAATGAGATTCGCTTATCTCCTACGTCTTCAATCAATCCAAATTTTTCCAGTTCCTTAATCGCTCCTTCCCAGGTTGCACGCTCGTGTGGATTGTTTTCGCGAATGAATTCTTTGTTATTTGATGTCACAGAAACGCTCCCATTGAAAATCACTATTCGCCTAATACTGCCACCTCTGTCTTGGCTTGCTTCTTTAAGCAGGATTTGAGCCTCACTGGATAATTTTGGGATATTCGGAATAGTGGTCTCTACTACTGATTCAGCGTCTGAATATTGCGGTAATTCGGTAAAGTATGGTTCTGTGTTTAATTTGAGTTGAAGTTGTCTGTCTAACTTGTCTTTGAACTCGGCGGTAGTAGAATATCTTTCATACAAGCCCCTCGACACGCAAGAATCTTTAAATTTCTTCAGCTCAGAATATTGATCCCGATCAACTTCGTCTGGACTAACCGGTTTAGAAGAAAAGTAGAGCATCGTAGGTTTTCCCTTCTTGATATGCTCTTCGATTTCCTCAACCGTACCGCTTGGGTAATCTCCTGTAGCTGTTCCTATCCGTGTCCAGAAAACCCCTACCAAAAGGTCACAATCTTTGAGTTGCCTGTTAATTATCGCCTGCGGCCGGTCGCCCATCTCGGGTGAAGAATGGGTTTCCCATGCAACTGGAAGAAGGACGATTTTGCGCATCTCAGAATGGATGTCGTTCCAATCATGTAAGACTTCACGTATCAGCTTCCTCTCTTCACGAACGTCTCCGGGCGAGGCGATCATCACCTTGAAGACTGTTGCGTTGTATGACATTCTCCATCTCCTGGCCTAACAATAAAGCTGCAGCTGAGCTATCAATGGGACGCTAAATGAGATGTTCGCCACCTCTTTAAAAACTATCGCCTCACAGCTCAAACCCCGGCTCCGATGCCACGGACTTCAGCAGCTTCTCCGCCGCATCCATCTCCTCCTCGCTCCCGCTGACTGCGAGCCATACGCTCCCTTCAGCGCCAAAGACGCCGCCCGCGGCGACCAGCTCGGCCTCTGCCCCGGTCAGAAGCGAGATCGCCTCGATCTCCGTGAAGACCTCGCCGGAGACCGGCAGAAGACGCGGCCCCTCGGCGCCCGGCGCGTTCAGCCTGACCGCCAGATCGTTGAGGTCGGAGAAGACGCGCTTTTCAAGGCCCACCGGAAGGATCAGCCGGACGCGCCGACCGGCCACAGCCTGCAAAGCGAGGCCGATGGTGCCGGCCTTGGGGTGGCCGATGAGGACGGCGGCCTGCCAGCTGGGGAGGTCGAGGGCGTTTGCGCCTTTCAAAATGACGTCGCCCTCCTCCAGGTCGTCAACCACGTTGCGGATCGTCTTGCCCTTCTGCCAGACGCCCTTTGAAATTATCACGTCGCCTGGAAAGCCGCTCATGTCTGGGAGCATTCCGGCCTCGTTAGTGGGCAGCCACGGCGGAAGGGTGATCCCCCGAAAGAACCTCTGCCGCGAGAACCCTTCAGCCTGGCCGATCTTCGCGAGGATCTCTTCGGCGACGTAGCCGTTCGTGGTCCCGGCGACGATGACGAGGGTTCCTGATTTTAGGGCGGTTTCGATGGCGGGATGCGTCGCGAGGGCCTTGCCTATAAGCCGCTTTCCTGCTGCTGGGGAGAGGACGAACTGTCTCATGGGCGACTCTTCTCATCTCATGAAAGAAAATTGTTGTGCTTTGGCGGCGATCGGGGCCGATCACCTCTTGATCGAGTCTATGTCGATTCCCCTCGGTGCCAGGTACCACCTGCCCTTCTGTTTTCCCATGTGCTCCAGAGCCTCGGAGTAGCTGTCGAAAGATAGGCACTCGCCGCTATCGAGGTTGAGGAGGATGAGGGCGCCCTCACCCGTGTCGGCTCGTTTCAGGGCGGCCTCGATTTCCTCGCGCCGCTTGCTCCTCTTTCGCGCACCGAGGGCCTCAAGCTCCCGGAAGAGTTCGTCGTCCGAGACCTCCTCAAGCTCTTCTTCATCATCTTTCTCTTCGTCTTTTTTCCTCGACACGTCCTCGCCTCTCTCCTTCGGATATTCTTTAAAAGGCATTTTCTCCGTCGTCCCTCTTCAGATATTGGCGGGCTCGCCCTCTTCGGCGGCCCAGCGGAGGTAGTCCACAGACGGGAACTCGTGGATCGTGGTGGCGACGATCTTTCCACGGCCGAACTTACCGATCACAAGGACCGATCTACCCTTGGAGTCTGCAAGGGCCGTCTCAAACCCTTCCCCTGGGATGAGGTAGCCGTCGCAGTCGGCGGTCTTCGCGTCGACGAGGCAAGAGCAGCGGTGGTCTGAGGTTGGGACGAGCTCCGAATTTCCGTACTCGCCGACGTACTTGAGGGAGAGGGGCAGCCATTCGTACTCGTGCTCGGGGACGAGGGGGCCATAGATCGTGAGGACCCCGCCCTTCTCCAGGAACTCCGCGATCTTGGACCTCGAGGCTTTGAGGGCTGGAAGGGTTTTGGAGTACTGGGGATTTGCAAAGCCCGTGGGTATCACCACCATCCTGAACCGAGGAAGAAAGGGGCTCCCGAGGATCTCGGGCTTGACGAACGCGTACTCCCGTCCGGCCTCATCGAGGAGCTTCTCGAATAGGAAGGTCTTTTCGCCGATGATCGCTATATCTGGCATGCTGGAGGGACCTTTTCCGGGCGTGGTCTAAAGCTTTTATGCTTCATCTATCCTGATCTCGGACTTCGTTGTATTTATTCAGAATCTACGCCAATAGATTTATTACTATATAAGACTCTAATATCCGTCTGAGGTTCGCTTTATGGAACAGGAACTCATGAGAATTGGGGTGTCTCTTCCGGAATCGCTCTTGACCAGGTTCGACGGCATCATCGAGCAGAGGGGCTACTCCTCCCGGTCTGAGGGTATCAGGGACGCGATCAGGAACTACATCGTCCACTACGAGTGGATGGGTGACGTCAAGGGCGACCGGATCGGGGTGATCACCATGGTCTACTCCCATCACCAGAGAGGACTCGTGGACTCCCTCACCAACATCCAGCACGACTTCGTGGACATCATCCAGTCGTCCCTTCACATCCACCTGGACCACGAAAACTGCCTCGAGATCGTCACCCTCAGGGGCGAGGGGCAGGAGGTCAGAAAGGCGGCTGAGAAGATGATGGCCCTCAAAGGGGTAAAACACGTAAAATTGACCACCACCTCTCTGGGGCAGGAGCTCTGAATTTCCTATCGCGTACAGCAAGGCCGCCGGAAGATCACAAGACGGCAAGACTGTAAGATCGAAAATCGAAAAGGAGGCGGCACCGAGTTTGCAAGTTTCCGAGGTTCTTTCCGGAATTTACGTCCTAGACCTCTTCGGCGAGACCAGGATAGCGACGCGTCCCAAAGTTCCAGTCCCCGTTTATGGGGAGAGGATCGCTGAAGGCCTTCGGATCTGGGACCCTCACCGAAGCAAGCTCGCCGCGCTTCTCGTCAAGAGCCATCTCGCAGGAAGCCTTGCAGCCCTCGTCTCCGAGCTGAACATCAATCCAGACTCAAAGGTTCTCTACCTCGGCGCTGCCACAGGGACGACGGTGAGCCACGTGAGCGACCTCGTGCCCCGCGGCCTCGTCTACGCCGTGGAGTTTTCGCCAAGGTCGATGCGCGACCTCCTCGGCCTGTGCCAGGCTCGCGATAACATAATACCCCTTTTCGAAGACGCCTCCCAGCCGGAGAGATACGCATCATTCCTGGAGCCCGTGGACCTGGTCTATCAGGACGTGGCTCAGAGAAACCAGGCACAGATCGCAAGCCGAAACGCCGCCCGTTTCCTGAAGCCTGGAGGGACCCTCGTTTTGATGATCAAGGCGAGGAGCGTGGACGTGACGGGGGATCCAAAAGAGGTCTGCAGGGCGGAGATCGAGCGGCTGGAGGGGGTCGAGCTGATCTCAGTCTCTGACCTTCGCCCCTACCACCAGGACCACTGGGCTGTGGTGGCGAGGAAACGGGTCTCAGCTCCTTAGTCGGACCGCTGGAGCCGGCCGAGTTTTGCTTGATCCGCCGTCATGGTTCGCTGAGACCTTGTGGCCGTGAAGGTTGCAACAATCTGGTGGTTCTGTAATCTTCGAAGTGGCCCATTCGGAGAGCTCTGGCTTTGATTCTGATCAGGAGACCTGAGACCCGCTTAACTCGAGATTCGCGGGTCTCCATTCGATTCAGCTCAAAAGGTCTCTTATCTCGTTTCCGATGATGTTTGGAAGTAATCTCACGTATCCGATGATCGGCACCCTGAAGCGAGCAACGCCGATGACCCAGTCTTCGTGGACCGGCATCAGATAGTTTATGCCAAAGATGACGTAGGTCTCGTCGCCCCGTTTTATGAAGGTATACCCGAACTCGTGGTCGAGATAGGTTCCGTTCCCCACCTCTTCGATCATGCCTTTGGCCATCTGTTCATTGAAGTAGCTCTCCTTGACGACGCCGAGGAGCTGGCCTGCGTTCTGGTCGATCTCAGAGTTGTTGTCGCCCTTGGTGATGTAGCCCGCAAAGGGCGCTGTAGGTCCCCCTTCCCACATCGGCTCGCCTTCGTCGACCCATCGCATAGCCCGGTGTATCACAGGTGTGGCCTTGTCAGGAGGATAGGGTCTTCGGAGAAATATGTGAGCCGCCTGATCGGTCAGGGTCAGCTTCTCCTTACCGTAGGGTCTGTAAAGTACGACGTTTCCTGGGTTGTTGAAGGTGTAGTAATCCTCAGCCATCCCCTCCTCCCAGGTGACAACGTCGGTTCTGGAGGCGCCTTGGATCACGATTATGTCCCCCACCTTCATGTTGGGGTACATGCTCCCCGACTCCACGGCCACCATGGGGGTCCAGACCCCCAGCGTGACCTGAGAGAATATCGAGATCGCGCCCACCACCACGGCGACGAATATCAGGTCCCGGAGAAAGCCCTGAATCTGCCCCTCTCCTTTGAGCCACTCTATCAGTTTCATCGGGCTGCTTTATCTGCACATTACCGATATAACCGTTTTCGGTGCGGTCATCCCCAGAGATGTGCCCGCCCGGGAATCCTCAAATCGAGAGGTTTGCCGGATTTTCCCGAACGGCGTCTCTTATTATGAATGGCAGGTGTCGTGGTTTTTCTTCGGGCCACCTGCCACCTTTATCTACGGGCGCTGGACATAGTGGGTTATCGATGCAGGAGATCGTTCAGCGGTTCGCCGAGGAGGGATATATGATTGATCCCGAGGCCCTGGAGCTGATCGCCTCCTACCCCGGGCCCCGCGACGAGCTGGTCGAGGGTGTGATCCGGGGCCTTGAAAGCTCGACGTTGGTAGTGGGGGTATCGGAGGTCAAGCGCTGCCCCCGCTGGAGAGAGCTGGTCCAGGGCAACGGCGGATTTTCCCATCAGAAATCGCCGCAGCTGGACCCTGCAGCATCAAATCGGCCGGAGACGATGGACTTCTCCAAAGCCCATCACCCCTCATTTCGGTCGCCGCCATTGGGATCTCTCGGGGCCTTTATCCCATCGGCTCAGTTGGCTTCATCCAAATCCGTGAAAGCGCCTTCACCTTCTGATCCATTCTTCTCTCCCGAGGTCGGGGTCATCGATGGCGAGCGTCCGAATCTTTCGATCGATAAGGGGCTCAAAGGCCCGAAAATTCCCCGCCCCGAAGAGGGTGGAGGATCTCCGGGTCCGGTGCATGTGGACGATCCTGGGCTTGAAGGCCAGATTGTTCCACCTTGGGCCGAGAAGCTCAGGGCACCCCGTCCGGAGCTATCAGCCGCCGGTCACCCCGACGTACGTTCTTCTCTCCGACAGGATCACGCACCTTCCACCCCTGCGATTCCTTCCTGTCTGGAGGGTTTGAGCGACATAACCGGCAGGTCCACCTGCGTCGGGGAGTACCAGGACTTCATCAGGTACTTTCGGGACCGGTACTCGCGGATCAGGGAGATGCTCTCGGGAAGGCTGAACGCAAGGCCGATCGAGAGCCTGAGAAAAGGCATCGCTGGAAGGGAGATATCCATCATCGGGATGGTGATGGACGTGAGGACCAGCGCCAAGGGGAACAAGGTGGTGGAGCTGGAGGACCCCACGGGTATGGTGACGGTGATCTTCCAGAAGGGCGTTCCCGGGTCCGAGGAGACCGTATCCCTGGTCCTGGACGAGGTGATCGGGGTCACCGGGACCACCGACGGGAAGGGGAGGTTCTTCGGCAAGACTCTCGTTCGGCCGGACCTTCAGGCTCGCTCTTTGATCGCGACCGGAGAGGGCGGGGCGCTCCTCCTCTCGGACATTCACGTCGGAAGCACCTACTTCATGGAGGATGCATGGGACAGGTTCATCGAATGGATCAACGGGGAGGTGGACGACCCCCTGGGGATCGCCTCGAAGGTGAAGTACGCGGTCATTGCGGGCGATCTCGTCGACGGGATCGGGATATATCCAGGCCAGGAGGGGGACCTCTCCATAAAGGACATCTGGGAGCAGTACGAGCGGGCGGCGGAGCTTTTGAACGCGATTCCGGACCGAATTCAGATCGTCCTCTCTCCGGGAAATCACGACGTGGTCAGGCAGGCGGAGCCGCAGCCTGCGCTGCCCGAGCAGCTCAGGGACCTCTTCAAGAAGAACGTCACATTCGTAGGAAACCCGGCCGGATTCAGGCTCGGCGGCGTCGACTGGCTCGTCTATCACGGCCGGAGCATAGACGATCTGGTCCTGAAGATACCGGGCCTCTCTTACGGCGAGCCTGAGAAGGCGATGGTCGAGATGCTGAAGAGAAGGCACCTCTCCCCCATCTACGGGAATCGCGTCTCGATAGCCCCGGAGGAGGAGGATCTTCTCGTCATACGAAGGCCGCCCGCGATCCTTCACTGCGGCCATGTCCACACCATTGGGATGACCCGCTACAAGGGTGTGACGGCTATAAACAGCGGCACCTGGCAGGGCCAGACCGATTTCCAGAAGAAGATGAACATCCAGCCCACCCCGGCGATAGTGCCATATCTCGACCTCTCCACGATGCGGGCGAGGAAGCTGATATTTGCGTGATCGTTCCTGGTGTTGTATTGGTTATCTACGAGCGCCGGATTGCCATCATCTGTGGAATGATCCGTTCATGAGGGGGGGCCTAAAGAGGCCTGTGCGTTGATGTCTTCAGATCATACCGCCCAGACCTTCAGATCCTCAAAGCTGACGTGAACGGTCCCTATGCTACTGATGTCATTTGTTTCTATACCCAGGCCTATATTCCCTGAGTTAAAAGTGTTGTCGATGCATTCGTTGAGTTTGATGTCGTTCACATAAAAGGTAAATCTATTACCTCGACACTCTACTTTGATTCGGTTAGTCGACGTTCCCTTATTAATTGCAGAAGATTCGGTCCATGGGATTATGTCCTTAAAGCTGCGATACTGCGTTTTATCGAAATTGTAGTATCCAAGGTCAGATATAAGGAACCTATAATAGTTATCGTCATCGCGTTTGCGTAATACAACTCCATAACAACAGGGGATTGGAACGTGTTGAGTCAATTCGGGGGGTGATATGCCCAAAGACGTTCCGCCTTCTTGAGTCGCATTTACTTCGATTATGAAATTGTTCAGGCCCATTTCTGTGGGGTAAGATGATGCAAATTTATCGCTCTGTGAAAGTTCAATGTGTAATTTGTTGTTTTGGACATAACTACGTAATCCGGCTGATTCAGTTAATCCCCACCTCTTAAAGTCCGCTGAGTATATAAGACCGTTGGATTCTTCTAAGTTTTCGGATATTTTTCCGGGTTTCATCCCTCCTTTGAGGGTAGTTCCTCTCGAAATTACTAAACTCCCTTTACCGTCATAGAAAAGGGTACCTGTAACGAAAATACCCCCGATGGTAAGTGAATTACCATTTGTATATATATTTCCGACCAATATCGGTGTATCAGTCCCATGTATCTCAACGTCTTTAGTTAAAATTATGTCCCCACTATATCTGCCGCTATGTACTTCGATCGTGTCACCGGGATCTGCGCTATTTATGGCCGTTTGGATGCTTTTATAGTTACAACCTATTGGGCAAACTGTCACAGTGCTGGCTTGTGATGCCATAGACAGAAAAGCCAACAGAACCAAAAAAAATATAAGTCTAATTTTCATCCACTTCGCCTCCAAAACAACTTGGAGTTTATCATCTTCATACAAAAAAGTTTCGGAGTGGGCATTTTAATTGGGCTGTTCAGATATGCAGATTGGCCTTTTTCCCCCGACGACAGTTCCTCCCCTCCATGAACTTCACCATCTTGTAGAGCGTCCAGTTGCAGGGCGTCGGAACCCCCGCCTCTTCCCCGAGCCTGACCACGGCCCCGCTCAGGGCCTCAATCTCCGTCGCCTTCTTGGACCGTATGTCCTGGAGGGTTGAGGACTCGTGCCTCACCGTCGGGGGGAGCTTCTCGTAAAAGACGGCCGTGTACTCCTCAGGGGTGGACCAGTGGGTCCTGTACCCCGTCGCCTCCATCACCGAGAAGATCTCCTTTATCACTGCCTCCATGATCTCTCTAGAATATGGCCACTCGCATATGGCCACTCGCCCAGTGCGCCGTAGGGGACGTTGAATATGGCGCCGAGGGGGGTTTAGGGCGCAGTTGTAGAGCATCTTCGCCCAGAGGTCCTTTCCAATGTTCTCGACGACCTCGGCGGGTATCCCGCCTTTGGTGATCGCCTCCACGAGAGTCCCCATGGGGGCGAGGTCCGAGCCGAAGAGGCTTCCCAGGTGGATGGAGTCGGCGTGGACCGTCACATCGACGACGTTCTTTTGGGGCCTCTGAAACCCGGTTATCACCCTCGCGTTGTAGATCCTGTTTTTTGGAAAATGGTCGTTGAAGATCTCGGCGTTCCCCCAGCCGTTCTGGAAGAGGACGATCTTGCCCCTCCCGCCGAGGATTTCAGGGTGGGTGGATAGCTCCGAGGCGGCCCTTTCGGAGTCGTGGGACTTGGTGCAGACGAGGACGTAGTCGTAGTCGGAGCCGTGGCCACGGCCGGATTTGTCCTGGAAAAGGTCGTCCAAAGAGTCGTACGCCTCGAACTCGTCGGGGCCGAACTCGAGGGTGCCGAAGATCCCGGTCCTCACCAAACCGCCCTTCCTCAACGCCGAGACCGTCCCCTCTCTTGCGATTATGTCGACCCCCTTCGCCGGACCGGATCAGGCAGCTTGCAACCCCGAGCCCGACTGCGCCGCCGCCGTAGATTAAAACCTTCATACTAGAGCCCTCAAAGGGGCCCAATTGAACTTAATCCACTTCACCTCTTCCCCCGCCTCGCTCTAATCGCCTTCCAGCCCGCCCTCCAGGTCGGTGGCGAGAGGAGGAAAAGGGCCAGGGGTGGGACGGTTTTGATGGGCCAGATCCTCAGCATTCCTTCAGCTGACCCCTCCAGCATCTCCTCGGAGAAGGTGGGCGCGATCCTCGCCCTCAGCGGGGTGAGGGCCTCGAGGGGGATCAGGATCGCCATGAGGAGACCGACGGCCTCCGCCGTATCCGCCGGGTCAGAGAGGCCGAGCCTGATATCAATCCATAGGGATTGGACTCGAACGGCCCTGAATAGATCCCTCAATAGATGCGCCAGGTTTCCTAGAAAGCCCTCGGTTCTCAGCACTTCGAGGGCGATTCTCGACGAGCCCGGACCCTCCCTCTCCTTTTTCTCTTTTTTCTCATCTTTTTTTGAGGCCCGCTCTTCCCCTTTCTCTGAAGGCTCCCGCTCGGAGGCGGCTCCGGAGACGTCTTTATGAAGGCGGCTGAAGAGCCAGCCTATTCTCATCCTGGTCTCGGGACTATCCCCGCCCCTTGAGACCCTCCCCTCCAGATCGATGGGAACCAGGAGGAGAAGGGCCAGCAAAATAAAAAGGAGAAGCAGGATCAGAAGCGCCGAGCCCAGGATCGCGGGGAGGGTCATGGAGGGCCTTCACCCTACTCCACCTTGATCTCCTTTCCCTTCTCCTCTCCTTTCTTCTCCTCGGACCCCTTGTGCTTTTTCTCCTCCCGCTCGTCGATCTCCTTTTTGATCAGCTGGGGAACCTTATCCGCCAACTGTTCGATGAGGGAACCGCTTCCCTTCCGGACCGGCTCCACCCTGACCATGTCCTTCTCGATGATGATGACGGCCACGGGCTTTATGCCAAAGCCGCCTCCTGCACCACCGCTGGCTCCCTCATCACCCTTTCCGGACCCAGCCCCGGCCCCAAACCCGGCGCCGACGCTCAAGAGCGGTACCACGGTATTCTCGCCAGCGGTGATCGGCTCACCGATGACGGTCTTGCTGGTCAAGAGCCTCTCCATCTCGGCGATGGTGGCCTTTAACAGAGTTTCAACTTCGCTCATATTTCATCCCCATGCAGAATAGGCGCTGAAACATTAAAAACTTTTTCCAGGAACTGCATCAGAGGAATGTGAACGGGAATAAAACGATGCGAAAGAGGACGATCCCGGCATTTCGTCCTTATTCCGCCTTCATACCGGTCGTTCAAATGCAGAAGGACGATATCCAGGGGACCTTGATCACATCAGATCTTTTAACACGAAATCTCGAAAAAATATGAAAATATCCATCGGCGAGAGGGCAAAAAAGGATCATGAGGGCGAACCGGGAGCATCAGGCAGATCAACCTGTGATTGGCGCTGGAGAGAGGGCCATATTTCGTTTGGGAATCCCGAATCTCCTGATGCTGAGCTTATACACAAATCTTCTGGGAATGACCGGCTCAAGGGTGAATAAGGGGGCCCATTCCAATTTAAAAATTACTCAAATATTGGATATCTTTTCAACCCCAAAAATAATCATGAAAACTGGTTTTTGAAGGTCGAAAAGTCCGAAAATTGGCCCTTCTCCGCACACCACTTCACACTTTTTTTAACTACACTAGGTCAAAGTATTTATATCAAAACACGACAGAAATTCAGTTAGACTCTCAAGAGACGCTCAACTCGAACCTGGAGATTTCGGCAGGTCAAATCGCAGTTAAAGTCCATTTGACCCGGTGACCTCCGCTCCAGAATCGCCGTCGGATCCTCTGGATCCTTCATTTTGCGACGTTCGTACCCAGAAACCGGCATCTGAAATCCAACCTTCTAGACCGGGTCAGCTACAGAAGGAGGCACTTATTATGACGTGGCAAGAAGAACTCCAAGAGAATATAAGCTCCATCGAAGGGCTGAAGGAATACATCGACGTAAACCCGAATGAAGAGAACCTGTTACAAAAAGTCATAGACGCTCACCCCATGAGCATAACAAGGTACTACATCTCCCTCATAGACAAAAAAGACCCCAAGGACCCGATAAGAAAGATGGCCGTCCCCTCGAAGGAGGAGCTGAACCTCATAGGCTCTTACGACACCAGCGGCGAGAAGGAGAACACCAAGATGCCGGGGCTCCAGCACAAGTACGCCCAGACGGCCCTGGTCCTCTCGACGAACCGCTGCGCCATGTACTGCAGGCATTGTTTTCGAAAGAGGCTCGTCGGCCTTCCCAACGACGAGGTGATGCGAAGGTTCCAGGAGGCGGCAGATTACATCAGGGACCATCGGGAGATCAACAACGTCCTCATCTCGGGAGGTGACCCTCTGGTCCTACCGACCGAAGTCCTGGGCCAGTTTCTGGAGGACCTATCCTTCCTCGACGGCGGCTCTTTCGTTCGGTTCGGAAGCCGCGTGCCCGTCACCTTCCCCGAGAGGATAACCGAGGACAAAAAGCTCCAGGAGGAGCTCGACGCCTACTCGAGAAGGGACCGGAGGGTCTACCTGGTGACCCAGTTTAACCACCCCGGCGAGGTCACGCCAGAGGCCGCGGAGGCCGTCGACACTCTGATGCGCTGCGGCGTCGTCGTCAACAACCAGACCGTCCTCCTCAAGGGCGTAAATGACAACCCCCAGACTCTGGCCGAGCTCCAGAACAAGCTCGTGAGCATAGGCGTCAACCCCTACTACGTCTTCCAGTGCAGGCCCGTCAAGAGGGTGAAGCACCACTTCCAGGTCCCCCTCTGCCGGGGCTGCGAGGTCGTCGAGGAGGCGAAGAGAAGGATGAACGGCCACAGCAAGAGGTTCAGGTACATCATGTCTCATCGGACCGGCAAAATCGAGATCGTGGGAACCATGGGTGATGAGATCTACCTCAAGTACCACCAGGCCAAAGACAAAAGCGAGATCGGACGGCTCTTCAAAAGGAGGCTGAACCAGAAGGCTGGCTGGCTTGATGAGCTTAAGCCTGTCGAGGAGTTCCCGGAGCCGAGGGCCGCCACCAGGCCTCACTCGGCGCAGCATAGGGGCTACCATCCGGCTCACCGGTACAGGTGAGACTCGATTTTTCTGATGCGATGGGCACGGCCAGCTTTTGGCGGACTCTGTTTTTTCGCAGACTCGCCTAACGCTCTCCTGCTCTCTGAAGAGTCACGCCGCCGTCTACGGTTTAGTCTTTGGCCCTGTCCGTTCTATACTCTCGGATATGTCCCGAGAAGATCTTCACCCCCTGGACTTCAAAGAGGTACTGAGAAGACTTTGAGAACATGCTCAATAAAATATTATATCATGCCGCTTTATAAATTAAGTTAGCCAAACTCGGGATATCGTCTCGAGATGAAAATATTCCATTAAGATAGTGGAAGAAGTTAACTTCCTGCTTACGGCATGTATCCATTATAGAGAACATGTTCTCCCATGCCCTCTTGCCTAGCTCGGATTTGGTTCCATAGCTGATCTTCCTCTTGATAACAC
>CAZNGI010000044.1:0-15950 GCA_964572505.1 uncultured Methanotrichaceae archaeon | reverse complement strand
TCGACTTCGACAGCATCGATCCCGCTTACGCTCCGGGGGTCGGAAACCCCGAGCCCTTCGGCCTCACCACCTGGGACGTCCGGTACATTGTCGAGAGAATCGCCCCCAAGGCCGTCGGCCTGGACGTCAACGAGATCACGCCCCAGTTCGATGGCGGCCAGACCGCGACCCTGGGCGCGAAATTGATCCGGGAGTTCATCGCCGCAAAGGCCGCGGCGAGCAGATAAATCTCCGAGCCAGGGGATATCAGTATATTAAAATCGCCAGTTCTGAGACCTGCGAGATCTTCTCAAAATCTCGATCCCTGGAGATGAGCCTCTCAGCACCGTTCGCTATAGCTGTGGCCGCAATCAGAACGTCCAGCGTGTTCACGGGTGTTCCCTGGCTCAGGAGATGGCCCATGATCTCACCGGCTTTTTCTGCAGACCTCATGTCGAAGTCCAAAATCTCAATATTGGAGAAAAATCGCCTGAAGAACTGTTCTTCTCTTTTAGCCTTTCTGTGGTTCACCCCGGCGAAGATCTCGTAGCAGCTTATCATGGTGGTGGCCGCGTCTTCGCCGACGAATTCCCGGATCTGGCCAGATCCTCTGAAAAGGTCAATGAGGGCGCTGGTGTCGAGGACGATCATACCCTTGACCTCGAGAGCTCTCTGATCTTCTTGGAGTCCTCTTCAAGTCCTCTCAAGAGATCTTCGTCCTTGATAGCGCCAAAGTAATCTGAGAGGTTAATCTTTTCCCGTTTCATCAGCCTATCGATTACGTCGCTGAAGCTCTCGCCCTCTCTCTTTTCGCCCTTCAGCATCTGGTACGTCTCTTCTCGGATGGAAAGGGTCTTGGTTCCCATGCATCTGTGTATGTGTGCACAGTGATATATCAGCTTCGCTTTTGAGAGTATGGAGCGTCCGATCGTTTTGTAATCCGGATCCCCTCTTACTCTTCGCCGAAGTAGTCCAGATCGACCCTCTTAACCCTATAAGTGGCCACGTCGGCAACGCCTATGTCGTGATCTATCATGAACTGAGCCAGCTGCTCCCCATCGATCAGGACGATCTTTGGCTGCTGGATGGTCTTGACATAATCTTTCGCATCTTTTGAGAACTGGGACGTTGTAATCAAAACCCCCTTTCCGGCCCTGTTGCCCATCAGGCTGCCAGCAAAGGCCTGGACCGTCGGCCTTCCCACAGTTCCCTCCCATCTTTTGGCCTGGATGTAGACGGCGTCGAGGCCGAGCTTATCCTCCTTTATGATGCCGTCTATGCCGCCGTCGCCGCTTCTGCCGACGGCTTCGCCAGCGTCCTTTCGGGAGCCGCCGTATCCCATGGAGACGAGCAGGTCCACCACAAGCCTCTCAAAGAAATCTGGGGTGCATCCCATTATTCGGTCGAGAAGGTCTTGAGCTAAGTCCGTTCTTAGGTTCTGATAACCTGTTTCTAAAACCTCTTCAGGTGTTTTGGTCCTGTCGGCGACATCGTCCTCGGCGCCGTTGTCAGCATCTTTGGAGGACCCACCATGAAACTCAAGAAATCCGGGAAATTGTTTCAGATATTTGACGTTGATATCCGGCGGGTTCTCTCTCAGGACTGAAAGACCTCGATCGTTTATCCGAAACTTACCCCTTCCCGTGCTCTCCAGAAGTCCGGCCTTTTTAAGGTATGTTCTGGCCCATCCTACTCTGTTGTCGAACTTGGCCTGCCTTCCGCTGGGAAGAAGTTCGCGCCTATCCTCCTCGTTCAGCTCAAATTGATCCGCTAAAGTTTCTATTACCTCGTGAAGGCTGTGCTCTTCTCCGTCTCCCAACGCCTTCAAGAGCGGGAACAAAAAGCTTTGGAAATCTGGAACCACCATCTCCGCCGACCTCGCCACTTTTCCTATTTCAGTCCAGATAATTAAGTTCTGTGCTATCGAGGGCCAGCTCTTCCTCCCCTCGCCCCCCGCTCGATCCTCCCCCTCAGCTCCTCCTCGAATCCCTGCACCTCCTCGTCACGAAGCCTCACCTCCCGGACGCCCCCGTCCTTGAGGTAGAAGAGCCGCGCCCCCAGCATCGGCCGAAAGAGGTCTCGCGCCAGATATAGGTAGAACATCATCTGAAACTCGTAGGCGGGAGAGTGGGCGGCAGAGTCTGCAAACTTGAAGTCGACGATCCGCCAGCCGTCTTTGTTCTTCACGAGCTTGTCGACCCTTCCCGTGAGGAGGTATCTTCCAAAGGGCCTGATGATCTCGTACTCGGTTCTGATGTTCTCGGCACCCTCGATCTCTCCCACGAGTGGGTGATCTCGCAGTCGGTCGAGCTGCGTCCAGACCTCTCGGAGCTCATTGTCGCCGAACCTGCCCGCGTAGAGGTGGGCGGGCCTGCCGGGCTTCTCGGCCGAGCCGAGGCTGGCGAGGTTCCTGCCGCCGACGCCCAGGTTTTCGAGGATCTGGTGGGCGAGGCGGCCCAGATCTTTCGGCTCCAGGGACTCCTCACCCTCTTCGGCGGCTTCCGACTCCGGCTCCAGGACTTCTCCGGAACCGCGGTGCTCCCAGGCCTCGACGAGCCGGGTCGGTGAGATGCGGAAACTTTCGGTCTCGATCTCGATGGGGGCGATGAACCTGGGGTCCGGGATCACGGGGTCGCTTTCTTCCTGAGCTTCGCTTGCGGGAACGTCCAGATCCGATGCTCGGATAACCTCGACGACGTCCTCGAAGGCGGGGTCGACCTCCGGGGCTTCGCTCACACCATCGCCGGGGATGATGAGGCCTGAGAGCATATCCCGCCAGGGCCTCGCCCCCCTCCGGCTCGGGCTGGAGAGGGTGATGGCGAGCAGGTCCGCAGCCCTGGTGGCGGCGACGTAAAGCGTCCTCTTCTCCTCCTCGGTCTCCCTCTCCTTCTCCTCCGCCGCCATCTCGAAGAGAACGGTTCCCTCCTCGGCTTTTTCATGGGGTTGGAGGGCGAAGGTTAGGTAGGCGCCCCTCCTGAAGAGGAAGGGCGGCGAGCCCGGTGGATCGCTCCAGGAGGTCTCGCCGACGATCACGATGGGAAACTCGAGGCCCTTCGCCTTGTGGACGGTCATCACCTTGACAGCATCCGTCTCCTCGCTCTCTACAGAGGCAGGTTCAACGTCGTCGAAGCCGAAAGATTCCAGCCGGGAGATCACCTCTCGCAGGGAGAGTCCCGCCTCGTCCAGGGTCCTTGAGGCCTCGATCAGCTTTCGGAGGTTTGCGGTCTTCTTTTTCAGGGGGTCGCTCAGGGCGAGGTACGCCTCGTAGTCGAGGATCTCGACCGCCTCCTCCAAAATCTCGCTCGGCTTCAGAACGTCTCTTCTCTCACCGAACCGGTCGAGGACCTCTTTGAAGAGGACGAGCCTTTTCATCCTCTCCGGGGATAGGTCGCCCTCTTCGAGCAGGTTTAGGGCCTCGAAGAGGCTGATGCTGCGGCTGTGGCTGTGGCTTTTGCCGAGGCTTCGACTCTGACGGGCCTCGCCATCGTGGTCGAACCTCGCCCTGAACTTCAGCCGCGCCAGGTCCTGGAGGTCGAGGCCGACGGCGGGCGAGAGGAGCGCCGTCACCGCCGCCAGGTCGTCCTCGGGGTCTGCCAGGACCTTTAGCATGGAGACGAGCCCATTTATCTCCGGAAGCTCGAAGAACCCCGACTCGCCCACCACGTAGTGGGGGATCGCAAGATCCCTCAGTGCCTTTTGGTATCTGTCCCCGGCACCTCCCCGAAGCTTTCTCAAAAGGATTGCGAAGTCTTTGTACCTGACTTTCCTCCTGTTTGCGACAAGCAACACACCGCCCTCGCCGTCCGCCTTTCTCTCCAGAAAGTCAAACTCCCTTCCAGCCAAGCTCTTTATGAAGAGGGCCGCGGCCCTCGCCTCGTCCTCGGGGGCGAAGAGGACCTTCGCCCTGGGCAAGTCGCCCGTCTCGCCCTCGACCTTTAGGGGCATCACGGGCCTGTAGCCCACATCGAAGATGCTGGGGAAAAAGCGGTTGCAGAAGGCGAGGACCCCCGGATGGGACCTGTAGTTGGTGTCCAGCTCTTGGATTTTCCCAGAGCGCGAGTCCACCTCCTCTCTCGCCTCGGAGAAGACCTCCACCTCCGCCCCCCTGAACCGGTATATCGACTGCTTGGCATCGCCGACGTAGACGACCCTCGTCTCGGGCCCCCGGAGGAGGTCGATTATCTCCTTTTGGAGAAAGTCGGTGTCCTGGAACTCGTCGACGATCACGCTTCTGAACTGCTCCTGGAGCCGCCCTCTCAGGGCCGGGCTGGACCCGAGGGTCTCCCGGAGGGTCAGAAGGACCCCGGCGAAGTCCGTCAGGCTCTCACGTCCCATCTCCCGAAGGTAAGCCCCGTGAACCCGTCCGAAGAGAGCGAGGAAGGCCCGGTTCGCCTCGGCGAGGTCCCTCGCCACGTTTGGGTCATGGCAGAGGAAAATTCCCTCTTCGACGAATTCTGCGGGCCTTGAAGCCAGGATCTTCGCCCTATCCTGCTCCATCCCTCCACGGAGGGCCCCGAGGATCTGGTCGAGGCTCATGACCTTCAATAGCGGCTCGACCAGGTCCTCGTTCTCCCAGATCGTCCGAAGAGCCGCCCTTTGCAGAAGGGGCAAATAGCCGGACCCTGATGCCACCTGAAACCCAGGATCGACGCCTGCAAAGGGCCCATTCTCCGAGAGGATACGGCCCGCAAAGGAGTCGATCGTCCCGATCCAGGCGAAGGGCATCGAGTAAAGAAGGTTCGTCCAGTGGGGGTCCTTTCCGGCCCGCTCTCTGATCATCTCGACGATCCTCTTCTTCATCTCACCGGCGGCCTTCCTGGTGAAGGTTATCGCCGCCACGTTTCCGACGTTTATCTCCTCGTTCGACTCAAAGGCCCTCTCGAAGATCTCGACGTACCTTTTTGATATAGTGAAGGTCTTCCCGGTCCCGGCGCTCGCCGATATGAATCGGTCGCAGTTATTTGAGTCCTTCAATTCGATCCCCCCTCGCCGGTCATGGTGCAGGGCCCCATCTTGAAGGGGCAGAGGTAACAGCCTCCTTTTGCCTCCTCCAGCAGGTCGGCCCTCTCGAACTCCCTCGCCTCGAATATGCTGTCCAGCACGTCCAGAAGCTCCAGGTCCACGTCGGAGAAGCCGGGCTCACACTTCGGCCTCGACCTCTGCTGGACCATCCTCTCCTCTTCCGGATGAACCTCCAGCACCTTGGAGATCCCGGGCTTTCTGATCGTCCTGAAAAAGGCCCTCATAGATTCCGGAGATGCCGGGATTTCGGGGTTTTCCAGGGCCAGGAGGGCGAGGGAGTAGAGCCTCAGCTGCTCCCACTCGGCGTTCGATCCAGAGGACTTGTAGTCCGAGACGACGAGGTCGAGTTCGCCCTTCTTCTGCTGGACTGAAAGATCGATCCGGTCGATCCTGCCTCTGAAGACCAGGTCTGCGTATTTCTCGCCGGAGAGGGGCAGCACCTTTTTCATTCGCCCTAGCTCGATGCTGAAGGGAAGCTCCGTGATGACCCGTGCTCCGATGCAGGCCTTGGCCGGGTCCGATGCCTCGAAGCTCAAATAGCCGAGGATGTCGGAGGCGATGGCCCTGACCATGCTCCTTCTGACCGCCTCCCTCGCCCTGATCTTCTGGTCGGCGACAAACCTCGCCACCATCCTCTCCACCTCCTCTTCGACCGAACCCTCCATCGCAGACTCCGATGGAGGTCGACCCTCTTTCTGGGCCCCGTCGTAGAGGGACTTGAGGACGCCGTGGTAGGCGAGGCCCCTCTCCAGGGGCGAGAGGTCGAGGCTCTCCATCCTAGGCTCCTCGATCCCCATGGCGCGCTTGAGGAAGAACTTGAAGGGGCAGCTCTTGAAGTCCCGGAGCTTGGAGTAGCTGAAGTTTCGGCCCACCAGGCTTCGACAAATATCGGGGTCATCGATCCTCCAGCTGAATCGGGACTCATCCGCAAAGCGGCCGAGGGGCTCGACCTCGGGAAGGTATTCCTCTGGAACCGCAAGGCGTCCTCCCCTGGAGAGGAATAGACCGTAATCGACCTTCAGTTCTTTTGTGCTCATCGGGGTCGGCGGCGCTGCCGGGATGGATTCAACCTCCTCCACCTCCTCCCCCCCTTTCTCGGCCAGAGGGCTGAGACCCGCCATCCTGTAGAGCCAGAGGGAGGGGACGAGGGGTTCCCCCTCTCTCGATGCTCTGGGGTACGAGACCACTACACGAGATGAGGTGCAGATGGTTCCCCGAAGCCGGGCCCTCTCCTCCCAGGCCCTTCTCTGGTAGAGGTTCAGAGATCCGCTTTCGCCCTCTGATGAAAATTCGTTCAGCTTGTAGAGGGGGTTTGCAGCTCGCTTTGGGAAGAGGCCGTCGGAAAAGCCCGCCACGAACTTGACCTTTCTGTATCTATGCTGGGCCAGGGCAGGGGATAGGATCTCGACGACGTCGGATTTTGAGGAGACTGACCTACGAGTCTCCGCTGAGAGGGGCGTTCGGAGGAGGGCGATGAACCGATCGAGGCTGAGATCCCTTCTTCCCAGCCCTTCCATCACCAAAACCATCCTCAGCAAGACCTCCCGGAACCTTCGGAGGGCGAACTTCTCGTCTTCAAGACCGGGAAGGCTCGATAGCCTCGCCTCCAAAAGGTCGGTCCAGCGCCGAAACTCGGCTTCCCATTCCTCAAGCCCGCCACGTCTTTTCGCATCCTCCACGCCATCGAGTGCCCCGAAGAGCTCTTCGGACCGGCTCAAAAGCTCCATGCAGAGCTCGGCCTCCCGGTCGACGGTCACAAGTTCCATATCCAAAACGGTCTCGTCGGCGGATAGGAGACGCCGCTTATTTCGCAAGGAAGAAAGGTGCTCGTCCAGCCTTGACACCCAATTTCGCCGCGCTGCCAAAAGGTCGCTCTGGGGCGAAAGGAGCAACAGGCCCGCCGAGGCCGCGATCCTCTCCAGATCCCGGGAAGACGCCTTCAGGTCCCCGCCGAAGCCGTGGTCGAGGAGGGAGAGGATCAATTCTGGCGGGTACCCCGACGTGGCCGCCCTGAAGGGGAGGAGAAGGAGCTGGACCGCCTTGCTCTCCAGGAGGCTCTCCTCTTCCTCCAGCCTCGCCGGAACGCCCCGACCCCGAAGGGCCCGGAGAAGCTCGCGCCCCCTCATGCCGAGGTCGCCGACAACGATCGATATATCCCCCGGCCCGAGGCCCTCCTCGACGATCAGCTTCTTTGTCTCCCGGCAGATCGCCAGGGTCTCCGTCTCCGTCTCCGGATGGCCGACGACGGATACGAGATCCCTCAGGTCCGATCCGGGGCCCGGCGGACCATCCCGAAGAAAGGAGTCGAGGCCCATCGATAGGGGTTCGTTTTCGGGCCGACATTCAAGATAATCGACCTCAATCCCCCCCTCCTCCAGGAACGCCAAAAACTCCTTCAGGCCTTTCGGGTCCCAGAGGGCGGGGTCCAGGGTCATGACGCCTTCTTTGAACAACGGCAGAAGCCAGGATAGGAATATCATCTCCGCTCCGTCGAGGTCGGCGAGGCCGTCGGCGAAAAGTCGGGTCCCATACCTCTCCCGGACGTAGCTTCTCACCTCATCCGGCTCGAAGTTCAGGTAGGCGTCGGAGAGGTCGAAGTGCCCCCGCTCGCGGACCCCGTCGATCCTTCTCTTCACCCCGGCCGCCAGGGCGAGGGCTTCATCGGAGCCGAGAAGTTCCGTGGCCTTGACCTCGCCCCTCGTCAACAGATCCCAGACCGCCTCTGCAGCGTGGTGGGCGAGGGCTGCAGAGCTCCTGAGGGGTGCGAATGCCCCCAGCTCCTCGTCCCCCAGGTCGTGGAGGGATTCGGCCACCAGAAGGTTCATCACCCCGCGGCTGAGGTACAGCCTCTCCGGGTGGGCGAACCTGTGGAGGTCCGCCGCCATCTTATCGAGGGCCAGGAAGTTTCCGCCGGGAACGGGTCCATTCACGCACCTTGCGAACCTCTCACCAAAGTTGGCCGCAAACTCGGCGGAGGAGCCGATAAAGGTGTATGAGAGGGGGTCCTCCAGGTGGGCGATCATCATCTCGGCCGCGAGCCTTTCCGTCTTTCCCGAGAGGGCCGGGCCCCGCAGGACTTTAAGCAACAAATCTCTGATCCTCCTTTCCTCATCTAGACTCTGGCGAGCTTTCTATATCCGGGTTGCTGACGTTGGGACGGGATGCGAGATTTGATGCTAGAGGCTTTTAGAATCCGGCCGTTCCTGAAAAGGTGAGAGTCGATGGGAGAAGGTGGAACCGATGGGAGACGGTGGAATCGACGGAGAAGGGAGAAAGGGCTTTTGACCTCAGGAATCGAGGGGGCTTGAGATGACCAGCTCCGAAGAAAAAGAGAGGGCCGCCGCCACCATCGATCCCCAGTCCCTGGAAGGTGCCAAGGGGGCGATCACGGTCGGATGTCGGGAGTTTTTGATGAGGCTGGACCGGCTCGAAGAGGGCCTGAAGAATGTCCGGGCGTCTCGGGACGCGGGCCGGTTCTCCCGTGCCCTCTCTATGTACCTTCTCGCTTTTCTTCCCCTGCGGCCCGAAACCTGCCCCTTCTGCGTCCAGCATTCGGGGGGCAACAGGTGTCAGGGCTGCGGCTACGCCGAGACCCACGGCGGGAGGTGCGACGCCGAGACCTCGGCCTTCGGCCGGCTCATCGAGGCGGTCTACGACCTCGCGGGGGAGATCCACGGAATCCGGGACGATATGCCCGTTGCAGGCATCGATCCCGGAGGGGGCGTTGAGAGGCTGAGGGGTTCGATCGAGCGGTCGAGAGAGGCGACGGAGATCCTTCTGGCCGCGATCTCAGAGGCTGGCGCCTCTGATCTGATGGCGGCAAAGGGGGATTACATCGAGCATATCCTGGACGCTATGCCTGTGGATTTTATGGGCTCTTCGGAGGTTGAACGGTGCCTCGAAGACGTCCGGGAAAAGTTGTTGCGATACTGGTGAGATGCACTGCCTTGAAAAACTATAAATCAAACTTCAGTCAACATATAGCGAGGGTGTTGTCATGGACATCAAAGAAACGCTCCGGCAGTATCCCTGCATCGTCGTCTTCAGCCTGTTCTTGTTGATCATGCTGATAATAGTCTTCTACACCAAGTGAGGAGATGGATCTTCTTTTCTCCTTTCCTTTTATCTCCGCCAATTTTCGGGTTCTATGGTCGGTCTCAGCCATGTATTTAAGCAGAGACGTCGTATAGAAGGACATGAAATGCAGCGAGCCTTGCCGTGAGTTCTGTCGGTGGATAGAAACGCTGCCCTATCACAAAAAGTACGTCCTCAAAAAGGAGGAGCATCCAAAGCTTCCCATCTGCTTCAAAGAGACATTCCTCGGCGAATCTGTCCTGGGATCGGTCCGGCAGCTTCGAGGGCCTTCAGGGTCCCACGTCCACGAGTTCCCGGATCGGTGGGTCCTTCATAGAGACATCGTCGACGCCAACGAAAACCCCCTGGGACACCTATTCAGCGATGCCCCTGAGTACCTGATCTCGGCCCTGGCGGGGCTGGCGGCGGGCCTTTTCGCGAAAAAGCAGAGGGACAACAAAAACGCCCTCCTGGCAGGGTGGTCGATGACCGCCTTCATGCTTCTTCTGGGAAAGATGGGGAAGACGATCGGCGAGGACGATGGGGAGAACGAGGCGAAGGCGCCGCGCTTCTCCTGAATGACGATATTGGATAATTTATCGATATCCTCGGCCGGACCCGTTCGGATCCGGATCTGAGATGGAAAAGCTCTGTCGAGTGGGGGAATCGTCGATGGTGGAGGCCGCAAGTTATCTCGCTTACTTCTTTTACGCCTTCGCCTCGGTCTTCATAATAGTGAACCCCGTGGAGGCGACGATGGTCTTCATCTCCCTCACCCCTGGAGCCTCCGCCAGGGAGAGGGCCAGGATCTCCCTTCGGGCGGCATCGGTGGCCTACATCGTCGCCCTCCTCTTCGCCCTCACCGGAGATCTCGTCCTCCGCTTCTTCGGGACCACCGTTGACTCCCTCAGAGTTGCCGGAGGCGTCCTCTTATTCATCATGGCGATCGAGATGCTGAAGGCGAAGCCTCGAAGAAAGGTCACGGCAGCCGAGATGGTGGATGCCAACGATCGCGAGGACGTATCGGTCTTCCCTCTGGCAACGCCCCTCCTCACGGGCCCGGGAGCGATCACAACAGTGATCGTCCTGATGGGAACGGCTGCGGGACCCATCGAGAAGGGGGTCTCCCTCCTCGCCCTGACGGCGACCTTCCTCGCCACATACCTGATCCTCAGGTCCTCGGAGTATGTCGACCGGATCCTGGGGGTGACGGGGATTTTGGTGATGACCAGGATCATGGGCCTGATGCTCGGCGCCATCGCCGTAAACTTCGTCGCCGTCGGCGCCTGGAACATCTACGCGGGGTTGGCGGGGCTCTCTTAAAGGCAGGGGGGAGAAGGCGTCTGTACCGGCCCCTAGGGATCGTCGGCACGGCAGGATCAGACCGATTTCATCGCCCTTTCGACCAAGTCGACCAGGTCGATCACCTCGATTTCACTTCCGGCATCCCTCAGGTTCCTGATACAGAGAGGGCAGCAGGATACTATGGCGTCGACCCCTGATGGGACATCCAGAAGCCTACGTTTTGCGATCTTCAGGGATAGGTCCGGGTACCCCGCCCGGACCCCGCCGCCGCCGCCGCAGCACCGGGCGTTCTCTCGGTTCGCCTTCATCTCCACGAGGCGACAGATCGATTTGATGACCGTCCTTGGAGGATCGTAGATCCCGTTATGCCTTCCCAGGTGGCAGGGGTCGTGGTAGGTGACTGACATGTCCAGGCGCTTCAAATCCAGCTCGGATAAGTGCTCAGCGAGAAATTCTGGGACGCTCAAAACCTCGAAATCCGGCGGGTAGTCCTTTTTGAGGGTGGAGTAGCAGCCCGCGCATCCCGTGATGACGGTCTTCGCTCCGATCCTCTTTATCTGGTCGAGGTTTTTGTCTACGAACCTTCCCGCCTCAGAGCCGGTCCTGATGAGGGGCGACCCGCAGCAGACCTCGTCGGGAAGAAGGGTCACGCCAAACCGCTTCAAAAGATCGAAGGTCTTTAGCGCAACCTCAGGATAGCGGTAAGAATCGAGACAGCCCACGAAGTAGACATAATCTGATTTATCCTTCAGCCCACTCGGATCCGAAAGCCAGCCGAGCCGGTCGGCCTTCTCGCCGAAGGTGTTGCCGCTGGCGTTCACCTTCGTTCTGAACCCGGCCTGGGCCTCGGTCATAAAGCCCCTGGAGACGAGGTTTCTTCTCGCCTCCTGGACGATCACAGGGGGGTTTGCCCCCGCCGGGCACTTCGCCGCGCAGATCCCGCAAGTGGTGCAGGTGTTGAGGCTGTCGAGGACGTCGGAGTCGGGGGCGAGACCCTCCCGGAGAGCCTTTGCGATCATGATCCGGCCCCGGGTGTTTTGCGACTCCCAGCCAAGAACCTCGAAGGCCGGGCAGACCGACCGGCAGGTCCCGCAACGGACGCAGATCTCGATCGCCCTCGGATCAATCTTCATCTCGATCTTCGTCTCGCTCATCTCTCGCCTCCCGAGGACGGGCTCTCGTCAAGCCCCAGCTTTCCGGGGTTGAGGATTCCTTTCGGGTCGAGGGCCCGTTTTATGGCCCTCATCACCGAGAGCGTCCCCTCGCCCAGCTGCTCAGCCATGTACTCCGCCCGCGCCGCGCCGATGCCGTGCTCGGAGCTGACGGTGCCCCCGAGCCGGATCGCCGCCCTGTGGATGGCGTCGGCGGCGGACGCTAGCCTTGCCCACTCATCGTCGTCTAAAACGTCGATGAAGAGGGCGACGTGGAGGTTTCCGTCCCCGATGTGGCCGTACTTCATGGCCGGAAGATCAAACCTCTCGGAGATCTCGCCGATCTCTCTGATCAAGGCCGGGATCTTTTTTATCGGGACGCCCACGTCCTCCCCGACGTAGATCCGGCTCTTGGTGGGGTCGAGGCGGGATATGGCGGCGCCGACGAGCCTTCGGGCCTCCCAGATCTCTTCCATCTCTTTTTCCCCGCTGGCAGACACCACCTCGGCGGCGATCGGCGAGCAGACCCGGGCGATCTCTTGCGCCGATTCCTCCGTCGACCGCTCGGTCCCGTCCACCTCGAAGAGGATAACGTCTCCCTCGGGCAGCACCAGGTTTGGGTCGCACCGCCGAAGGACCTGGACGGTCGTCCTGTCCAGGATCTCGCAGGCCGAGGGGACTATCCCTGAGGCGAAGGTCTTCGCCACCGCCCGTCCGGCGGTCTCGGCATCATCGAAGGATGCCATGACGAGCCTTCGAGCTTTCGGCAGCGGCACGACCCTGAGCCCGGCTCTGGTGATGATCCCAAGAGTTCCCTCCGAGCCGATCATCAGCCTTGTGAGGTCGTAGCCCGCCGCCGACTTCAGCATCCGAGAACCCGTTCTGATCACCCGCCCGTCGGCGAGAACCACCTCCAGGTCGAGGACGTAATTTCGGGTCGTTCCGTACTTGACGCACCGCATCCCGCTCCCGTTGTTGGCGATCAGGCCGCCGATGGTGCAGACGGCGGAGCTTCCGGGGTCCGGCGGGAAAAAGAAGCCGTGGGGCTTCAGGGCTTCGTTCAGCTTCAATTGAACGACCCCCGGCTCGACGATCACCTGGAGGTTCGCTAGATCCATCTCCAGGATTCGGTTCATCCCGGACATGTCGAGGACGATCCCGCCCCGGACCGCCACCGCCCCGCCCGCAAGGCCCGTGCCCGCGCCCCGAGCCGTTACCGGCACCCCCAGCTCCGCCGCCAGGGCTACGACCATTGAGACCTCCTCGGTCGACATCGGGCGGACTACGCAGTCGGGCAAGCCCTTGACCTGGGAGGCGTCGGAGGAGTAGCAGAGCCTCTCCGAGGGGGCGGCCGAGCCCCTCTCGCCGACTATCTCTCGAAGCTGATCGATCAAATCCATGGAAGACCTCATGATAATGAGAATTTAGCGCCGCTCTGGTGAAGCGGATCGGAGAAGCAATTCCGTCGGAGCGATATAATAGGGTGTCGATGGGTGGGGATTTGCACCTAAAAACCGTTCTGCACCTAATGTATGAGACTTGTACCTAAAGTCTAATATAGGGAATCTCCCTATAATTGGCTTATACTAATGGGGATTTGCCTTCATGCCTATTGAGATCTTGGTTAAGACTGCCGCTCAAGCTAAATCATTCGCCCAAACCTGGATGGAGAATAACCGGGTTTTTTCTCGTGAGGTTCTCCCTTGCCCGGGTGATTTCAATTTCATTCTAGAAGGCACGGCAGTAAATGGAATACCATTCATAATTGCTCAGCCAGACCATTTGGCAACAGCAATCATGGCAATAGTAAACGTAAGGGTTACTGATTCTAGCCTTGCTTCGCTTAATTCGATGGATGAAACAGATCGCGACGAGTTTTTGTGGAATTTGCAGAGAGAACTTGTGTTTGCGCCTCCAAACTTTGCGTTCGATCCGGATTTCGAAAAAACTGGTATTCCTAAGGGCATCCAATTCTCTAAAGAAATATATTATGATGAGCTTACTGAAGGCAGACTAGCCGAGGCCGTAAACTATGCTACGAGATCTGCGCTCTGGGTAATCTGGTCGTTCAGAAGAAAGTTCGGTCTACCTTCGGAGGTGAAAACAATTGAGTGAAGTTCAAGTTGTGCCTGTATGCAATGACATAGGAACCGATGCAAAAGTTCGTGGCCCTACCGTTCAAGTGCATTGTCTGCAGGGAATAGAGACGGATAATGCGGTGTCCAAGCGATCAATAAATTGGATTGGGGTGCTGCCGTGCGCAGATGTCAGACTCGGTCGAGTTAATGTTGGGTTCCATTGGGGAATAGCATTTGAGGACCTATACCCGCATAACGCTGTCATCAAAGTTCGCGATGTAGTTGGTAGTGAATTCTGTATTGGTTTTATAGATGGTCATCGAATATTTGAGACAATCATAGATATGATTTCTCAAGGGAGGCATGTAGAGATATCATTTGAAAACATTAGGAGCCTTAGTGCGGCTTTCTTGGAGTCGGCAATAGGCCAGCTATATAGGTGTGGGATTCCAGAAGCAAAATTAAAGGAATATATTATCTGGAAACAAGTCTCACCTGAAAGGAAACTCCTTATCGAAAGAGCAATTGCCGAGGCAAAGGAGTCTTAAGTTCCATCTTGAAGGAGTGTAACCTCGGATTATGAAAACAGAAACAATCCAAAATATACAAGAATACGAATTCAAAGGAGACGAACACTTCTTACTAGATGCGAATATATGGTTATACACATATGGGCCATCGGTCTTCAGATCTGAAGACAAAGATCATGTATATAATGATGCTATGACAAAGATGATTAATAGTAAATGTAACTTATATATGATTGTTCCAATTCTTTCCGAATATATCTATAGATGTTTGGATAAGCAACTCAAACTAAATAAAGTCGATAAAAACGATTTAAAGGCTTTTAGAAAGACAGATGGATATGAAAAAATTGCAAAGTTAATAGCAGCAGATGTGAAAGAAATCCTAGATCTTGTAAGATGCTGCAGCTCAATGTTTGAAAATAGCAAGGCTTGTGAATTTCTTGATAAATTCCTTCTATGTACCCTAGATTTCAATGACGTAGTTATTGAAGATTTTTGCATATCAAATGAATTAATTTTGGTAACAAATGACGGTGATTTTAAAGATTGTGATGTCCCGATATTGACCGCGAATCCAAATTTATATCGCTAGTTTTCATCTCAATCACAAGCCCAGGAGATTGGCCTTGACGCAGATGATTCTTTTACAGAACTCTCTTCAGCAAGGGAATCCGCCTCAGCACCAGGCTGCTGGCGATAAAGCAGAGGGGGACCGCAATCGCAGCTGCGACGACGAACTTGACGAGAGGGTGCCACGCGAACCATCGCAGGGCCAACGTGACTAGGACCAGGATCAGCGGATGGAAGACATATACGGAGAAGCCGTTATCGGACATGAACCGGGCGAATTTGCCGCCCTAGTTGAACCGCTCCCGGAATAAGACGACGAGGCCCAGGCAGACCCCAAGGCAGAAGAAGGACTCCCAGAGGGCGTATGCAGCGCTCTGCCAGTGGAGGCCGCCTGCGATCTTCGAGATGTCGCCACCCGGCCCGATCCCGACGACGAAGATCCAAAGCCAGAAGATCGTCCCGCCGACGAGGGCGGCTTTGAACCAGCTCATCCCGAAGGAGCGAGGGATGCGGAGGAGCCAGTTCTTCCGGCGGGCGACGATCCCGACGGTGAGGGTTTTAGCTTATGCCATTTCCCTCAACGTTCCCGGAAAATCAATGGCGGGAGAAATTATCCAACTTGCCTCATAGCTCCGATCCACTCCTGAAGAAGAGCGCCAATAATAACATCGACCCCGGCGCGGTAACGACCCACGGCAAACCGAGAAGCAGCAATGTGGTGGAGAAATGTGGGTAAAAGTATACTATGAGAAACAGGGGGATGATCAAGCCATTGGCCAGGAAAAACCGCCTGACCCACTTCTGCAGCCCCTCTTTTGCAAACAGAGGGACTGCAAATAAAGTCGCCAAACCCAACGCTATGTATCCCAAAGCGTCAACAGTCCAGAAAAGAGAGTGAGGCGTTTGCACAAGGACCGGGTCCGGGTCAGCATAAGGAAGCACGGCTGTCAGTTGAACAGCGTAATTCAAAGTGACATATGTGACGTACATCACGGCAAAGAGAACGGCCGCGTGGCTCCAAAACCTCTTCTCCTCTGGTGTCACTTGGTGAAGTGCAAGCAGCGCGAGCATGAACGGCGCTGCAATAAAAAGTGAAAATCCGTAGATAAGAATCTCATCCCATGGACGGCTAAGAAGGCCTATGATTTGCAGAATTTGAAAAAAAGAGTAGCCGGCTGCTGAAACGAATGGGTGGTGACCGTTTATCCGGTTGATGTTATATAATATGGGTGTGTAAGTAG
>CAZNGI010000043.1:0-15957 GCA_964572505.1 uncultured Methanotrichaceae archaeon | reverse complement strand
TTCCGTCGCGTCATAAACCCATCCCAGATCGCCTCCACCATAATATCCGACGCCCTCCGAGGTGTCAACACCATAGAGCTGAGCGCTCTCGTGAGAGGAGACGTCCGGTTCTTGAGCCTCATGGTCAACGAAAACCTCGATGCAAAGAAGATCTCAAATCTCTTATTACCCGACAAAAGCGCCTGTATCGGGTTATACAGAAAGAATGAGTTCATCCTGGCCATGGAGGATCCCACCTTTCAGCCGAACGACGAGCTGATCATCGTGACCAGGGCAGAGCACGTAAACCAGATATTAAGCCTGCAGACCCAGCCCGGCTCCGGCAAGGATTGAAGGCTGATTAAACAATCCATCTTCCCGACGGTTTAAACTGAAAAACGCAAGGCCCCAGCCTCGCTCCCTCACCGACCGAACCGATAAACATCGTCCTGAGGGCGGGATCAAAAACGACTGGTGGGGGTGGCGAACGAGCCGATCTACCCACAATGTTTTTACGCTGGAACGTTATGGGGTGTGTGGCGACCAGTCCCAGAGCGCCGATAGTGTAGTGGTTATCACTAGGCGTTGCCAACGCCTAAACTCGGGTTCGAATCCCGGTCGGCGCACTTTTCGCTTCTTATTCCTAGATTTGTAGTTCTATGATTCTGAAATACATAATTCTATAGTTATATAATTCTAGTTTTCCCTTAGAAGGCAAAATCAGTCATCTCAGACCCGTAAGCCTTCGGAAAGGGGAGAAAGAGCTTTTTCGGGCGAAGATGGTCTTTGAAATTTGATCGAGATGTGAGAAATAGTTCGATTCGGAGGCGGAAGGCCGGTCGCTGCGGCCGTTAGCCCCATCTGCTCTGGAGCGAAGACGTGCCGCCGATGAGGTCCTTGAGACGGTAGTCGTCCAGGATCATCGCCTTCAGCTTGGCGAGGGAGATGCTCAGAGATATCTCCTTGGTTCTCCCGTACCTGCCCTTGCTCACCACCACGGTGTGAATTATCCCCAGCATGTCGAGCTCCGCGATCAGATCGGCGATCCGCCGGTGGGTCAGGTAATCCAGGTCCACCAGGGGACAAAGCTGCTTGTACATTCCGTAAACGGCCCCAGTGGTGACGTTTTTTATGCCCTGCTCCTCCAGGAGGAGGACGCTGTAGAGGACGAGCTTGGACTGGGTCGGTAGGGTCATCACAACCTCCCTCACCCGATCACGTTCGATCTTGGCTCGGGCGGATCGAACGTGATCTTCAGCCACCCGGTCGGACCCCACCCTCTCCGCCAGCTCCCCTGAGACCCTCAGAAGATCCAGAGCCCGCCGCGCATCCCCGTGCTCCTGGGCTGCAAGAGCCGAGCAGAGGGGGATCACGTCTTCAGCCAGAACTCCGGACTTGAAGGCCATCGACGCCCTCTGTTGGAGTATATCTTTGATCTGCTCCGCATTGTAGGGCGGAAAGATTATCTCGTCCTCCCCAAGGGAACTCTTAACTCTTGGATCCAGGAAGTCCGTGAACTTCAGGTCGTTGGAGATCCCTATCAAGCTGACTCCGGCTTGGTCCAAGTCCGAGTTAATCCTCGTCAGGTTGTAGAGGATATCGTCACCCTTTCTCGTCAGCTTGTCGACCTCATCGAGGACCATGACCACCATACGGTGGTCCTCGTCCAGGGACTTTCTGACCTCCTCGTAAACCTGATCCGTGGGCCATCCGGTCATGGGAACTTCTCTTCCAAAACAGCGAGCTAGATGTGCCAAGACCCTATACTGGGTATCGATAACTTCGCAGTTGATGTAGATAAAGGAGCATTTGAAGCCGCTGTTGCCTCCTGCAGCCTCCAGCTCCGAGCCGACGTACTTGGCCACGGCGGTCTTCCCAGTCCCGGTTTTCCCGTATATCAGAACGTTAGAAGGGGTCTCGCCCCGAAGAGCCGGGACCAAAATAGAGGCCATGCCGTTGATCTGATCCTCCCGATGAGGAAGCTCCGAGGGCGTGTAGCTGGAGCGCAACACGTCTCTGCACTCGAATATTTCCCCTTTTTTCAAGAGATCCGCGAATAATCCACCCGACATGAAAGACAAAATCCCCCAGACAAAAAACGAAATACATTCTATCTGTTATTAAGAGTTGCGGTGTGACCCCTTCGTTTCTACTGCAAACCCCCCTACCCCATTATTTCCACTGGAGTGGGGATATATCCAGCGTGGTGTTATGGGAATAATATGGATATAGCCATTTATAGCTAATTCACTAATCGTACTTAAAGATTCTGATCTTATTAGCTGTGAGTAAGGATGCAGTCACGAATCTACTAAAAAACCAGGAATGGCGGAAAACATCGATTTCCGATTTATTCCGAGATCCATGATTTCGTATACCTTGCTTGACGAAATTTTATCCAAGTTGATTTGATTCTTCACGATTCAACAACTACATTTGGGGCTCGTTCTACCAGATGAAGATCGCAGTCTATTATCCTATCAGTTTCCAGTGGAAATAATGGGGGGTGGGCGTTCCAGTAGAAATATTAGGGTTGGCCCCACGGCAAGGTTTTATTTAAAAATAAAAAATATTGATATTTTTTTAATCACCGTTCAGATCACCTCTCGACCCGTCACCTCTGCACCTCCAGTGGAAACAAAGGGGTCGGGGGGGGGTCCAGTGGAAACAAAGGGGTTTTCATCTCACGCGGTTCTAAAAACGAATACATGAAAGCCCTATATGAATGATCTGAATGGATGCGGCCAAGGTGGAAATTAAAAGGCGTAAAGAAGAGCCGAGTCGTTGGTCGGTCACTGATCTCTGCAATTTCGGCTTTGTGCAATCCGATTCTAAAAGATTATCCTCATATTTTCCGATATAGAAGGGCCTAAGCCACCTTTATATCGAATTTTGGATGCTGATTCGCGATATATCAGAAAATGCTCGGCTGATCGGCCCTCGGTGAGATCAGTCGACGGGGACCGTCTCGAGCTGGCTGGCGACGTTCCAGATCAGGGTTCTGGTGTGAAGGGGTATGTTCGGATCGTTGCTTATCTCGTCCAAGACCGATATGGCGGATGAAGCCCTGATCGCCTCGGAGTCTTGCTCGTTAAGAAGGGTTGACTTTACGCTCTCTGCAGAACGCCTTATATTTCTGGGAACGGTATCGTCGCTCATGATGCGCTCTAAAACTTCGACACACTGCTTAATCACATTTTCAGCTGCCATGGAATCACCACACTTTCAAGACGGCAAAAAGGTTAAGGATAAAGTCCGTCCCAACAAGTTATGACATAGTTGTCATATTTAAACATATGGTGGCTTCAAATCGTTTAATATCGGCCGTCGGCTTGGTGGTGCTTGATGATGCTTGGTGATGCTTGGTGACCATTGATGGAAGAAGAAGTGGCTATTAAGAGGATAACGAGGTTGCTGGAGATGGGGGGGACGATGCTGGCCACCCATCACGACTGCGGAGCGCCGCTGTTCCGTTACAAAGGGGAGGTGGTATGCCCGGTCTGCTCCTTTGAGAAGGTGGGCGCGCCGCAGGTTCCCTCTCAGGCGGAAAAATCCGCGGTCGAATCTGAAGGGAGACCTTCAAGCAAATCGCGTTCAATCTCGGCCGCCGATGAAGTGGGGGTCTCAGCGGCCGAGTTCGAGGGAAGGAGAGGCATCGAACAGACCCCACCTCCAGAAGCCCGAGATAACGGCGAAATTGCCCATCGCGAAGGAGTATCCGGAAAGATGGGGCAGAAAGACGAGGCGGATCTGGCGAAAGAAGAGCTTCAGAGGGCGATCCTCCAGAAGATCAGGGAGATCTCCGAAAAAATGCGAGATGAGCAGGATCTGGGAAGGCTTAAGAGCCAGCTCGAGTACGTCAAGGAGGCGCTGAAGGTTCTGGGGCGGCTGAAGGATTGAAGGCCAGTCTTTGGGCCCGACCGGTCCGGAAATCAGCCTGAGATCGGCCTTCATGTCATTGGCCTGAAGCTCGAAATCATCACCGCTCTTGATGTCGGTTTCCAGTGGAAATAAAGGGGTTGTGCCTTTGTCGCCAAAGTTTCTATCGTTCAGAAGATCAGTCCTGTTCTTCTTCCTTTTTCTGGCTCTTCTCGCGTCTGCGGTCTACCTTCATGAGAGATATGAGATCGAGGTCCCCTCAGAGCTTGAGATCGCCCTCTCCTCGATCCGGGAGGATTGCAATTCGTGGATCTCACGGATTGGACCTTCAACCTCCTGGAACGGCGGCTCATCTTCCGGGGATCTCTGGCAGGATCCATTCAAAACGAGCGGTCTCGTACCTTCTGAGCGGGAGGATTCGGATCGAAATTCGCCATACGCGGTCTCCGATCCAGCATCTTCTGCCTCTTCTTCACCTTCGACTTCACCGATCCTGAACTTCGATTCCTCCGTCAGCACGAGCCTCTTTCGGACCTGGGGGACTCTAACCTTCCAGGGAGGGTCAACCCTGTCCTACCTGATCCTCAACGCCACCCTCTGGCAGGATGATCGGCCGGTCGAGAGTACCAGGTACATGATGATGGAAGTGGAGCCGGGAAAGGGGCGCGATTTCGATATACGTGAGAGCTGCCGCCTCAGCCCGGAAAGGAACTATTCCTGCCTTCTGGAGGTCGAGGAGCCGGAGGGGCTTTTTGTATCCGAGCGTCGAGATTGCCTGGTGGCAGAGGATGATTCCGGGGTCGTGATCTGGGACGGGAGCGGCGCAGCCCGCGGCCGAGAGGCGGCCCCTGAGAAAGGATCTGCGGATTCTCCTTTACCCTCAGCATTCGCGAAGACGGTCTCATCTTCCTCCTCCAAATCGACCGCTGCGTTTCAGGAAGTCGAGGATTCCCCCGACGACCTTGAATTGGAGGGCGAGGACCGAAGTTCAGATTCCAGCTCCGGCGACCTCGAATCGGAGGACGAGGACCTAATTTCCGATTCCAGCTCCGGCGATCAGAAGAAAACTGAGACTGAAGTCGGGACCGATTACGAGGATTATCAGTTGGACGAGGACTATTATGTGGGCAGCGCGACCTCCGACAAGTATCACCGGGCCGATTGCAGCTACGCCAAGAAGATCAAGCCCGAAAACAGGATCATCTTCTCCGACGTTTGGGAGGCGCGGGAAGCGGGCTACTCGCCCTGCAAGGTTTGCAACCCGCAGTAGATATCTCTTTTTAATCTCCCTATCTGCGGGCGTTCCAGTGGAAATCATGGGGTTATCTCGAACCCGAGATCTCCTATCATCACCGAGGCGAGCCCCTTCGAAAGCGGCGGGTTTGTGGTCGTTCCTCGGAGGATCTCCTCTTCAGGGTAGCCGAGGTCTGTGAGGACCGCAACATCCTTTTTGAGCCCTCTCTCCTCAAGGAGATGGCAGAGGCCCGTAAGGTCGGTGGAGTCGTCGACGAGGAGAAAGACGCACTTTCCCCTCGCGACCTCCTCGAGGATCGGCTCCGGGTCCATATTTCTCCCGTGGACGGTTATGGGAACCACCTTCAGCTGGCTGACCTTCAGCCTCGCGCAGGCGACTTGCATGCTGGATATCCCAGGCACGACCTTTCCCTCCAGGTAGCCTAGGCCGCTGAGCATCGGGTCTCCCGTGGAGAGGATCACCGCCTCTGGGGGAAGCTCTCGGAGGGCTCTGTAGTTCTCGATCACCAACACGTCGCAGCCGGGACTGATCACCTCTAGGACCAGGTCGATGGCCCTCTGGGACCCATAGACGAGCCGGGCCTCCTTTATGGCCCTCGCCGCCTCGAAGGTCAGCATCCCGGGGCCTGCTCCCACTCCGACGATCCTCATCTTATGCCTCACCTCCATCGCCTTTTCCACCAAAATTTTCACCCAAAACCAGCCCGTTAGGGCCCCTCTTCCCTGAGGATGGCCCCGTCCCTCCGAAGAAGGACGATCCTCGTTCCCGGCAGCCTCCCTCTCACCTTTCGGATCGCCTCTTCGATCCTGGGGTGGTCGGGCTGCCTCTCCACCATCTCGGCGACGGTCCCGTATCCAGTACCCTCCAGGACCTCGGGCATCCCCCACTTCAGAATCAGGGCCGGAAGGCCGCAGAGGACGCTCTCTTGACCCTCCCTGAAATGGAGCCGGTCGAGCTGGTTTCCGAGGAGGACGACCCGGTGTCCGGGAAATAGGAACCTGCTGTACTTGAGGCCGACCCTTCCAGTTGTGACCACCACACGGTCCGGCTCTCGGATCTCGGCCTCCCTGCTCTCGCCCAGGTGCTCGTTCCAGGGCTCTACAAAGCCCGTCGACCCCAGGATCGATATCCCGCCGACGACGCCCACTTTCGGGTTCATGGTCTCTCCCGCAATCCTCTCGCCGTCCTTCACAGCCAGCTCCACCCGGACCGCCGCAAGGCCCGCCTCCGCCATCCCCTCCTCGATGGCCTTCGCGATCTCTCCTCTCGCCGAGGGGCTGATGGCGGGCTTTCCCAAAGGGGCGCAGAGGCCAGCGGCCCCGATCCTGCCGATCCCCGGACCCGCAACGAGCTCGATCACCTCTTCCATCTTGATCCTCTCCCCCGCCTCGATCTCTACAGGCTCGGCCCTCGCCTCAATCACCGCCCCTGCGGTGACGTCGGACTCGTGGTCGCCCCCGATCTTGGAGGCGGTGCAGGTTCCATCCCTCCCTTCGACGGGGACCGAGACCCTGATCCCCGCCGGGGTGAGGACCGATACCTTTCGGACGTTTCCATTCAAGGAGATCACGGCGCCCTTGCAAGCGGCGGCCGCCGTCGTACCCGTGGTGAAGCCTCTTCTCAGGAGGGCGCCGTCGGATAGAAGCGCCCAAAGGCCGCTTTTGACCTTCTCCAGAACATCGGGGTCCTGGGACTTCTCAACCCATTCGGTGGGTATCGCCATCCCGGACACGGGGTCGAGGATCTTTCCCCTTTCAGAGGCCTTTTTTTCCATGAAGGATCTTCTCGATCTCTTTGATTTCAGAGGCCCTTTTTTTCGTGGCGCATGTTAATGATCTCGTTTATCGCGGCGACGGCGATCGGCGTTCCGCCTCGGGTCCCTTCCGTCGATATCGAGGGGACGTCGATCTCTCGCAGCCTCTCCTTGCTCTCGGCGGCGTTGACGAAACCGACGGGAACCCCGATCACGAGGGCGGGCTTTGCCTCGCCCCTCTCGATGAGGTCGCAGAGGGTCAAAAGGGCCGAGGGGGCGTTTCCTATGACAATGATGCTCCCGGAGAGGTCCTTCTTCAGCTCCAGAAATCCCGCCGAGGTCCTGGTTATCCCCTCCTTCTCGGCGAGATCGTCGCCCCTGCCGATGGCCGTGATGACCGGGCTCTCATGCCCCTTCTTCACAACTCCCGCCTCCACCATTTTGATGTCGACGTAGGTGGCCGCCCCCTCGTCCAGGGCAGCGAGGCCAGCATTCACGGGGTCGTTTTTGAACCTGAGGATCTCGGCGACGCCGAGGTCGCCGGTGGCGATGACGCAGCGCTGTTTTATCTTGTCCTCGGGCGTCTCGTCCCCCACGATCCCGGCGATGAAATTTCTGCTCTTGTTGTAGATCTCTCTCGCCTCGGGCGTGACCGCCCCCAGATCTGAATACTTCTTCTCGCTCATCTTCATCGCAACCGGTTTCAGTAATCGTACTTGGTCTGGTATCCTCTGCGGGTGATTATCCTGCCCCATTTTATTTTTATCGAAACGTTCATGGTCCCAGGGGCCACCCATGGGGATGAAAATGGGTCGTGTGCTTACCCATTTACATACCAATACCCCGCAACAACTCGATTTTATACCATTATATTATATTTTTTGTACGCCAGTTAGTTTTTATCAAAGTATGCCCAATTTCTTCAGTCTTGACTCAATACCGCCTCTTTGTCTTCCGAATAGCCCCATAAGCTCTTCTATGGTCTTGCCAGATTTGTATTCAGCAATTAACTTTTCATCATCTTCTTTTGTCCATGGCCCATATGCACGCGGATGGATTTTTTGAATTTCCTTTACTGAATATGTCTTGGATTTGTCAGAACACGTCTGTTCTTTGACTGGAATAGATGGTATATGCTCACATTTATTGCAGTAATCAACAATTTCTTTTACGAATAATTCCCCGTATTTCTCTAATTTGCTTTCACCAACGCCGCCGATCTTCCGAAAATCTGATAGACTTCGCGGGAAATGGGTTGCCATCGCCTTCAAACTCGAATCGTGAAAGATGATATACGGCGGCATACCCTCTGCGTCAGCGAGTTCCTTTCTCAAATCTCTCAAGTTTTCGAATAGATCTCGATCAAAATCTTCCTCAAAATATTTTTGTGTTATCGGAATTTTCTCTGTCGGTTTGGTCAACAAGCAACGTTCTTTTCCAGATAATATATCGTGACTCTTTTGACTCAATTTTACGACGGGATATTCTTCACCTTCCAATCTCAGGTAACCGAGTTGGATGAGTTCTCTGATAAAAACCTGCCACTGCTTTTTTGAGTGTTCTTTGCCAGTACC
Organism: uncultured Methanotrichaceae archaeon; assembly: GCA_964572505.1. Lineage (GTDB taxonomy): Archaea > Halobacteriota > Methanosarcinia > Methanotrichales > Methanotrichaceae > Methanocrinis. Next base: position 7,517 of record CAZNGI010000043.1, on the reverse strand, counting down.
ATAAGCCTTTAGGGTATCATGTTGATTGCGAATTATTTTTTGATTTTTTGAGCCGCACAAAACATCAGCGATGTAATTCATTCCGAATCTTTCTTTAATCTGAGAAGTGCACGATATGATCTTTTGAGCGATAGATGTTCCATCAATCGTTTCTTTCGGCTCTAGACAATTATCGCAATTTCCACAATTCGTTTCGTGATACTCCTCACTGAAATAATTCAATAAGATCCTTCTGCGACATGTTCTGCTTTCACAAAAATTAACCATATCATGCAATTTCTTATATGCAATTAGCTTTTCCGTTTCATCACCTTTTTGCTCGATGAAATACTCTATTTTTCGCTTATCTCCATAGCTAAAAAACAGGATACAATCGCTCCTCTCTCCGTCTCTTCCTGCCCTGCCTGTTTCTTGATAATATGTTTCAAGGCTTTTAGGTAAATCGTAATGAATCACAAAACGGATATTGGGTTTATCTATCCCCATGCCAAAAGCTATTGTTGCCGCGATTATCTCAACATCATCCTTAAAAAATCTTTCCTGAGTCTCAGTCCTTAAATCAGAATTCAATCCTGAATGATAGGGTAAGATACGATAGCCATTTCCTTGAAGTTTATTTGCTAAACTATCAGCTGATTTACGGCTGTAACAATAAATTATCCCGGAATCTCTTTTATGGTTCTTTAAATACTGAAGCAATTGATGGTAGGCATTATCTTTTGGTTTAACCTGGTAGAATAGATTTTCTCGGTTGAAACTAGCTTTATATATTTTTGGATTGGCTAGCTTTAACTGTGTTATAATATCCTTTTGCACCTCAGGGATAGCGGTTGCTGTCAGTGCAACTAAAGGGGTTTTGGGAAAATCCTCTTTTAGCAATTTCAACTGGCGATATTCGGGTCTAAAATCATGTCCCCATTCGGAGATACAATGGGCTTCATCAACCGCGATCAAGCTGATATTCAAATGCTGTAAAAATGATAAGAAGCTGTGTAGCATTATTCTTTCTGGAGCCACGTATAAAATGCTGATTTTGTTTTCCAACAATTCCTTTTTTATGTGTTGTATTTCGCCAGAACTCAATGAGCTGTTGATATAGGCTGCAGCAATCCCATCTGCTTTCAAACCATCGACCTGATCCTTCATCAAGGCTATAAGCGGCGAGACGACGATCGTCACACCATCGAAAAGGAGGGCTGGTAATTGATAGCATAAAGATTTGCCGCCGCCAGTCGGCATTAGGACAAAAACATCGTTTTTTAGCAGAATATCCTTGACGATCTCCTCTTGAAGAGGAAAAAATGAAGTATAACCAAAGTATTTTTGTAGCGCTTGATACGCTAATGTCATGTTAACCTCTTTTCCGTAATCCTCCTCTCTATAATCTGCTCTAATTTTCTGCAGCCACCGAACGTTTTTAGTGTCGACATGACGCATTTTTATGATCTCGTTTATGGCGGTGACGGCGATTTGCGTTCCGCCTCGGCTTCCCTCCGTCGATATTGAGGGGACCTCGATCCCCCGGAGCCTCTCCTTGCTCTCGGCGGCGTTGACAAACCCCACGGGAACCCCGATCACGAGGGCAGGCTTTGCCTCGCCCCTCTCGATGAGGTCGCAGAGGGTAAAAAGGTCCGAGGAGGAGTTTCCTATCACCACGATGCTCCCGGAGAGCTCGTCCTTCAACTCCAGAAATCCCGACAAGGTCCTGGTGATCCCCTCCTTCTCAGCGAGGTCGTCGCCCTTGCCTATGGCCGTGATGATGGGGCTGTTGTGCCCCTTCTTCACCACTCCCGCCTCCACCATTTTGATGTCGACGTAGATGACCGCCCTCTCGTCTAGGGCCTTGAGGCCCGCGGCCACGGGGTCGTTTTTGAACCCGAGGATATCGGCGACGCCCAGGTCGCCGGTGGCGATGACGCAGCGCTGTTTTATCTTGTCCTCGGGCGTGACCGCCCCCAGATCTGAATACTTCTTCTCGCTCATCTTCACCGCAACTGGTTTCAGTAATCGTACTTCGTACCCGTTCTCAGTAATCGTACTTGGTCTGGTATCCTCTGCGGGTGATTATCCTGCCCTCTTTTATCCGGGCCTCTGGACCAGCCAGGATCAGGGTGCACCTTCGGCCCTCGAATTTTGGCCGGGCCAGATCCGTTGCTCTCCCAACAGAGATCCTCTCCTCGGGCCTGGTCGCGTCTTGGGCGAGGCCGAAGGGCCTATCCGGGCCCAGGTCGCCGATTCCCCCCACAAGGCCGGCCAGCTCCCTGGAATCCTGATTGTAGACGACCACGGCAAAGCCGCTCTCCATCAGCTTTTGCACCTTCTCATGGGTCATATCATCCCTGCCCGAGAGGAGAGCGAAGTCGTTGACCAGGGGCGCGCCGACCCTCGCCGCCGCCGCCGAGAAGGCCCCGACCCCTGGAGAAACGTGAACTTTTGAAGTGTCGAGAACTCGCCAGGCTGAGCTGAAGGTGCTGGGGTCGCCCCCAAAGAGCATTGAGACGATCTCGCCCCGGCCCTCCGCCTCCTTTGCCGCCCCGAGCCTCGCTTTCATCCTCTCTTCGAAGCCTCCTTCGTGAGAGATCGTCTCGCCCCTGGTCAATTCTCCAACGGCGCGAAGGTGCCTCTCAGGGCCGAGGATCAGGTCCGACCTTCCGATGATCTCTCTCGCTTCATGGGTCAGGTGACCGGGGTCGCCAGGCCCGACCCCCACCAGGTTGATCCTGGCCTCTGAAACGGACCTGCCTCTCGTCATCCCCTCCCCTCCGATGATCAGAAGGGTGAACATGTCCACTTCCTGGCGTAGGTCCTCATTCTCCAGCATCTCCCTCGCCGATGTCCACCAGAGCTTTTCGCCCTCGCGGGCGACGTTCCTTGCCACCAGCAGGTCCTGATCGATCTTGCCGCCTTCGGTGCAGATCTCGAGAACACGATCGAGCTGCCAGGTCCTCTTCTTGCTCCGGGGGTTGTAGAGGGCGATTGGCATCTTTATCTCCGATGCGGCCCTCGCCCTTTTTTCGATCTCGATCCAGGGGGTGAGGAGGTCGCTGAGGCTGATCACGGCCACAGAATCTCTGAAGGTGATGCCGGCTTTGCAGGCTGCTGCAGAAAAGGATGTGATCCCTGGGACGACCTCGACTCGGTCGAGGTCCACTTTTCCCGAGGCGACCTCAAGGCCGAGCCCCGCCATCCCGTAGACGTTGGGGTCGCCGCTGCTGATCAGGGCACAAGATCCCTCATCGAGGAGGTCGACCGCCTCCCTAGCACGGTCCACCTCCCGTCCCATGCCGGTGGAGCTGACGGCCTTCCCCTCGAGAAGGTCGGAGACGAGGTCGAGGTAGGGGCTGTAGCCGACGACGCTTTCAGCATCAGCTATCGCCTCTCTCGCCCTTTTCGTCAGAAGATCCCGGCTGCCGGGCCCGATCCCGACGATGTACAGCTTACTCTCCAAGGGCAACGGTCACCCTCCCGTAGACCTTCTTCGGCATGATCAGCCTCTCGGATAGGGCTAAGGCTGCAGGCTCTGCAACGCCCACGAGGCCGAGGTCCGAGGCCCTCGACTCAGTAGTTGGCGACTGGGCATTGAGAACCTCCTCACCCAGGTATACGATCCCGCACCCCAGCTCTTCTGCGGCCTTCGTGATCCCGATCTCGTCCCTCTTTATCCAGGCTGTCGCGATCACCCTGATATCATCGACTGCTCTTCCCGTGGATTTCAGGGCCGAGGCGACGGCCTCCACCACTTCGGAGGGATCGACGCCACGCCTTGCGCCGAGGCCGACGACGATGCCCCCCTTTCTTTTCAAAACCGCAACACTCTCGTCCACCAGGACGATCTTTGGTCCCTTCAGCCTGACGACGGGAACCTCCTCTCTGAGGAAGGCGAGGTTGACTTCTTTGGAAGAATCCCTGTTCACCACAAAAGCACCGAGGTTCTCCGCCGTCCCCTCCAGGGAGGGCTGGCCGGCGGCATCGGTGGCGGTGGTGATGGCGGGGTATAGGCCCAATTTTTCGGATAAATGATGTGCCAGATCGTTTGCTCCGTGGTGGCCCCCGACGATGGGGACGGCAGACCGAAGGGAGGCGTCTACGGCCACTACCGGTCCGTCGGTCCACTTGTTTCTCAGGGCCGGGCATATCATCCTCACCACGATCCCAACGGCCATCACCGCCACCACCAGGTCGAACTTCTCCAGAAATTCCAGCGTCTCCTCGGGGCGGTCCTTCCTGTAGATCACGACGCTGGGCTCGTACAGGTCCGATAGGGCGCCTGAGATCCTCTCCCCCTCTTCCAGGTTCCGATCAAAGACCAGGATCGCTACCGACTTCGGTATAGGTGAGACCTCCCAAAACCGCTTCTCGAGATGACATTTCCCACCAGGATCAGGGCGCTCTTGGTGATCCCGGCCTCCTCCACCTTCTCAGCGATATCCTCGACGGTGCCGAGTATGATTTTCTCATCTGGCCAGGAGGCGTGGTAGATTACGGCCACCGGAGTGTTCGTCGGAACTTCAAGGGACTTCATAGTCTCTTTGATCTTGTCAGTTCCCAAAAATATCGCCATTGTCGTTCCGAACCGTGAGAGGTCCCTGATCTGATCCTCTTCCAGGGTGGTTCCCGCAGGCCTCGTCACGATCAGAGACTCGGAGACCCCCTTCAGCGTGAGCTGGGTCTTGAGGGCGGCGGCCACCGCAAAGAGGGAGGAGACGCCGGGGATCACCTCCACCTCCACCCCGGCCTCCTCCAGGGGCCTCATCTGCTCGAGGATCGCACCGTAGAGGGCGGGGTCGCCGCTGTGGAGCCTCACCACTTTCTCACCCTTTTCGAGGGTATCGAGCATGATCCCGTTGATCTCCTCGAGGTTGATGGTGTTGCTGTCGACGAGCCTCGCCTTCAGCCCCTCCAGGAGGGCGGGGTTGACGAGGGACCCCGCGTAGACGATGAGGTCCGCCTCTTCCAGGAGCCTGGCGCCCTTGACGGTGATCAGCTCCGGGTCACCGGGGCCAGCGCCGACGAAGTGAATTTTCATATTATTCTCCTCCTGGCACAGAGGACGCTGAAGTAGTCGCTCTTCTCCGGCATCTCTCCCCGAACGATCTTTTCATCGGGGGTGTATAGCCTGATACCGAGGATGAACTCGTCGAACCCCACCTCCTTCAGCTCCGCCGCGAGCTTTGCGGGCCGGACCGCCTTCATCCTGATCACCGTCTCCACGGGAGATCCGTCGGATACCAGAAAGGACTCTGAGAGGTCGACGCCAAAACTTGCCGCTAAAGCTGGTACGGTCCCAACGCCCGGGATCGTCTCGATCTCGACCTCGGGGTGGCGCTCCCTGACCACCCTTTTCAGGTGGGAGAAGGTGGAGAAGGTGTTGACGTCGCCGATGCAGGCGAAGGCCGTCGTCGTCCTGGAGGCCCAGGAGGCTACGAGGTCTGCGTTCTCGGCCCAGATCTCCTGGAGCCTCTTTTTGTCCGAGATCATGGGAAACTCCAGGATCTCCGGCTCGGCGTAGGGCCGGACGAGGTCCGCCGCCATCTCACCGGGGACGAAGACCTTTTCAGCGGCCGCGAGGGCTTTCTCGGCCTTACGGGTCAATAGCTCCGGATCTCCGGGTCCGAGGCTGACCCCTATGAGCATGATATCATCTCCATGAACTCGAACCTCCTGGGCACCGGCCCACCACCATGAATATCGGGTTCACGGGCCGAAGGGCTATGTCGCCGGCCAGATCGTAGCCTCTGGATATCCCTATCTGAACGAGCTCCTCGAAGATCCCCTCTTTCTTCATCAGCTCGACGACCTTCGATGTTATCCCGATCCTGGCCAGGTCTGCGACGATGACTGAGCCAGAGGCCGTCTTCTCCATCAGCGCGGGAAAGAAGGCCTCTATCCCCCTCGTCCCGCCGATGAAGCAGCGGTCGACCTTCGGCAGTTCTGATATGATCTCCTCGGCTTCGCCGCAGAGGAAGACGCCATTTGGGACTTTGGCCTTTGATATCTCTACGGCCTCGAGCCTCCGGTCGATGCCGTAGATCTCGTCGGTGAATCTGGAGGCGGCAAGGGAGACCGCGCCAGAGCCGCACCCGATATCCAGAAAGGTCATGCCTGGCCTGATCTCCAGCTTTCCCATGGCGATGTGGACGTTCTCCGGCTGGGTCTCGGTACCGGGAAGCTTCATGGGGTTTGGGAGCGGCGGAAGGGGATATAAGCTTAATCCAAATTCTCTTGCGCGAAGTAAAATTGAGTGGCCTTAAATTTCCTAAAACTCCAGATCTTCATTTTCGATCCGGTAGGAGCCGTTCTTCCTCTCCAGGGCAGGGAGGGCTTCTATCTCCTCCACCGAGATGCCCGGGCTCTCGGACCTGAAGCTATCGATCACCGTTTCCCAGGGGACGAGGTGGGCGGTCTTGGGTTTTCCCGGCCCCCTTCGAAGCTCCACCGCCAGAATCCCCCGCCTTCCTGAGCTTTCGATGAACTGGTCTGCCCGTTCGATCTGGTGGACGCCTCCGGCGATGGAGAAGTGCTGGGTGAAGTAGAGGGTTTTCGCCTTCCGGGCGTCGATGCTCTTGCACTCGATCGCCATGTAGTAGCAGGAGTGGGGAGAGTCGACGAGGAGGTCCACCACCTGGGAGGTGTAGCGGCTCTGCTTCAGCCTGTAGGCGACGCCCCTGACCTCGCGAATCTCAAAGAACCGGTTCAGGGCCGCCACAAGCTCCCACTCGAAGTCAGGCATTTTGAAGATCTCCAGAACTGCTATACTTCAAGGTTAAAGAGCCAACCTATTTTAGCCATGTGGACCCTACCCGGTCACGGTGGTTTTGTGAGGGTCGGCAGTTTTATCAGGGCGGATACGATCCCCGAGGCCTGGCGCCGGGGTCTAAACCTAATCTGGCGTCAGGGCGAGGAGATCACCGACGAGCGGGGCACCAAGACCCGGGAGATTTTGGCCCTGGAGGTGGTGGTGGAAGACCCGAAGAGGGATATGATACCGGGGGAGTACTCCTGGAACCGGCCCCGTCTGGAGGATTACGCAATACAGCTAATCAGCGGCGAGAACCCCGGCTTTGAGTACACCTACGGGGAGCGGCTCCGGTCCTGGGCCTTGCCAGGTTCTGTAAATGAAAAAGATGATGATTCCGGAGGTGCAGTTGACCAGATCGATTACGTCGTCCGCCGCCTCCGGGCGAGCCCCAATTCCAGGAGGGCCTCGGCCGTCACCTGGATCCCGCCCGTCGATTCGAAGAAGGAGGAGGTCCCCTGCATGATGGTCGACGACTTCAAGATCAGGGAGGGGAGGCTCCACCTGGCGGCCCTCTTTCGGAGCCACGACTTCGCGGGGGCCTATCCGGCCAACCTCTACGGCCTCACCAGGCTTCTCGAGTACGTCGCGGAAAGGGTTGGGGCGGAGCCCGGATCGATCACGACCGTAAGCTGCTCGGCCCACATCTACGATCACGACTGGGACTGGGTCAGTGAGATGGTAACGGGCCGGGAATGCGAGGAGATCTAATCCGAAAAAA
>CAZNGI010000042.1:0-15982 GCA_964572505.1 uncultured Methanotrichaceae archaeon | reverse complement strand
CGTATTTTTCACCACTGCAGAATGCATTTGGACTAAGCGCTAGATTGAGCCCCAAACTTCCAGAGCATTTCTGGAGTGTATGGTCATCTGTTACGAATATATCTGCTCTGAGTCTCAATGCGGCATATACTATCTCAAAGTCCTCTGAAGGAATGATGGTTGTTCGTGCAAGGACATCTAACCCAATAGGATGAATGCCACCTAAATCAGCATAGTCAAATTGGTCGTTAGTTCCAAATATCTCATAGTACGAGAGAACTTTCACATCGTAATCCTTTATCATCTTTCGGAAATTGTCGCACAAATTCTCAAATAAATCACGATTTCTCAATAGATCTTTAAATCCAGGTTCTTTCCAATGCAATTCACTCGATAGAAGCTCTTCAATTTGGTTTATCCAATAGCTTGCAAGCCACATATCTGAGCCATGGTATTTATTGGCGAGGTCGGGCAAGCTCCTCGCGTCTTTTTCCTTATCCAAATATTTTTGAGACCAATTATTCTTTTCACCGCTTTTTTTCTTTCCAACATCCCTGAAAATCATATAGCATTCAAAAATACATTTCTCAAAAGTATACCTCATTGCGTCAGGATCAGCCAAATAGAAAGGCAGAGATTTATTATCTCTATATTTTAAAAAAGCCTTTATTAAAACATTGGTATCTAAAAATACTCGAGGCTTTATCATTTGGACTCATCTCCATTATTGTCACATCTGCGGTTTCATCAGATATATCACACCCCCCAAAATATGTCCAAATCAAGCCTAACTCCTGTTCCGGGGGGGTTAGCGCAGATCCCGTTCACCTGTAAAACGATCTTCCCCGCTCCATCCGGATGATCTGCCCCCGAACCGCCTTTGGAACCTTGGAAAGCTCCAGGTCCTTTATGTAGGCGCACGGGAGGACGATTAATGTGGTTACGAGGATGCCAGGCGTCGGCCTATCGGAGAAGAAGAGCGCGATCTCCAGGACGAAGAAGGCCAGCACCGCCATGAGGGCCGCCTCTCGTGAGAGGCCGAGCTGGAGGCTCGCCACCATGATGACGCCCGCAGAAAGCGAGAGGGCGAAGGCGTAGATGCAACTCACTGCGAAGGCCAGGGCAAAGCTGAAGCTTGCATCCAGCGTCTCGTCAGCCTTGTCGTTCTTGGATCGCATCGTTTTTTCACCTCGCAACGGAACGAAGACGAATTACTAATCACTTAGCATACTATCAAGCACGCCCACGTTTAATTAGTTTTTCCTTCTTCAGATTTTGAGTTGCTCATACCTTCGATCACTATGCTGATGACAAAGATGATGGCGATGACGATGTAGACGACGAGGTAAAACGTATGCGAAAACTCCAGGATAAGTTGAACTGTGCTTTCATCAGCGAGATCCAGGAATTCCGCCATCCTGTTTAGTAGATAAAACATCGCCATCATGACAGCGATTATAATGGCATCCAACATTAGCGCCACAATTATCCTCGCCGCAAAACAGCCCTCCCGCATCAAGCCGTTCTTCAGCTCGTCTGATGGAGAGGCCATAATTTCAGCTACAACTTCGCCTTATTTATTTGTATCTCACCCACCCGTCTCAAAGTTACTTCTCCACGGCCTTCACCAGACCGCGCAGCGTCTCGTTCGCCAGCGCCTCCAGGCCGTGCTTTGCCGCCAGTTCCAGAACATAGCCGTTTATCGAATCGATCTCCGTCCGATTCCCGCGGAGGACGTCCTGGAGCATGCTGGAGGTGTTGGCGGCCGTCTTTGAGGCGACGGAGCGGACTAACTCTAGGACTTCCCCCTCGTCGAACTGATGCCCCTCCTTTTCGGCGACGGCCACGCACTCTCTGACTATATTTTCGACGGCGCCCACAAGGTGCTCGGAGAGAACGATCCCGTTCTTCTCTCTGGTGAGCGCCGTTATCGGATTTATCACGGCGTTGGCGAAGAGCTTCTTCCACTGGTGAACCTTGAAGTCCTCGGCGAACTCCACCTCGAAGCCCTTCTCCTCAAACCGCGCCTCGATGGCCCGTCTTGTTTCTTCGCCCATTGTGGCTTCAAAAACGGTCTTTCCCCTTCCCTTCAGCTCGATTTTGCCGTCCTCGGAGAAGACTACGCCGAGGGAGGTTGTCCCCTCGAAGAGGCCGTTTGCGGAGAGGTCGAACTTCTCCCGGTTGCCCATACCGTTCATCAAAAGGACGAAGTCAGCATCTTTCAGCTTCCCCTCCAAGAGGCCCGAATCCCTTATCTCCTTCAAGACCACTGGAAGCGAATGGGTCTTGACGCACACCACCGCGATCTCGGGTGCGAAGTCCGACCTTCCGAGCTCGTCGATGTTTGAAAAGCAGTGCCTGAACCATAGAGATTGAGGCCTATGCCCTTCAAGTAGAGCGACTTCGAGACCATGTTCTCTTATCCTTTGGATATGGCCCATCCTTCCCAGAAGGGCCACGTTCTCCACGATGGGGGCTTGCCTTCTCCTTTTCTTCTTCCCCCCTCTCATCCACCTCAACTTCGGAGAGGAGGTATCCCAAGAACGAGCCTATCGCTCCTGCCCCGTAGATCAAGACCTTTGTCATGAGATCGCTCCTGCTTGTGTTATTGCACCAGGGAATGGTGGCAAGAACCGTTTTAATCGTCAAGTTTTATTTATATATCCCCCTCCGCCCCACAAATCCGGATCTTCTGACGAACCAAAACTCAGATAAGAATCAAGAGAGATACCTTTCCAGAGAGAGGTTGAGATGAAAGTCGCGGTCGCACAGCTCAATCCGGTGGTGGGAGACGTCGAGGGCAACCTTGAGAAGGCCGTCGAGACCTTCTCCCGATTCGAGGGCAAGGCCGACCTTCTGGTATTTCCCGAGCTCTTTTTGGTGGGCTATCCTCCAAGAGACCTCCTCAAAAGGCCCAGCTTCATCCGAAAGGTTCAGGCCGCCCTCCGGGAACTGGTCGAGGTCTCGGGAATGTTTCCGAGGACCGGCATCGTCATCGGCGCCCCCGTGCCCACGGGGAAGGAAGAGGGGGCGGGCCTCTACAACTCCGCCTTTCTGATCAGCGAAGGCGAGGTTCTGGCCGTCCAGCACAAGTCCCTTCTTCCGACCTACGACGTCTTCGATGAGACCAGGTACTTCGACCCGGCCCCCGAGATCATCGTGACGCGCTTCCGTGACCAGGTCCTGGGGATCTCGATCTGCGAAGACGCCTGGAACGACCCGGCTCTCTGGCCTACCCGGCTCTACTCCTTCGATCCCATAGAGGCCCTGGCGAAGAAGGGCGCAACCCTCCTCATAAACATCTCCGCCTCGCCCTTCCACCTGGGAAAGGAGCGAGTTCGATTCGGCCTCATCAGAAGACACGCCAGAAAATACGGGATTCCCTTCGTCTACGTCAACCAGGTGGGTGGCAACGACGAGCTGATCTTCGACGGGAGCAGCCTCTGCATCGATGGAAACGGAAACGCCATCGAGGTCTTCCCATCTTTCGATGAGATGGTGGGGATCGCTGATCTTGCCGCTCGAGGAAGGCCCGATCTGCGACCGGCCAATGGCGAGGTCGAGTCCCTCCGAAAGGCGTTGGTCCTGGGGGTCCGGGACTACGCGATAAAGTGCGGCTTCTCTAAAGCCGTGGTCGGCCTCTCGGGCGGGATTGACTCTGCCGTCACCTGCTGCCTCGCCGCCGAAGCCCTTGGCGGATCGAGCGTCCTGGGAGTATCGATGCCCTCGCCCTACACCTCAACGGAGAGCAGAGACCTCTCGATAAGGCTCGCCGAAAACCTCGGAATCGAGTTTGATGAGATATTTATCTACGAAATTTACAGATCCTACGTCGAATCCCTGAAGGACCATCTCGGCCTGAGGGGGGAGGAGGTGGACGTCACCCTCGAGAACATTCAGGCGAGGATACGGGGAAACGTCCTCATGGCCGTCTCCAACAGGTTCGGTCATCTCGTCTTATCCACCGGGAACAAGAGCGAGATCGCAGTCGGCTACTGCACCCTTTACGGTGACCTGAGCGGAGGCTTGGCTGCCATATCCGATGTCCCAAAGACGATGGTCTACAGGCTCGCTGAGCAGATCAACCGAAATGGCGAGATCATCCCCTCCGAGATCATCAGAAGGCCGCCCTCGGCGGAGCTGAAGCCCGACCAGATGGATCAGGACACTCTACCCCCTTACGACGTCCTCGATTCGATGCTCCACCAATACGTCGAGAATGGGCTATCTGCGAAGGAGATCATCAAATTGGGCTACGACCCCGAGACTGTGAACTGGGTGACGAGGGCCGTGAAGAGAAACGAGTACAAGAGAAAGCAGGTCCCTCCCGGCCTGAAAGTGACCACCAAGGCCTTCGGCACGGGAAGAAGGATGCCCATCGCCGCCAGGTACGAGGACTGATCTCAATCCGCTAAAAAAATTACGGCGGGCTTCTCGGGGTCCGAGAGCTCATTCACCGGCGCCACCGGCAGACTCCTCGGCGACCACGACGGATCGCCCCAGACTTATGCTATCCCAAGCTCCCTGTGCCGCTTCAGGATCTCGTCTGCGAGGCGGTCGAGGGCCAAATAGTCCTCTTCGCCGGGAAGTCCTTTGGCGAGGACGGGCTCGATCATCTCGGCTTTCAGGTGGGGCATCATATCCTGGATGACCTTCACCGTCTTTCCGCCCCAGCCGTAGGACCCGATGATCGAAGCGAACCTAGTCTTGGGCCGCAGGGCGTTGGCGAGGAAGGCGACGTAGGCTGCGTTGGGGTGAGGTCCTGCAAGGACGGTGCACGTTCCGAGAACGAGGGTTGCGGCATCGACCAGGGCCATCGCCATCTTCCCGACGTCCGAAACGCTGATGTCAAACCTCTTCACCCCGATCCCCCGCGCGACAAGTCCGTCGATGAGGTGGTCGACCATGAGCTTGGTGCTCCCGTGCATCGAGACGTAGAGTATAACCACCTCGTTTTTCACCTCCTCGCTGGACCAGTCCCGATAGGCTTCGATTATGAAGGACGGATCGTCGTGGAAGGGACCGTGGCTCGGGGCTATAATCTCAAGGTCCAGGGCCTCGACGAGCTCCAGGTTCTTTCTGATGATGGCCCGGAATGGCATCATGATCTCGGCGTAGTACCTCTTGGCAGGCTCGTAGATGATCCGTTTGTCAGCGAACAGGTCGCTGGTGGCAAAGTGGGACCCGAAGAAGTCGCAGGAAAAGAGGATCTTATCCTCCCGGAGATACGTTGACATCGTCTCGGGCCAGTGGACCCAGGGTGTGTAGAGGAATTCAAAAGTCTTGTCCCCGAGGGATAGGGCCATTTTGTCCTCAGCGGTTTCGAACTTCTCGGCCGGGACGCGAAGGTGCTCTTCCAGTAGCTTCTGGCACCGGGGCGTGCAGACGACCTGGGCTTCGGGAAACCTTTCGAGGACCGTTGGAAGAGATCCAGAATGGTCCTGTTCAGCGTGATTTGTCACCACGTAATCGAGACGGTCGAGCCCAATGCCCTCCAGGTTCTCCATCAGGAACTTCGTCATCGGCGGGTCTGCGGTGTCGATGAGGGCCGTCTTCTCGCTTCCACTGACGATGTAAGCGTTGTAGCTAGTCCCGTCCGGAAGGGGTATCAGCTCGTCGAAGAGCCGCCGGTCCCAGTCGATGACGCCGACGGAAAATACCCCCGGCCTGATCTCTCTTGAAAATCCCATATTTTTGCCACCTCACTCAACCTTTGCGAAGGCGTCCTTGAAAGCTTGCGCATTCCGGACAGATCCAGGTCGTCGGGCAGGTCCTGAAAGGCGGCACCTGGCGCGATCCCTGACTTTGGGTCTCCCTTTTCGGAATCGTATACATACCCGCAAACCTCACAGACGTGCTTTGCCATCGATGATAATTTCCTGGTCATTATTTTACATCATTCATACTTAAAGATTTTGAGGTCGGACAAAAAATCGAGATACCGGCGCGTTTTGAGAATATAATCGTCGGCACGCCTCACCGAAGGTGGGGCGAAACGAGGCCTTATCGCCCGATAATTTTGGAGCGTTATTCAAATTCTGCTTCAACTTCAACTTCGAATTTCAGCTTCAACTTCGACTTTGTCCGGGCCCTTCTCCCATCTCCACGACCCCCGCCTTCGGCGGCTCGATCCCCTCCTCCCTGAAAGCGTCCCAGGACCGTTTCGTGACGTCCGACTCGAACTCGAACTCGCGCCTCAAGTCGTAGACGTAAGCCTTGGCCCTCACCCTCCTGTAGAAGGGATAGTCCTTGAGAAGGGTCGTGACCTGCCGCTTTTCGGATATGTAGACGTACCGGGACGATACGGCAGCCTCCCTCAATATCTGCATCGCTCTTGCGGCATCTGAACTGGAGTTTATGAACAGGTCGATCACCACCATCATCTCTTGGCTCCCGGCGTTGGCGTTGGCTAGAGTCTGGCTGAGAACCTTCTGGTTTGAGACCGAGATCAGGCTGTCGTCGGGAGAGACGAGCCTCGTCGCGCGAAGCCCGATGTCCCGGACCTCGCCGTAATGGTCGTCAATCCTCACCTTGTCGCCCACCTGGTAGGGCTTATCCAGGACGATGACGAACCCACCCACCACCTCGGCGACGAGATCCTTCAGGCCGAAGCCTATGGCTGCACCCGCAAGGCCTGAGAAGGCGACGAGCTGGGCGGTCGAAAGCTGGAGGATGGAGCCGAGGATGTGGTACATGGCAAAGCCGTAGATGGCGAACTTCGCGAGAGGGATCGCCATCTTGACGGTGATCCGGTGCTCGTAGACCTTCTCTGAAAGCCACGTCAGGAGAAAGACGACGATTCTGGTGGCAACGTATGCCAGGGCCAGCACCAAAAGGGCGTTCATCACGGTGGACGAATCGATCCCCAGGGACGGGATGTCGGAGCTGATGCTTGAGGAGACGTTGGCCGAAACTCCGGAGGCCACTTCTGAGGACGTCGAGGTCGATAAGTTGGAGTACGCTTCTGTCAGATTCTCCGCCATGCTACCACACCAGCCTCAGCCTTCTCAGGTGCTCCACAACGCTCTTCAGGGCTTCGGACCTTATCGCGATGACGTCACCCTCCAAGAAGACGAGCCCCATCTCTTCCAAGAGGCCCGCGATCCTCCCAGCGGAGAGGTCCAGGGGCTCGAGAACTTGAGAGAGCTCTCCCATCTCGATGGACCCCATGGATAGGACGATGTCGAGGGCGAAGGATTCATCGCGGTCGAGATCGATAGATGGCGGATCTTTCAGGGCGTTTCTGACTTCGGGATAGTCCAAAACCTCATTCCAGAGATACTCTGCAACGCCGGGGTTTCCGTCGGAGATCCGGGCGAGCCTGTCGAAGAAGATGTCCTCTGGCGACTTCTTTTCGCTCTTGGTCAGACGGGATCTGATCGATCGCATCTTGACCACCGGGTAAGGGATCTCAAGGCTGTGGCCCATCAGGGTCTTTTTGTAGCTTGACCGGTTCAAGATCTTCAATTCTTCCGCGTCCGCGGGCTCTTCCTCGACGAAGGTCAGCTCGCCCTCTTCGTAGCCGGAGAGGAGCATCTCCCGGATCTGGCCTGCCCCCATTTTGGATAGCCGGATCTGCTGGGGGAAATGCCGGCCAAGGCCCAGGACCTCGTCGAGGTACTTCCAGGAGTAAGTGTTCCAGGTGGTGATGAAGAGCCGGTCCGAGCAGGCCAGCACCTTCAAAAAGTGGTTCATCATCTCAAAGCCGCCGATCTTTCGGCGGTAGAGGCGGTGGACCTCCTCGACGATCACGATCCTCCCGGAGGCGTCCTCGAAAGCCTCGACGTCGCGGATCAGTGAGCGGGCGTCGATCCTGATCCCCTCCTCTCCGGTCATGCTCTCGACCCGATCCATCAGCTCTGACTCGCCGTAGAAGGGGTCGGAGATGACGGCAAGGTTCGATCTATGTCCCTCTCCGAAGTCGACTATGGCCTTCTTGATGGGGCCGATCTCCTCTTCGAATCTAGGTGTCATATGGCAGAACCTGCTGAAAGCGAGTCCGATGCAAAGGTCTGAGCTGGCGTTCTCCCTTCTGTCTTATTTTGAGGCGACTTGTAAATTAAACTTACCGACGTTTCGCCTTCGGCTCTCCTGAAATAAAAACGGTGGTGGTTTTGGATATATGCGGATGCTTCCGAATCTCGGAGCACGGCAGAGGTCCAGTCAAACCATTTTCGTCGGGTCTGTTTCAGCTTATGGAGAAATTGTCATTCAAATCCCTTCCGACATTTAATCCCGGAAATCTTGTTCCTCCTAGCTAAAATAAAATTAAATTTATATCATGTGAGCTGCCGACAACCTCGCCCTCGGGAGAGTTGGCGCGTTTTTCCCTCGATCGAGTCGAAAAATATTAAATAGATAAGCACGTTAAATAGATTGATTCGAAATGAAGGGAGTTGGAGGGGGTAGCATGAAATGCTTACTTTATCTTATGGTCGCGCTCCTGGCGTTGGCGCCGACAGCCCTCGGCGCGGTAGGGACAGTTGAACAATCCGGGGGGTCGGCCGCCGCCGATCCCATGAGGTCGTACCACGGCGAAGCGCCGAGCCTTAAAGGGCCTTACGAGGAGGGCTATTCGCCGACGGAGCTGAAGTTCGGGACGCCCGAAATGTACAGCTTCTCGCCCGACGATCGGCTGAGCTTCGTCTCGGCCACGCCTCCGGAGTCTGTCGTGGCCGGGATGGGGGGGTCTTCGGGAACCGCGTCTGGTTCCTGGTACTGGCCCGGCTCGGTGGAGTCTCAGAACAAGCTCTACGTCCAGACTCGCGATGGCGTGACGACGGTCGCTGGCTGCAGCAATGGCGGGTATCTTCCACTCTGGGCGAAGGTCGCCTACACCGGTAACTTCTTCGTCTACGAGTGGTACCCGAACAAGCTCACGCCGTCCGTCAACTGGTATTTCTGGACCTGGCCCGACTACATGAAGGGCTGGTTCAAAGGCGACGACCCTGGCTGGCACATAATCTGCTTCCACTGCGACAAGTCCAGCAACTACGTCTACATCTACGTCTGGCCAGAATCCGGATCGTATACTGGAGGTACATCCGGATCGTATGCGGAAGGGAAGACGACTAGCTATTCGAAGATAGAGGCTCCGCAGACTATGCCATCGTCGTCTTTGAGCAGCGGCAGCCTCTCGACGGGACTGGGCATGCCCACGCCCACGCCGCCAGACCCGCTCTCCGAGGGGCTGATGCCCACGGACCTGCGATTGGCCGCCCCGGAATGCACCGCTCCTGTCGGCGGTTCCGGATACGACGGCTGGACGACCGATTCGATGAGTTACTGTGCCCCGACCAGCGGAACTTCTGATGGCAGCGGTTGCACCTCCGGGCCCTCCGGCCCCACAGGTTACAGCAGCTACGGCACGGGCACCATCTCGCCGCCCGGCTACAGCGCAGGCACCGACACCGTATCCGATTTCGGGCTGGTCTATACGCCGATGGCCGCATCCAAGTACAACGAGTACTACGTCCAGACATGGCCGAACAGGCTGACGACGGTGGCCAGCACCCAGCAGAACGAGTGGCTCCCGCTCTGGTCCAAGATCAAGCGGCCTGGTATGTACTGGTCCTTCGAGTGGCCGCCCTGCAAGTCGGGATACTACTGCAAACCCGAAGTGAAGAGCCTCGGCTACAAGAAAGAAGGCTGGTACCCGACCTGGTTCAAGAGCAGCACCCCCGGCTGGCACCTGCTCTGTTACCAGTGCAACGACTGGAGCAACTACGTCTACATCTACGTCTGGCCCTTCGACTGCTGACCTGGCCGACCTCCTCCCCCCTCAATTTCGGGGGGAGGGGCGATCTCTTTATATACAGTAAGCGGGGGTCTACTCTGAAGTAATCTGAAGTAATTACCCTTACTGGAGGATGTTTATTGGCGAGAAGGTCACAGAGAAAGTCTGACAGCAGGAAGGTCAAGGCTAAGCAATGGTACAAGGTCGTAGGTCCTGATATGTTCGGAAAGTCTCCAGTCGGGGAGACCCTGGCCAGCGATCCGAGCAAGCTGATGGGAAGGGTCATCGAGACCACTCTTGGGGAGCTGACAAACAACTTCTCAAAACAGAACACCAAACTCAAGTTCAAGGTGGACCAGGTGGCTGGCGACTCCGCTTACACCAAGTTCGTGGGCCACGAGCTGACCAGCGATTACATAAGGTCCCTGGTCAAGAGGAGAACCTCCCGGATTGACTCCATCATCGACGTCACCACCAGCGACGGTTACAAGGTCAGGGTGAAGCCGAGCTGTTTCACCGTGAAGAGGGCTAGGACCACTCAGGTCAAGACGATCAGAAACATCGCCTCGAGCATAATTCAGGAGAAGGCAGGAACCCTCGACCTCAACCAGTTCATCCAGGAGGTCGTCTTGGGCAGGCTCTCTCTCGACATATACAAGAACGCAAAAGAGATATATCCGCTGCGAAGAGTGGAGATCAGAAAGACGGAAATTCTGGCGGGGCCTGTTGCTTCATGAAGATACTGGGATTCTTCGGCAAGGGCGGCACCGGCAAGACAACCCTCACAGCCCTGATCCTGCGCGAGCTGGTCAGGCGGAATGAGGTGGGCTTGCTCGCCGCCGACGCCGACGCCAACGAGTGTCTTGCAAGCCTCCTCGGGGCTGAAGGAACGCCGACGCTCTCTGATATGCTCCAGAAGTACAAGCGGCAGCGGGAACAGAGCCCTGAGCTTACCGGCCTTGACATATTCCAGAACCTCTTCGACACCCTCCTGATGGAGGGCGAGCAGGACGGCTACGACATGCTGATCATGGGCCGGGGCGAGGGAGCTGGCTGCTTCTGCGCGGTAAACGACCTACTCCAAGCGGTCTTCGAGAAGACCGTCGAGGGAGAGACCTACAGCTACCTCCTCATGGACTGCGAGGCCGGAGTGGAGCACATCGCGAGAAAGACCTCGGGCAAGATCAACGACGCCATAATCGTAACCGACGCGAGCAAGGTCAGCCTCGACACCCTCAAGCGGATAAAAGAGGTGGCAGCAGAGGTGGGGGCGAGGATCGAGAACTATTACGTCGTCGCCAACAAGACCAGACCTGATATGCTGGACAAAGTCGAGAAGACCGCAGAGAGCCTCGGGTTCAAGTACCTGGGCGAGATTCCCGAGGACCCCAACTTCACGGAGATCGCCTACGAGGGAAAGAGTGTCTTCGACCTGCCCGACGACTCTCCCGCGGTCCTGGCCGCAAAGAAGATCACAGACCAGCTCCTAGGAACCTGAACTGAGACTCACTGAGGGATCATGAACTCCAACTTTTCGAAAGCGATCTCGATTCTGATCTGCCTTGCGGCCTGCCTTACTGCGGGCTGCTCGGATCAGAGCGAGGAAGAGAAGGCCAGCCAACCTGAGGACGAATACGAATCGGTCTCTGAGCTGGTGGTGGCGATAACCGCGCCCGCCACGGGTTCGGTCCTATCCGGCGACAAGGCCGTGAGCTTTGAAGGCGAGGTGGAAGGCGGGAAGAAGCCCTACTCTTATCGCTGGTCGTCATCTTTGGATGGAACCCTCTCCACCGAGAGGTCCTTCCAGAAGCCTCCGTCTGAGATGAGCAAAGGCAGATACGTCGTCATCCTGACGGTGACCGACGGTGCCGGGGCCAGCGGCCAGGCCAGCATCACCGTGACCGTGCTCTAGGCTGGAGCTTTGCGGCCGGCGGGTTGTGATTCTCGCCCCCCAGCCCAACCATTTCGAGCGGAGCTGGGAGGTCGGATGGCCGATGCTTCTGTTATCCGATCCGTTCCAGATCAGAGCTTCGCCTCGGCGAGGGCAGAGCTGCACATGCAGCGTCTCTCCTCTGGGATCGTCGAAATTGTGGCTTTTATGATCTCTCTCAAGAGGTCGATGGATTTTGCCATCTCGTCGACGATCTCCGTCGCAGACATGGCATCTTTTCTCATCCCCGCGGCGGGATTTGTGACGATGCATATGGAGGCGTAACACAGTTCCAGCTCCCGCGCCAGGGCCACTTCCGGATAGCCGGTCATGCCGACGACGTCCCCGAAACGTCTCAACATCTTGATCTGGGCGGGGCTCTCGAGGTGCGGCCCCTCGGTGCAGACGTATATTCCTTGGTGTACCTCAGCGCCCGTGACCTTTGCTCCCTCGGCGAGGGCGCGCCCGACCTCGGGACAGTAGGGGCTCGTCAAATCGACGTGAACCGCCTCCTCCTCGAAGAAGGTCGAGGGCCGGGATTTGGTGAACTCCACGAAGTCGATGGGGACGACGAAGCTTCCCACGGAGTGCCAGGACATCGTGCCCACGGTGTTTGTGGATATGACCCGGACCGCGCCCCACTTTTTCGCGGCCCATAGGAGAGCTCTGTAGTTCACCCGGTGGGGCGGAAGGTGATCCTCGCCGTGTCTTGGAATGAAGAGGACCTCCTCACCTTTGTATTTCGTCGCCTTCGGCTCCACCTTGCCGTAGGGGGTATCGATTGAAAGGGCCTCGCCTTCGATTTCTATTCCCGTTCCGCCGATCACCGCGATCTTCTTTTCCATGCCTGTGGGGAGATCTTCCGAAGTTAAAGGGCTTGTCCTGAAGAGATAGAACTGGCTCGGAGATCTGGCGGTTCGAGGTCGTCGGCGTCTATTTTGCATCCGTTATGGCGAAACCTACATAAGGCTCGTGCCCCTCTTGCCTCTGAAACGGCCGTCCAGCCAGAACGGTCGCATATCGATCACAACTCCCATTCACGGGCCCTTTTGAGGAGATATCAGATGGAATTTACCGCCCAAGAAAAGTACGAATTCAAACGTCTGCTCGAAGACCTGAGGAGCAAGAGCGGCAGGGGTACGGAGCTGATCTCGCTCTACATACCTCCCGACAAGCAGGTCTCGGACGTGACCGCCCAGCTGCGGGACGAGCACGGTCAGGCGTCCAACATCAAGTCCAAGCTCACCCGCACCAACGTCCAGAGCGCCCTCGAGTCGGTGATGGCCAGGCTCCGCCTGATCCCGAGGCCTCCGCCGAACGGGGTTGCCATATTCGTGGGGGCCATCGACATCGGCGGGAACAAGACCGACATGTACAGCAGGGTCCTCGAGCCGCCAGATCCGATAGTCACCTACCGGTACCACTGCGACTCCTCATTCCTTCTCACCCCTCTAGAGGACATGCTGGCGGATAAGAAGACTTTCGGCCTGATAGTCCTGGACAGAAGAGAGGCGACGATCGGGACCCTCAAAGGAAAGCAGGTTGATTCCGTGAAGCACCTCACCTCCTCGGTCCCCGGAAAGCAGAGGAAGGGTGGTCAGAGCAGCCGAAGGTTCCAGCAGCTGAGATTGATCGCGATCCACGACTTCTACAAGAGGATTGGAGACAGCGCCACCGAGGCGTTCCTTCCGATCGACAGAAACGACCTTGAGGGGATACTGATCGGAGGTCCGTCCCCCACGAAAGAGGAGTTCGTCGAGGGCGAGTTCCTCCACCACGAGCTTCAGCAGAAGATCCTGGACGCTTTAGACGTTTCTTACACCGACGAGTCGGGCCTTTACGAGCTGGTGGAGGCGGCTCAGGAGAGGCTTCTCGACCTTGAGCTCACCCAGGAGAAGCTCGTCATGAGGAGGTTCATGAAGGAGCTGGTGAGCGACAAGGGTCTTGCCTCTTACGGGGAGGAGGAGGTCCGGCAGAACCTGATCATGGGGGCGGTGGACACCCTCCTCCTCTCCGAGGACCTCCGGAAGACCAGGGCCATCATCAAGTGCACCAACGCCAGCTGCGACTACTCGGAGGATGTCACCAGATCCCCGAATAGCCCGCCGCCGGAAAACTGTCCCAAGTGCGGGTCTCAGCTCGATATCACAAGCGAGGTGGACATCATAGCCGACCTGTCCAAAATGGCCGACGACAGCGGAAGCGACGTCAAGATCATCTCCACCGACTTCGAGGAGGGGGCCCAGCTCTACAGGGCCTTCGGCGGGATCGCTGCGATCCTCAGGTTCAGGACGAGCAGCGTCTGAGATCGTCTCTTCGGCCCATCGGCCCCTCAACCCCTCAACCATCCAATCCAAAATTCCGAAATCTAAAATACCAGGACGAAAAACCAGATAGAAGATGATCGAGCTATCAGCAAGCGCGTCCGTCAGGCCCACCGAAAGCCCTGAAAAGGTGGCAGGTGCCCTGGAGATGCTCTTTCCGGGCATCGAGCTCGAAGCCAGCGAAGATCGGATCGAGGGCCGGGGCGGCGCAGAGTTCCTGAGGACCTTTCACCGCCTCTTGAGGGAGCAGAGGATCCTGGACACCGCGAGGTCCGTGATGCTTCACGGAAGGGTCGGCGACGCGGTCCAGTTCAGGCTGAACAAGCAGGCTGCCACCGTTAGGAAGGTGAGCTTCCCTCCTGAGGAGGAGCCCCTGGGCTCGATACACGTCCAGATCAGGGGGCCAAAGACGCTGATAGACTGGCTCGCCCCCGAGACGCTCGATGGAAGGCCGATCGAGGAGATCGATCTGGAGGAGGATTATGTTTAGCTTTTCGTCTAGCGCTCTTGTGGACCAGCCTTTCGACTGGGCCTATCAGCTGGAGGAGCTCGGCTATTCCGGCTGGGAGATCGTAAATGAGGGAAAACAGAGGCTGACCACGGAGACGATGCCCCTTGCCCGAGAAATCGTCGAGACGACGAACCTCGTGATCACCATCCATCTCCCCTACTCCGATTTGAACCTGGCCAGCATGAACCAGCCGATCTGGGAGGAGACGCTCCGGCAGATGAAGACGTGCATCAGCCTCGCTTCTGAGTTCAGCAGGCTTGCCGTCGTCCATCCCGGGTACCTCTCGCCCCTGGGAAAGCAGATGCCGGACCGGGCCTGGGAGCAGAACATTTTGGGCCTCCAGGAGATCTGCGATCATGCCTCTGACTACAACATGACCATCGCCGTCGAGAATATGCTGAACATAGAGTCGATGCTGGGAAGGACCCCCGAGGAGATTCTGGGGATGCTGGAGAACGTCGGTCGGGAGAACCTAGGTTTCGTCTTCGACATCGGCCACGCCAACACCAACGGGAACGTAGATCAGTTTCTGGCCCTCAAAGAGAAGATGGTCCACGTCCACGTCCACGACAACAAGGGCTTAAGGGACGAGCATCTCCCGGTCAAGAGCGGAAACGTCAACTGGTCGAGGGTGGCTAAAGCCCTCAAAGGGTACGACGGCCGGTTTGTGACCGAGGCCAGAACCCTCGTCCAGGGGGTGCAGAGCATGAGAAATCTGAAGACTTTTATGGACCATTTGGAGTGACCTCGCATGATATCATCTCTTGACGACCTGGCTGAAGACATATCCCGCTACTTTGAGGCGAAAGACCAGGCGAGAGAGGAGGCGCTCCAGCTGACGAGGGTCGTGATCAGGAGGTGTGGAGCCGCCATAAGGTCGGTCCACCGGGGCGAGTTCGAGCGGGCCCTGGAGCTGACCGAGAAGGCCGGGGAGGTCCTCATCAGGATCCAGGACCTTTTGAAAGACCATCCCGACGTCAGGTACGCAGGCTTTGTCGACGGCGCGGAGCAGGAGTACGCCGAGGCGAGGATCGTCTACTCGATCATCACAGGCCAGAAAACTCCGACCCCCGAAGAGATCGGTGTCGAGATGACGGGCTACCTGGGGGGCCTAGGCGACACGACGGGAGAGCTGAGACGCCACGTCCTCGATCTTATCAGGCAGGGCAGGCCCGAGGAGGGCGAGGTCTACCTGGGGGCGATGGAGGAGATCTATCACCTCTTGATGCTATTCGACTATCCCGACGCCATCACCAAGGGCCTGCGGCGGAAGGGGGATGTTGCCCGCTCCCTTCTGGAGAGGACTCGGGGCGACCTCACCAACGCCATAGGCCAGAAGAAGCTGGAGGTCCAGCTAAAAGAGCTGGAGGAGAGGCTCGTGGGGGAGCGATAGTTGTTTAGACAAATTTCTACCATATTTTAAATTAAATACTATGCAAATTGATGTATATTATTTTAAAATGAATACCCCGCAGCTTGCTGCGGTTGGGATGGTCAAGAAA
>CAZNGI010000041.1:0-16511 GCA_964572505.1 uncultured Methanotrichaceae archaeon | reverse complement strand
GAAGAGCTTGCTAGAGGCATCAGAACTCATGAAACATGCACCGGAGAGGATGACCAGTTGAAGATTAATCAACCTTGCGATTAGCTGAAATGGTCGTAATAACTTTTGACCCGGCATTCAGCTGAAAGAAAATGACAGATCGGGAGAGATCGAAGGCCCGGCGGGATAGGTCAGCCGATCTCCTTCCACGCCCGCTCCTCTGCCCTTCGCGAAACCTCTCTCAGGGGAAGGCCGACCTCCGATGCGATTCTTTTGCAGTCCTCGTGCTCGGCCTTGATGTGGAGCCTCTCGTCCCCAACGAAGCTCACCTTCACCCGGACCGAAAACGCCCTCCCATCGATCTCGACGCCGATCGTCCTCTCTTCCCTCCGGGCGACGTATCTGTGAAGGCTCGGAAAGATCCTGATCCCGAGACTTCCCGTCTCCCTCATCACAAGAAGGGAGAATCGGTCCATGTCCTCCTGCTTCGCTATCACTTTCACGATGTTTGCGGGCCTGCCCTTCTTCATCAGGGCCGGAACGATCGAGACGTCCAAGGCCCCTTCATCCATCAAGAGGTCGAGAAGGTTTCCGAGGACCTCTCCCGTCACGTCGTCGACGTTCGTCTCGAGCTGGACCACACGGTCATGTTGGGCGTGCATGTGGAGATGCTTCTCCGAATCTTTCAGCTCGCCGACAACGCCGCGAAGGAGGTTTGGGATCTCCAAATCTTTTGTGCCGGCGCCGTACCCCACGACATCGGCCCGGATGAGGGGGTATTCGACCGCGATCTCGTCTGCAAACTCGGCGAGGATCGCTGCGCCCGTCGGCGTCAGTAGCTCACCCTCGACCGGCCCACCCCTCCAGAAGAGGCCCGACTCCAACAGAATTTCGAGGGTCGCTGGGGCCGGGACCGGGAGGCGGCCGTGGGCCGCGATGACCGTTCCCGATCCGACAGATATCGAAAGCGAAATAACCCTCTCCACCCCGAGGCTTTCAAGACCCGCACAGCTTCCGGCGATGTCGGCCAGGGCGTCGAGGGCTCCGATCTCGTGGAACCGCGCCTCCTCCCGGGCAACTCCGTGGATCTTCCCCTCGGCCGCGGCCAGGATATCCATGATTCTGAGGGCCCGGTCGAGAGCCGAAGGCGAAAGCCGCGACCTCTCCAATATCGACCTCGCCTCAGCGAGGGTCTTGTACCTCTTTCCGCCCGCTTGGACCCTCACCCTCGCTGCCTCTATGTGGTGCTTTTCGTCTCTGGAGATTTCGAGGCTGCAGCCCACCGACTCGACGGCAGCCCTGACCATCTCGGGGTCTGCGCCCAGGTCCAGGAGGCAGGCCATGATCATGTCGCCGGAGGCCCCCGAGGAGGGGTCGAAGAGGAGGACTCTCATGGTCGATTGGTGATGTGCTACTTTTTTAAATATGAATTGGTCTTCGCGTGTTTGATTAATTAAGAACTTATTTATCTTAATGTCAAATTTATGTATGACATTAAAAATTCATAGATAACTTATTCGTAAATTGGATAAATCTTGTATTGGTGATATTCCTGGGGTTTTGTTAATATATAAAAGTATATGAGATATTGATTACGAATTGTGGGATATCCATTTGGATCTATCCTTAAATCAAAAACGCATTTTGTAGCGTCTTTAAGAACTCTAAACGAGATATCAGCCATATCGTAGAGCAACACCAGTTTTTGTAAACCTCAAATAAAAAGCTTTAAGTAATTTAGATTTGCTAAGTTGAGTGTAACGGAGGCGAATAGTAAGCATGTATCAGAAATATACTATTGTGGTTCTAGAATCGAGACCTGACGCCTTTCTGGTGAAATGCGGATATTGTAATGGATCCGGAACACATTATGGCATATGTTCTGTTTGTAATGGTGCCGGGAAAGTTTGGCTTCGCGTGCCATCAGATTTTAATTGTGATGTCGGAATATTAAAATGCGCATATTGTGGAGGAGACGGACATTATTATGGAGTTTGTGAAGTCTGTAATGGTGTTGGGGCTCTTGTAAAATGTTTCCCTAGAGTGGAATGCTCTCACTGCGGTGGAAATGGACATTATTATGGAGTATGCAGCTCATGTGGCGGATGTGGAAGTATTTGGGTTGATAATTTGAGAACATATTAAAAATAAATTTTTTATGGAATGCCTGTAGCTCTGCTGCGGGGTGCGCCGCTACAGGTTGACTTTAATCGATAATTTATCGTCAGGGACTATCCAAGTTTCCTGTTAAATTACTGAAAATTGTATAATGGTCGATACAGATGTTTCGATCGGTATCACAGTATACCTGTGGACCCAAAATCTGCAATTCGCCATAAAAACCGCCTGACTTGTTATAAATTCACAAACCGCTCCACAATCCACCTGTTCCTTACCTCGGGATGGAAGATGATCCCGTAGATCGGCCTTCTCGCGTGCTTGAAACCCTCGATCCGATCCGCCCCCCCTCCCACGAGGTCGAAGCCCGGGGGCAGGGTAACGCCGAAGTTGTGGAGATGGTAGCCCTCGATCTCGCGAGGCTGCCCAAGAAGGGGCGTTTCTTTGACGATCTCGATCTTCTCCAGGCCGATTTTGGGCTGAGGCACGATCTCGCCACCGAAGACGGCAGCCATGACCTGCATCCCGGCGCAGATCCCGAGGAGCGGCTTTTCGAGATCTTTGATCCAGGAGAAGAGGTCGATCCTTCGAGCGTAGAGGTCGTCTTTGAGGGCCGTGCCGCAGAGAATGATCCGGTCGGATCTTTCGATCAGATCCTCGGTCAGCTCGGTGAAGTGGACGACCTCGTATTCGGACCCCGCCCGCCTCACAGAATTTGCGATCGGATCGACGAACTCGTACTTCGAGAGAGATTCTGCTTCCCGGCAGAGGTCGACGATGAGGATCATTTATCCACCAGCCTCGCCTCCTCGATGAACAATCGGCCCCTGTAGTTCTCGTAGGTCTTCCGTGCCTTAAGGATCTCGATCCTCTTTCTGAAGATCGGGCCGTCGAGGACGAAGGTCTCAAGCTCTCCACCCTCGCCGGAGGGGTTTATCTTGTACATTTTTTGGAGGGCTTCGAGCTTTCTGATCAAACAGTCGTCGATCCTGGCCCCTACCCACGATTCGTCGAGGGGGTAGGCGAATACCCCGGTGATGATCACCTCGAAGCCCTCCGAGACGAGCAATCTGAGATACTCGACCTGGTCGATCTGCCAGAGGGGGTTATAGCACCAGAGGTCCAGGTCCCGGCAGATCCTTTGCACCCGAGCCGCCTGGTAGACCGACTCGATCGCCCCGGTGACGACCCCCTCGATCCCGTATCTCTTCTTTGCGGCCGCGATCGCGTCCCTCAGGTCCAAAAGCTCGACCTCCTCCTCGCCCTCCGTCGGCCATGTGAGGAGAGGAAGGCCCATCGCCTCGGCGATGAGGTCAGCCCTTTGGACGTTCGGCGTGTGGAACATGTAGCTATCCTCGTTCTCGGAGACTATCGTTATCAAGCAGACGACCGAGTCGTTTTCCATGGCTCTTTTGCATGCAAAGACCGAATCCTTGCCGCCGGAGAAGAGAACGCCGAGCAACACGGCGAAATAGTCGGTCCC
Source organism: uncultured Methanotrichaceae archaeon (assembly GCA_964572505.1). Classification (GTDB taxonomy): domain Archaea; phylum Halobacteriota; class Methanosarcinia; order Methanotrichales; family Methanotrichaceae; genus Methanocrinis. The sequence goes on along the minus strand of CAZNGI010000041.1, from coordinate 12,931 downwards.
GGCGTCTAAAAAGGTGTTGGTGATTGTATGTGCCGCATATTCGATCAGAGACGAAAAACTTGTTCCGGTCCACGGACGTTCAGAGCTTCGAGGGGTCGGAGTCGATCAAAGTCCCTTTCTCACGGAAAATCGTGTTCGCTCAGGATTAATCATTTATATCAAATGACCTTCTAGTCGAGAGGCGATGCAGGGTAGCATGCCGCATTATGCATATGTGGTATTAATTATATATCACAGTTGTAGGACGAGTCGGCGGTGCGAATCGGTCGAAGGGAGAATGCGGATGATGCAACAGAGCGCCGCACCTTTGCCAACGGAGGAAGGCTTCAAAGGCGATGTTCCAGCAGATGCGAGAGTTCGAGCTTTCGACGGGGGCCTAATTTGAAGGAAATACTCGTCCGAATGCCGGTTTGCGGTCGCTCGAGCGCCAGGAAGGATTGAGATGTCGTCTTTATCGTCCAGGTTTGTTTCGGGAACTGAATTTGAATCTTACGAAGATTTTAAAGAGAATTTAAAGATAATCGCGCCAACGAGCTTCAACTTCGCCTTTGACGTGGTGGACGTTTACGCGAAAGAGGATCCTGAGAAGATCGCTCTTGTCTGGTGTAACGACCTCGGCGAAGAGAAGATCCTCACCTTCGAGGAGCTTAAACGCCAGAGCGACAAGGCCGCAAACCTCTTTATAAATTGCGGGGTCAGAAAGGGCGATGCGGTCATGCTGACCCTCAAGGGCAGATACGACTTTTGGATCTCTATGGTTGGGCTCCACAAGATCGGCGCGGTATCGATCCCGGCAACCCACATGCTTAGGGCGAAGGATATCGCATACCGAATAAATAAAGCGAACTTGAAGATGATCGTCTGCATCGAGGAGGACGGCGTCCCTGAAGAGGTCGAAGGCGCCTGCAATGAGGTGGATGGAGCACAGCCCGTCAGGGCTCAGGTCGGCAAGGGACAGGATAGGCCTGGCTGGCTGAACTTCAGAAAAGAGCTTGAAAAATCCCCCTCAGAGTTCAAAAGGCCTGCGGGCGACGAGGCGACGAATAACGGGGACGTCCTCCTCGCCTACTTCACCTCCGGCACCACCGGCTACCCCAAGATGGTGAAGCACGACCACAACTACCCCCTCGGCCACATACTGACGGCGAAGTTCTGGCAGAACGTCGTCGAGGACGGCCTCCACTACACCGTCGCCGACACCGGCTGGGCGAAATGCGTCTGGGGCCAGATCTACGGCCAGTGGATCGCGGGCTCGGGGGTCTTCGCCTACGACTACGACCGGTTCGACGCCGGACGTATGATGGAGATGGCCACCAAATTCGGCGTCACCACCTTCTGCGCTCCGCCCACCATCTACAGGTTCATGATAAAGGGGGATATGTCGAAGTACGACTTCTCTCCTCTCAAGTACGCCGTCACCGCTGGCGAGCCCCTCAACCCCACCGTCTACGACAAGTTCTTCGAGGCGACGGGCCTGCGGCTGATGGAGGGGTACGGCCAGACCGAGACGGTCGTCGCCATCGCCAACTTCCCCTGGATGGACCCGAAGCCCGGCTCGATGGGCAAGCCCTCGCCAGGGTACGACATAGTCCTGGTGGACAAAGACGACAGGATCTGCGAGGTCGGCGAGGAGGGGGAGATCGTGATCAGAACCGACGAGGGAAAGCCCCCAGGCCTCTTCGTCGACTACCACCTGGACCCCGACAGGATGAGAAACACCTGGCACGACGACTACTACCACACCGGAGACACCGCCTGGATGGACGAGGACGGCTACCTCTGGTTCATCGGGAGAACCGACGACATGATAAAAAGCTCCGGCTACAGGGTCGGGCCCTTCGAGGTGGAGAACGCCCTCATGTCCCACCCGGCGGTGATGGAATGCGCCGTCACGGGAGTCTCGGACCCCTTGAGGGGCCAGGTGGTGAAGGCGACGGTGGTATTGACGAAGGACTACAACTCCTCCGACGACCTGAAGCTCGAGCTTCAAAACCACGTGAGGAAGGTGACAGCCCCTTACAAGTACCCCAGGATCATCGAGTTCGTGGAGGTCCTACCGAAGACGATCAGCGGAAAGATAAGAAGGGTCGAGATCAGGGAGAAGGACGAAACGCGGACCGGATAAAGATTTTCGCCGAAAGTTTATAAAGTTTTGAGGGGATAAGAGGCGGTCTAGGAGAGGTGAATGGATGACCTACTTGGTGAAGATGATATCGATTGAGGAGAAAGCGACCCTCGCGGAGCGGTATGCCCCCCAGGTCAAGTACGAGGTGAAGTCGGACATCTACGGCTGCTGCATCAAGCTCCTCACGGGCTTGGCGGAGGTTAGAGATCGGTGGGAAGAGAACTTCTACTTCATATCCCAGAACATAAGGTCCCACGCCAGGCTTTACGTCGTTGAGGATCCCGAGTCGGGGGACGACCAGGTCCTGTACGACCCCCAGTCCAAGACCGCCTTTCTCGTGAACGTCGGCTACTACGGCTGGATCAAGTCTCTCGCCCTCAGCGCCGCGGGCGACGTCCTCGAGGACGAGCACGGGATCTACTCGGTCCACGGCGCTTGCCTCGACCTCCAAGGAAGGGGCATCTGCATCCTCGGAGGGTCTGGAGCAGGGAAGACGACCCACACCTACGGTCTACTCAGAAGATCCGAGACGAGGGTGGTCTCAGACGACTGGTTTTACGCCCGAATTTACGGCGACGACGTCCTAGCCTACGGCTCTGAGAAGAACTTTTACATCAGGGCGGAGCTCTCCGAGATCTGGAAGGAGTTCTCGGGCCTGATCGATCACGCCAAGTTCGATGAGGAGGGAAGAGGCGTCGTCGACCTCCGCTGGGCGATCGGCAAAGGTCGGATTCTGCCTCTCACCACCCTCGACATGGTGATCATACTGAAGCGGGACCCCGAAGATGAGGAGATCCAAAGGAGGCTGGAGCCGAAGGAGGCCCTGAAGATCCTGGAGGAGAACGGCTACTTCAACCCCCACCTTCTGGTGAAAAGCGAGTTCAAGCAGAGCCTTCGGAGCGGCTTCTTCGATGCCCTGTTCTCCAGAGTCCCCGTATTTATGGTGAACACCGTCAAGACGCCTGAGGAGAGCCAGAATACGATCAGTAAGTTGATCTCCGGAAGTCTTCGGCCCGATCCAGAACCACGACGAGAAAGGGGTTGACCGACTTCGGCTCTTCGAGCTTCGCCCTTGCCGCCTCTCTTTGCCTCCTTTTTTCGCGAGCTAAGGCCTGACGTAGACCCAGCCCTCGGTCTGTTTTTTCACCAGCTCTCCGGTTCCGGAAGGGACGACCTCGGCATGGTCGAAGAACTCCTCCTTCTTCATCCCCATGGCTCGGAGGCTTTTCGAACAGAGGACGAAGCGGACGCCCCTTTCGGCCAGCTCATCGACCCTCTCGCCGTAGGGCCCGGTCTTGAGAAGGGCCTTCACGCCTTCCGAGTTGGTCACAAGCTCCGCCTCCACCTGGTCTTCACCCAGGTCGGCCAGGAGATTTCTCACGTTGTTCAGGGCTAGATTTGCCTTCTCGATCTCGGTCAGATGGAAGACGGCTCGATATTTTTTCATGACGAATTCCCCACCAACTTCGGTGAGTCACCCCATGAACCTAATCCTTTTTCTAACCTGCTCTCAATTTAAAAGTTTGAAATATATAAAATATAATACTAAATATGAATATGTGCTTAAATTATCGTACAAAATGGTCTTGCGAAAAATGTAAAAAAGGGGGGTATAGGAGGGAGGGATTGGCAGCCGACAACTGCCGTATACTACTACGACATTTGTCTTATATAAGGTTTTTGGTCTTGCGAATTTCCGCCCGTTGATCCGGCATTTCGGTTAAGACCCTGACCGATAGGTTGATCTTCGCGTCGATTTACAACTCCTACCGATGTCGTGCGATCTGGCGGTCATATTCGACGTTGCTGGCACCATGCTGAAGATGTACCGGGTGGCCAAAGACATCTCCAGGAACGTCATCATGAAGGGGATAGTCACAACAGAGCTCGTCATGGAGACGGATGGGAGAGCCCTGGTGATACCACAGCTCGATCCGGTGGAGGTCATGGAGACGCCTCCCGAGATGCCCCTCAGCATCTTCTTCCGGGGCAGAGATAGAGACGTCAAGATAAGCTGCTCGAGCACGCCAGTATCTGAAGAGGAGGCGCTCTCCGTCCTTCTCAGCTCCGAGGTCGAGGTGAGCAACCTCCAGGAGACGCTGACGGCGGTCTGTGCCCGCTGTCCGCGATTCTACTACACCACGGGGCTGATAGTAGACGTGGAGGCTGGAAAGGTAACTCACTCCATCAGCACCGGTGGCATGCCTTTTCCGGCCCTGGTGGTCGTTTTGAAAGAGCTTGAGGGGATGGGCGCCGACATCTACGTCGCCTCCGGAGACAGCATGCGCAGCCTCTCGAGCCTCACCAGGTGCAGGGGGATAAAAGAGGAACGGATATACCCGGCCTCAAAGCCGCGACAAAAAGAGGAGATCGTAAAGAGCCTCAAGAACGACTACAGACTGGTTGTCATGGTCGGAGACGGCCTCAACGATCGATACGCTCTGGAGGCGGCAGATCTCGGGGTGCTCACGGTTCAGCAGGACAGCCGCCCAACGACGGATCTCATCGAGGCAGCGGACGAGGTCATAGACGATATAAGGAAGCTTCCGGTCCTGGTGAGAGATCGGCTCAGCGGAATTCCCCCATCATGAGGTCCGACAATTCCACGTTTTCATTCACGAAAAGACCTCCGGGGAAAAGTTCGATTTGCAGTCTTAAATTGGCAATTATCTCAAACATTAACAAAATTGTCATTTATGATCAACGCATCTCGGATTCCCTGATTAATTATTAAGAAAACTATTTATACTTGGGTCGAGATCACTACACGTAGCGGTTTTTTCGGTAACTCATAAGAGGGGGATGAGATATCGGATAAAACACTGAGATTGAGATAAGGAGTACGGAACTAATGTTTGAAGAGCTTTTAGAAGTTTATAAAAAGAAAGTTGCAGAAAGTGAGCGGGAGCTCGAAGAGACTCAGGCGATGATTGGTCTCATAATGGCCGTGGAAAATATGTCCGACATGCTCACCATGAAGCAGCAGGACGTCGATCTTTTGGGGAGACTGATCGACCAGGTAGACCACCTGTCAAAAGAGGTGGCAGATCTCAAGAGCCAGATGAAGACGAGACATACGAGATCCTCTGTCAGCCGGACCCCGAAGGTCAGCGAGGGAAACGCCCTCGACAACCACACAGTGACTCTGATCGATCTTATGAAGGAGAGGCCCGGAAGATACACCACCAGCGAACTTGTGGACATGCTCGGCCTGAACAAGACCACGGTTATAAGCGTGATGAAGCGCGCCGTCGAGATGGATCCATCTCACGTCAAGCTCACTCAGGGAAAAAGGCGAAAGCTCTACCTATCTTACACCCCGGAAGATCAGGATAAGGGCGAGAAGAAGGAGACCGAGTCCGGATCTGATGAAGCTGACAGGATGCGTCTTGAGCTAATGTCCATGACATGAAGGAGGTTGCCTGATCAGTTTCGTCGATCGTCTGTTAGCGTGGACTCTTAGCATTCGGCCAGTTCAATAGGATCCTGCATCGTCAATCTTCTTCAGGAGGACCCTGCAACAGTTCAGATCAAATGGTCCAGACCCTCCAACAGGTCGGTTCCGGTCTGACGAAAGACCGGGGTTCACAATGCTCAGAGCTGGTGCTGTACATCCGATGCGGTTCTGACTTTCTTTCCATTCCTCCGGAAGGCGGAGGTAGAATGGGTCAGATCAGTCCGCCAGCGTCTCGTCCAGAAACCATCTCACAAACCGGAGAGCGATGCGGTACGCCTTCTCCACGTCTTGCAGCATAAGAACGTCCGCCTCCACCTCGGAATCGAGATGCTCCTCCAGCAGGTCCAAGTCCAGGCCCGCCAGATCGTCAGGATAGCCTCCGTTCTCCACCTCGTAGGCTATCCGCCCGAAGGCCGGGGCCAGCCATTGGCAGAGGCGGCTTTGATCTTCGGTCCATTCCTCGGATAGTATCTTTTTCATCTCCCCGGTCACGATTCGATCGTCGAAGTTCCACACCTCACAGGAGGGCTCTTTGGCCTCGCCCAACCCGCTGACCTTGATCCCCTTCTTCAAGACGCGAAGCAACATCTCTTTCCTCGTCGGCACGCCGAAACCTCCAAGAACGCTCAGAACGGGAGCGATTTTTCGAAAAACTGGACCGATCTTGACCGGACGAATATAAAATCTCGTCGATGAAAGATCGATCGGGTAAATATAAAACAGAATAGAGCATCTCTCTTCCATTGCCAAGGAGGTATTGGAACGATCGACGTGAAGGCCTTTCTGATCGACCTCGATGGGGTCCTCTACGTGGACAAGACCCCGATAGAGGGGGCGAAGGAGACCGTAGCCATGCTGGAGGAGAAGGGATACCGATATCGGTTCGTCTCTAACACCACCTCGAAGTGCAGGAGCACCCTCGCGAAGTTCCTCGGCGATATGGGGTTTGAGATACCCGAGGATCACATATTCACCCCGGCGATCGCCGCCGCCGAACGGATCCGGTCCGAGAAGGACAACAAGTGCTTCCTCCTTACCAGACAAGACGTTCGCAGAGACTTCGAGGAGGCGGGCGTTCCCCTCGCCGAGGAGGAGGTGGACTTCGTGGTGGTGGGGGACGCCGAGACCGACTTCACCTTCGATCGGCTGAACAGGGCCTTTCGGCTGGTGATGGACGGGGCTGAGATCATCGCCCTCGAGAAGGACCGGTACTGGATGGGGTCCGACGGCCTTTACCTCTCTGCGGGACCATTCGTTTACGCCCTCGAGTACGCCACAGGGACCCTGGCCGAGGTGGTGGGAAAGCCATCACCGGACTTCTTCGAGATGGGCCTCACAGAACTTCGGGCCTCGCCCGATGAGACGGCCATGATCGGCGACGACATAAATTCCGACGTCGGCGGTGCCCAGAACGTGGACATGATCGGGGTCCTCGTAAAGACCGGAAAGTACAGGGAAGAGGTGGTGGAGTACTCGAACGTCATCCCCGACCTCATCCTCGAATCGATCGCAGAGCTGAGGGCGCATCTTTGAAGAGGCCGCTCAAAGCCAGCATGAAGAAAAAGGTTGCTTGGCCCCTCCCAGAGGGCCGCAGCCAGCCGGTTCCATCCAGAGGGTCACCGGGCTCCTTCTGGGAGGACCAGGCGCCACTGCGGCGTCGACCTTTACGCCACCCCAGGCTCAAAGGTCGTCTCGATCGAAGACGGCATCGTTCTGGTGGTGGGTATCCTCACGTCGCCTGGGATCATCCCCCGCTGGAACGAGACGTCGTACGTCCTGGTCGAAAACGATAGCGGCTCCTTCGCGAAATTCGCAGAGCTTGATGAGGTGGAGGTGAGAGCCGGAGACCGTCTCAGCTCCGGCCAGATGGTGGGACGAGTCGGATCGGTTCTGAACCCGGAAAAGATCGGTGATGATGCGCCCGCCTACATCAAAAGCCTGAGGGAGTTGGGCAACTCGAGCATGCTCCACTTCGAGCTGTACGGGTCGCGGCCCGAAGTTTCGGAAAGATACCTGGGCGGAAACTGGTTTGGCGAAGGAGGCGAAGAGGGATCTAGGCGCCACTGACCGCCTCGTCGCCATCTCGAAGGAATTGAGCTATTAACTTTTGGCCAGACGCCGCCAATTGGCGGCTCAATCGAGCAAAACCAGCCCGAAGAGAGCAAAACCCTGGGAGTAAGAGTCGAGGACCGAAAGGTCGTATCCGGCCCGCTCCAGGGTCTTGAAGACGTCTATCCCGCAGGCCTCCATTGATGGCCTCACCTTCTCCTTGTGCCTGCAGTTCCTGGCCTCGAAGGGGTCGATGCAATCTTTCTCCTCAGGGATGCAGGTGGCGCAGAAGGTGCAGGGAAGGGCGTTGAACCCGAAGGCCTTGTAGTACCCACAGAGAAAAGCCCTCCTCTCCAGCTGGAATACCGTCTCGTGGACCCTGTTGATCGAGTCCCAAAGATGGTGGTGAATGTGCTCGGGCGATACCTCGTTGTCCGGCTTTGCCTCGAACCTGGCGATGACGCCGACCCTGTACTCCTCCAGCACCTTTCGGGTCTCCTCCGGCGTCGGCGAGTAGGGTGGGCATCCCAGGTGCTTCCCGTACGCCTTGCATCCGTACCTGCACTTGAGCCTCACCCAGTTTGCCATCACCACGTCCTCTGCGGAGATGGGCCTGAGGTCGGGGTGGACCTCCTTCAATTTGGCGATCAGCTCTTCCAGGCCCATCCTATTCATTGCCATCGACCTTCAGATATCTATTGTATCTCTGATGTCCTTCGGCAGATCGTTCAGGTTCGTTCTGACCGGCCTTCCATAATGCTGGGCTAGAATCCAGGGATCGTCCGAGTAAAAGGGGTACATGAAATCCACAGGCGCCCCGGTATAATTTATTCGCGCCGGAGGACCGAGGGGCTCAGATCCGAGCCACGCGATGCCGGCGAAATCGACCTCGTCGGTGTTGTTGACCACTGGCTGCAAGGTGTCGTTGACCACAGTTCTCCCCGTGGGGACGCCTCCCCAGCTCCACAGGCCGCTTCCATCGTCCTCGGCGCTGGTTGCTGGCTGGTAGGGGAGGTTCTTCAGCCAGGACTGTCCGAAATCTCCGCCGACGCTCACCGGCTCCGCGCCGGAGACGGCGGTGCTGGCCACCAAAAGGGCCAGAAAAGATAACATGATAACCGTTCTCATAAACAAACCCCACTATACCCTTAATGGAGAGTAATGACCTTCCTAACGATAAAAGCCTTTCGACATCCGACGGCCGTCCGCCCAGCCTGCTTTATCGGCCTTGCCGTAACAGGTCCTCGGAGCGTTGGATCAATCTGTGGAGGAATGGTTGAGAAATGGTCACTCGATCTTTCTTGCCGCCACCTCGATCGCCCGGAGGAGGCTTTCCTTCGGGATTATGGTGGCCACGGGTATCGAAAGAAGCTTTTCCACCGTCGGGCTGACGATCGGCGCGCAGACGAGGGCCGCGGCCCCATCCCTCTCTGCCCGGACTGCGGCCACGATCGCCTCCTCTATGTTGGTGGCCGAGTACTCCCGGAGGACAAGGAGACGGTCTCCGATCTTCATCCTCTTCTCCTTGATCTCGTCGAGGACCGGCCGGGCTGCTATGACGGCGATGAAACCGGTGTCAGAACCTTCAAGCTCTCTGATCGTCTTGACTATCTGTCGAAGGGTCGTTATGTTCGGCTCTCGGTGGCCGGACATGATCTTGTAAAGGGTGCTCTGGGGTATGGCGGAGATCTTGCTGAACTCCCTTGCGCTCATGCCCAGCTCCGAGAGAACCTCTTTCAGCGAGTCGCGCAGCTTCTCGTCGGACATGAAGGCGGCTCTCATCAATCTCTCCGCATATGTCATCCTATTGTAGAATATTTTTCAGATATTAGTACTTTTGGGTTTATATATCGACCTGGCCGGAAAATGCTTTATACGGACCTTTCTTTTCCACGGGTGGTGATGATATTTGAGGAGAGATTTTCTGATCGCAGCTCTCGCGGTCGCCTTGGTGACGTTGATCGCCCTCGGCTGCATCGGCACCGATGAGGAGAAGAAGATCACGACCTTGCGCATCGGCTACCAGCCCAGCACCCATCAGGTCGCCGAGATGGTGGCGATGGAGGAGGGCTGGTGGCTGGAGGACCTGAAGGCCTTCGGGATCGAGGAGGTCGAAGACTTCGAGTTTCCCTCGGGGCCCCCTGAGATGCAGGCCATGCTCGGCGGAAACCTGGACATAGCCTACGTTGGCGCTGCCCCGCCCATAAGCGCCATCGCCCAGGGTCTTGACGCCAAGATCGTGGCCGCGGTCCAGAAGAACGGGTCCGACCTTGTGGTCAGACCCGAGGTCGACTACCAAGGGCCCGAGTCCCTCATCGGGCTGAAGGTTGCAACCTTCCCGCCCGGATCGATCCAGGACACCGTCTTCAAGAAGTGGCTCCAGGACAATGGCGTCAACCCCGAGGAGATCGACATAAAATCTATGGGACCCGGCGACGCGGTCACCGCCATCTCCGCAAAGCGCGTAGACGGCGTATTCCTGCCCCATCCCTCACCCTCCATCATCGAGCTTGAGGGCAATGGCGAGTCGGTCGTCGCCTCCGGCGAGATGTGGCCAAACCACGCCTGCTGCTGCCTCGTAGTCAGCGGGAAGCTCTTGAGAGAGGAGCCGAAGCTTGTGGAGCAGATAATAAGGATCCACATCAGGGCCACCGAGTACATCAACGAGAACCCCGAGAGGGCGGCCGAGATCTACTCTGCGAAGACCGGACAGAACCTGACGATGGTCCAGTACTCCATCAAGACCTGGGACGGCGCCTGGATCAGCGATCCTCACGTGACCGTACCCTCGGTGACTGAGTACGCCAAGGTCGATTACGAGCTCGGGTACACCGGCGAGAAGCTCCTGACCGAGGACGACCTCTTCGACACCACCTTCTACGACAGGGTGACGAGCTGAAACGAGGAAGGGACGAAAAAGGGACGAAAAAACGGGGAGAGGACTGGAGTTGACCATGATCCAGAGAACGAGAGATGAGCTAGCAGAGCACGGCATCGAGACCCTGTCAGTGATGGGGCTCGTGGTCGTCTGGCAGCTTTTTGCCATGGCCATCGACAACCCTCTGAAGCTGCCGAGCTTCCTCCAGGTGGCCGAGGCCCTGCTGCACCAGTGGCAGACGATCCTTTGGGTGGACCTGCCGGTGAGCCTGATCCACTTCCTGATCGGCATGGTGGCGGGCTTGTTGGTGGCCCTCCCGATAGGGATGGCGATGGGCTGGTCCAGGGTCGCTGACAGGATCTTCGATCCCATAGTCGAGCTTATCAGGCCGATTCCGCCCCTTGCTTGGATACCCTTCGCCATAATCTGGTTTGGCCTGACGCCCCAGGCGGCAGGGTTCATAGTCTTCGTGGGCGCCGTCTTTCCGATACTGATCAACTCCTACGTTGGCTTTCGGGGAGTTCCCAGGGTCTACGTCGAGTCGGCGATGGTTCTCGGATGCACCAGGAACCGGGACCTGATAAGGTACGTCGCCTTCCCCTCGGCTCTGCCCTCCATCGCTGCGGGGATCAGGATCGCCATGGGGATCGCCTGGATGTGCATCGTCGCCGCCGAGATGTTCGGGGCGAGCACGAGAAGCGGCCTAGGGTACCGGCTCTGGGACTACTACTCGCTGCACATGATGGACCTGGTATTCCTCTACATGATCGTTCTCGGCCTTCTGGGCCTGCTCATCGATCGGACCTTCCGGTACGTCGTCCAGGAGAAGCTTCTCCGCTGGCAGGAAGGGCTGAGGCAGAATTAAGCGCTATCTCGCCTTCTCCCTCTCGGCCCAAAGTCTTCATTTTTCGATACTTTTCAATACTTTTTTTCGCCTCATTCATCGCCAGAATAATTAAGCCAAAGGTCGGATCTCATGGACGGAAGTGAGATCTGATGTTGATATCGACGACTCCAAACGTTGAGGGCAGACGCGTGGTGAAGTACTTCGGAATCGTGAGCAGTGAAGCGATACTCGGCGCAAACCTCTTCAAAGACCTCTTCGCCGGGATAAGAGACATCGTCGGCGGAAGGTCAGGAGCTTACGAGAAGGAGCTGAGGCGAGCCAAGGAGATCGCCCTCCAGGACATGGAGGAAGAGGCGAAGAAGCTGGGTGCAAACGCCATTCTGAGCGTCGACCTCGACTACGAGACCCTGGGTCAGAGCGGTGGAATGCTGATGGTCTCGGCCAGCGGGACGGCGGTCCTGGTGGAGTGAGGACTGTTCAAGGCTTCGCGAAAACCGAAACAAAAAACGAAGAAAGAGGGTTTCAGGGAAGCTCCAGGGTCCCTGCGATCCGAAGCTTTGTACCCTCCAGATAGTGGATCACGGCTCTGTCGCCCGACCGGTAGACGAGGGATTTTTCAAGCTCCAGTTTCAGGAGGGGCTTTCTCCAGTCCTCTCCGGACTCGGTCGAGACGACCTTCGCAGGGACGAACTGCATCCAGTGACCCAGGTGCAAAACCATCCCTTCCTTGAGGGGCGCGGGCCAGTAGCTGATCAGCTCCGCCCTGGCCGATAGGTTTGATTCCGCCTTGAGGGACCCGTCGCTCGTCAGAACAGCGCCCCGGTCCAGCTCCTCGGCGTCAATGTTTTTGAGGGCGATTCCCGCCCTGTCGCCTTCTCGGGCCCAGTCGAAGTCGTCGTCGTGCTTCTGGATCGATCGGACCAAGGCCGTCTTCTCGCCGGGAAGGACCTTCAGGGTCTCGTGCTTTCTTATCACGCCCTCGGCCATCGTCCCGAGGATGACGGTTCCGATCCCTCTGACGTTGAAGAAGTGGTCGACGGGGATCGCGCCCCCCTTCTCGTCCGGGGAGGGCGGCACCTCTTTGAGACGGTCCGCCTCGGAGAGGAGCCTCTCCCGGAGGGCGATGGGGTCGTCATCAATGTACTCGTACCCCTCCAGGACCGTGCCCTTGGCGATCGGCGCGATCCGGCCGGGGTCGAGGTAGTTTCTCAGGATTATGTAGCCCTCTTTGATTCCGAGAGACTGGAGCATGATCACGCTCTCGCCGAAGGCCGCGTCGATCTGGTCCACCACCAGGATCGCAATTCTCGCGAGGGATGCCGCAAAGAAGAGGGGCGCGAGCCGCTCCGGGTATCGTGTGGGCTCGATGATGGTGACGGTGCTCTCGCCCCGTTTCAAATTGTAGAAGGTAATGTCGGTGGAGGTGCCCTTCTTCCCGATATCTTTTGCGTAGCCCTGGGGACCGAGCATCGCCACGTTCAGATTTGCCATAGATTGGCGAAGATAGCCTTTCAGATATTAGGCTTTGCGGTGTTTTCGAGGTTTTATGCCGCCGCCTATCTAGACATCCCTTCG
>CAZNGI010000040.1:2934-18059 GCA_964572505.1 uncultured Methanotrichaceae archaeon | reverse complement strand
TGGGTCAGTGAGATGGTAACGGGCCGGGAATGCGAGGAGATCTAATCCGAAAAAAGAGCGGAGGGCGTGAGGTCTGATCCGGCATTATTGAGACGTTACCGGACCTGCTTCCCCATTTCCCAGATTTACGGTGACGTTTTGAGGAATAACGCGGTGACCGGTCCACGTAAACCATTCCCCAGAAGAACCATATCGCCATTTGCCGCCGAAAGAGTAGCAATATTCATCTGTGGTGAATTCAACGTCTCCTGCGTTATCGGGTGGGCTGTAGGGATTTTCTTGAGCGTCCTCCGACCAGGTGCCGATGAGCATGTTTTCGAAGGCAGTTCCGATGATACGTCCTTTGTCCCAGGTGTAAGTTCCCGTAACTGTGTTGCCGGACTGTTGTAGTTCCATTGTTCCCCAGTCAGTTTCCCATGTTCCAGTCCAATCACAGTTTTGGGCAAACGCAGCGGGCAAAGAAAACAGTAGCGAAATTGCAGCTATACCAATCCACAGATTATGCCTCATGCAATCACAATAAAATGATAACGCTAATAACTTAAATAATTTTGCTTGAACGCCAGAGCGATCTCTGCTTTTGGTACTGGGGGATTCAACTCGATCCCTATCCCACCGACACCTTTGGCCTATTCTCACACCGACTCGCGACAACGCAATCTCAGCTCGGAGCATAAATTATAAATCTTTCATATTTATTTTTCTCATCAATGAAAATTCAGCCGATCGGGTCGGCGAGATGGTCCTGGGCCGGTCATACGAGGAGATCTGATCCGAAAAAAGAGTGGAGGGCGCAAGGCCGAAGGAAACCTCACTTCAAGGTCCACAGAATTCAGTTCGTGATCACCATCGCGACGGTCCGGCCCATGTAAAAGCTACTTCTCCAACGCCTTCTTGTCGGGCACCTGGACGACGCTGAGGCCCGGCTCGATTAATGTTCATGCCGAAGGACTTCATATTCTCGATGAGGGTCGGAACCCCTTCGTCCAGTTGTTCAGCTTCAAAACCGAGATTTTTCTCAGGAAACTATATGTATTCTCAGATCTATTTCAATCCAGAATAATAATGCCGGGCCGAAACGTTGGCCTGAGTGTTAAATATATTTAACACAAAGGGGAAATATAAATGAAAATATCGGTATTCGTAGATGGCGCGAACATCTTTTACATGCAGAAAGACGAGCTTAGATGGTGGATCAACTTTGAGAAGCTTCTAAGGTGGATCGAGAACAAGACCGGCGGCGAGATCATCGACGCCTATTACTACGTCGGTGAGGAGAACCCCCCAGATTCAAGGCAGCAGGGCTTCTTGACAGCCCTCGCGGACATCGGCTACTCGATCATCACCAAAGAGCTCAAGATCATAGTTCTCGACGACGGCAGGGAGATAAGAAAGGCGAACCTCGACATCGAGATCGTCCTCGACATGTTCAACACCATCGAGAACTACAATCTTGCGGTCCTCGTCAGCGGCGACGGTGATTTCGAGCGGCCCCTCAAGCTCCTTCGGGCCCGGGGCAAGAGGTTCCTCGTCATGTCCACGAAACGGTTCATAGCTCGGGAGCTGAAAGAGGTTTCTGGAATGCACTTCATCGACTTTGAGGACATAAGGGGCGAGGTCCAAAAGGACCTCTGACCTCTCGTTTTCCGGTTTTGGTTTCTGTTTTTATCTTTCCGCAAATTCGTCTGTGGCTGGCGGCGCATAAATTCATTTTTCCCATCTGCCTATAACTTCCACAGAAATCCTGATACCATCGTCTAAAATTCTCGCCAAAAAAACGCCATCTGGCCACCCTGCTATGAGAGGCCCTCTCGGATGAGCACAAACTTGATCGATTTACCTTCACTTATACGCGACGAGAAATCCACATTCTCATAGTCTCTGTGGGAAGGTACGCGATCGAGTAAACAAGTCCATATTAGTCAATTATAAAAAAAGATATGGAGTCGCGAAGGTGATACTTCCGAAGTTCTTTCAGATATTGTTATGTGACTGCCCAGGCCACCAACGCAGCCACGCCTCTGCTACTCAGTTTTGGATCTTCACCAATGCCTCGGCAGCAGCCGCTCGGACATACGAATCCTTATCCTCGATAGCTTCGGTCAGGGGATCAACCGCCCCAGAATCGCCGATCTCCCCAAGAGCTTCGGCTGCTTTTCGCCTCACCCAAGGGCTCTCGTCCTTGAGAGCTTCAATCAAGGGACCAACCGCTTTAGTAGCGTTTATCTGACCGAGACTAATGGCAGCATTCGCTCGGACATCTTCGTCCTCGTCCGAGAGAGCGCCGATAAGTGGGTCAATTGCCCTAGTAGTGTTTATCTGACCGAGACTAATGGCAGCATTCGCTCGGACATCTTCGTCCTCGTCCGAGAGAGCGCCGATAAGCGGGTCAACTGCAGGTTCGCCGATCTTGCCGAGAGCTTCGATAGCCCCACTTCGGACTGACGTAGACCCGTCTTTGAGAGCGCCGATAAGAGGATCAACAGCTCTAGGATCACCTATATCGCCGAGAGTTTTGGCGGCTTCAAATCGGACCTCCCGGGCCTCGTCCGAGAGAGCGCCGATAAGTGGGTCAATTGCCCTAGTAGCGTTTATCTGGCCTAGAGAGATGACAGCTCCCGCTCGAACATCCTCTTCCTCGTCCTCCAGGGCAGTGATCAGCGCATCGACCGCGGGTTCACCTATATCGCCGAGAGCTTGGGCGGCATTCGCTCGGACATCTTCGTCCTCATCCTTCAGAGCTTCGATCAGGGGGTCAACGGCTCGGGTATCTTCAATCTCGCCGAGAGCCCAGGCAGCATTCGCTCGTACAACCCAGTTATCATCACTTAGAGCTTCGATTAGTGGATCGACTGCCTTTGGGTCACCTATATCGCCGAGAGCAATAGCAGCCCGACCTCGAACCCACGGGTCTTCATCTTCCAGAGTCTCGATGAGTGGATCAACCGCCGTGGCGTTACCAAAATTACCAAGACTAATGGCAGCATTCGCTCGGACATCTTCGTCCTCATCCTTCAGAGCCTTGATGAGTGGATCAACAGCTTTGGTATCGCCTATCCGCCAGCCGAGATCACTGGCAGCCGAGGATCGTACATCCGACGTCCCGTACTTCAGATCCGATATGAGATCATCCACCTCGTCCGATGTTGCCGAAACTGCCAGCGCCGCCAGCACCACCAAAGCCAAAATCATTTTCAGTCTCGTTTTAATCACCCTCTTGGAGAAAGAGACTATCTCAACCCACGAAAAATGTTTCGGCGAATCACCGAAGCCCCAGCGCCTCCGCCTTCAGTTTCCGGGCCTTCGCTGTGGCCGCCTCTCGGGTCATCTTTCGAGGAGAGCCGATGTACTTGTTGACGACCTTATCCCCCATCTTCCAGGATGCGAAGTAGTACTCATAGGTCTTCGGACCCTTCGAGGTGATCTTCTCCACCGGGCCGAGGTAGACCGTCATCGCCTCCAACCGCGCCGCATCCACAGGCCCCCCTCTCCCTCGCCGCTGGCTACTCCACAAGCCCGATCCTCTCGGCCGCCCTTCGCCCGACCTCTGCAGGATCCACCTCGCCCCTCGCGACCCCCGACTCGATGGCGGCCCTCGCCACGGCTTCGGCCACCTTCGGCACCACCCGCCGGTCGAGTGGCGACGGGATTATGGACACTTCTGAGATCGGCTCTGCGAGCTCCGCTATCGCCCTTGCCGCTGCCATCTTCATCTCCTCGTTGATCTCCCTCGCCCGCACGTCGAGAGCCCCTCTGAAGATTCCGGGAAAGCCCAGGACGTTGTTCACCTGGTTTGGAAAGTCCGACCTTCCGGTGGCGACGACCCTTGCCCCGGCCTGCTTGGCAAGATCCGGCATGATCTCGGGAACGGGGTTGGCCATGGCGAAGACTATCGGATCCTCGGCCATTGACTCGACCATCTCCTCGGTCACGATCCCAGGCGCTGAAACCCCGATGAAGACGTCTGCGCCCTTCATGGCGTCGGCGAGCGATCCGGTCTTTCCCTTCGGGTTTGTGATCTTCGCCATCTCCATCTTGGAGGGGTTGAGGTCGCTTCGCCCAGAGTGTATGATCCCCCTGCTGTCGCAGAGGACGATGTCGTCGACGCCAAAGCTCATCAAAAACTTGGAGACGGCGACCCCTGCAGCCCCTGCCCCGCTGAAGACGACCTGTATATCTTCAAACCTCTTATTTGCGACCTTCAGGGCGTTTATTAGGGCGGCTCCCGTCACCACGGCGGTTCCGTGCTGGTCGTCGTGAAATACAGGGATGTCCAGCTCTCGCTTCAGCCGTTCCTCGATCTCAAAGCAGCGGGGTGCGCTGATGTCCTCCAGGTTGATCCCACCGAAGACTGTGGATATCCTCTTTGTGACCTCCACGATCTTTGATGGGTCCTTTGAATCTATGCAGATGGGGAAGGCGTCGACGTCGGCAAACCCCTTGAAGAGGATCGCCTTTCCCTCCATCACCGGCATCGATGCTGGGGCACCGATATCCCCCAGGCCGAGGACTGCGGAGCCGTCGGTGACTACGGCCACCAGGTTCCCTTTGGACGTGTAATCGTAAACCAGGCCCGGATCTTTGGCGATCTCTCGGCATGGTTCGGCAACTCCTGGGGTGTAGGCCAGGCTCAAGTCCTCCAGCGTGCTGCAGGGAACCTTGCTCTTGATGGCAATCTTACCCCTTGATTTCCGGTGGAACTCCAGCGCATCATCTCGAAGGGACATCCAAATCTCCTGCAACCAATTCGCGGCTTGTCCACATAAGTCTATCCTCGCGAACCGAAACCCGGGGCCAACAGATATAAACCAGAAGCTTGAACTAGGAGCTCCGGAGCCGGGGTGGCAGAGCGGACTAATCTTCTGTCTCCAAGGGGTCTGAAGAGTCCAAACGCGGCAGGCTCGAGACCTGTTGTCCCTTTTGGGACTCTTGGGTTCAAAATGAGGGGGCGAGAAAGCCCTTTCAGGAAAATCCCAACCCCGGCGCCAGAAACCAACATCCAAAAAGTTCATATCATCGCGTTTCGTCTGCGGTGATCACAACACAAAAAACAAGCATAAAAGAGGCAACTTTCATGGCCAGATTTCCAGAGGCTGAAAACCGACTTCTCAACATGAAGATCTGCATGCGCTGCAACGCGCGCAACGCCGTCCGCTCAACCCGATGCCGCAAGTGCGGTTACAAGGGGCTTCGCGTCAAGTCCAAGGAGAGCAGAGGATAAACGAGCCTGGGGCTGATGGTTCTCATGATCGGTCCCGTCGAAGAGATGCTGGCAAGGGTCGTGGAGATGACCGGAGCCGCCCATCTCACCCTCATAGATCCCGACTCCCAGAGCCCAAAGGATGCGGGCAGGATGGCGAAGGCGGCGGCCGAGGGCGGCACCGATGCCATCATGGTGGGCGGGTCCGTCGGCGCGGCAGGTCGCGCCCTCGAGGATACGGTGAGGGCGATCAAGGAAGAGTCGAAACTGCCGGTGATCCTATTTCCCAGCGGCGTTTCGGGCCTCTGCTCCAACGCTGACGCCGTCTTCTTCATGAGCCTTCTCAACTCGAGGAACGCGAGCTACCTGATCGAGAACCAGGCCCTCGGCGCGCCATTGGTCTATAGATACCATCTCGAGCCGATCCCCATGGCCTACGTCATCGTCGAGCCCGGCGGGACCGTGGGGTGGGTTGGCGACGCCAAGCTGATCCCAAGATCCAAGCCCGAGCTCGCTGCGGCCTACGCCCTCGCCGGCAAGTACTTCGGCATGAGGATGGTCTACCTGGAGGCGGGATCTGGAGCGGGCGTGCCCGTGCCCCTGAAGATGGTGGCGACTGTAAAAAGGGCCCTCGGGGATGCGCTTCTGATCCTCGGCGGAGGGATAAGGTCGGGGGAGGCCGCGCGAGATCTCGTGCAGGCGGGAGCGGACCTCATCGTCACCGGGACCGGGGTCGAGAAGTCCGAGAACGTCGCTGCCTTCGTTCGCGAGATAACCTTGGCCATAAAGGGCCGCTGATCCATCTTTTTATACCTTCTATTCAAATCCAGTTTCATGCCCTCTTCGTCTCAAACGACGGGAAAATTTCTTTCTGATCACGAGCTGGACGCCTTTCTCCTCCTCGGCGACAGTCTCTGCAACCTGGACATCTATTATTTATCTCGCTTTCTCGCCCCTGACCGCTTCGCCCTCCTTGCCGCATCATCTCTATCCATCCTGGTCTCGGGGATGGAGGAGGGCCGGGCCAAAAAGGAGTCGTGCGCCGAGGAGGTGGTGACCACCTCCGATTACGGGATCGGAGAGAAGCTGGCGAAGTTCGACCGTCCCGAGGACGCCTACATCGAGGTCTTGAAGGAGTTTCTCCAGGATCGCGGCATCAAAAGGCTCGGGGTTCCGGGAGACTTTCCTGTGAGGGTCTACCAGGGCCTGGAGGCCAATTTTGACGTATCGGTCCTGGACAGCCCCGTCTCAGAGTGGCGAAAGGTCAAGACCCCCGAGGAGATCGAGGCGATAAAATCCTCTCAGAGGGCCTGCGAGGAGGCGATGAGGGTCGCGATCGAGATGATAAGAAACTCTCGGCCCTCTGGTGATATACTCATTTTAGAGGGCGAGTCCCTCACCTCTGAGAAGGTGAAGTCCGCCATCGATGTGGCCCTGCTGGAGAAGGGCTGCGAGGCGCAAGATACGATCGTGGCTGGTGGCAAAGACGCGGCCGATCCCCACTGCAGCGGCATAGGACCCCTGCCCGCAAACTCTCCGATCGTGATCGACATATTCCCCCGTTCCAAGAGGAGCCGGTACTTCGCGGACATGACCAGGACCGTCCTTCGGGGCGAGGCCGACCAAAAGGTCGTCGAGATCTACCAGGCGGTCCTGGCGGCCCAGGAGGCGGGCATTGCAGCGGTCAGGGCGGGGGCGACCGGGAAAGAGGTCCACGCGAAGGTCTGTGAGATCTTCGAGGAGCAAGGCTACCCTGAGCGGGAGGGGCGGGGCTTCATACACTCCACGGGCCACGGGGTGGGCCTTGAGGTCCACGAGATGCCATCTCTCAGCGAGGTTGGCAAAACCCTGAAGGAAGGGAACGTCGTCACCGTGGAGCCTGGACTATACTATCCGGACTTGGGCGGGGTCCGGCTCGAGGACCTGGTGGTGGTGAGGAAGGACGGATGCGACAACCTTACCAACCTTGAAAAGCGGCTTATCCTCTGAAAGGAGTCTGATCTTTCATGGACGCTGAAGTGCTTGAGAAGTATAGGAAGGCCGGAGATATCCTGGCCAGGGTTCGGGACGAGGCAAGCTCGATGATCGATGTCGGGGTCTCGATTTTGGAGGTTGCAAACTTCGTCGAGGAGAAGACGCGAGACCTCGGCGGCGAGCCCGCCTTCCCCTGCAACATCTCCAGGGACAGGGTCGCGGCTCACGACACGCCCCGGATCCAGGACGGGTCAGTCTTCGGAGAGGAGATGGTGAAGCTCGACATCGGTGTGCACGTCGACGGCTACATCGCCGACTCTGCCGTGACCGTGGACTTAAGCGGCCACCTGGACCTGGTCGAGGCCTCGAAGGCAGGGCTCGCCGCGGCGATAGAGCTCGTCGAGCCTGGCGTAGACACGGCGAAGCTTGGAGCCGCCATCGAGGATGCGATAAGAGGACACGGCTACAACTCGATCTCTAACCTGACAGGCCACGGCCTCGGCCACTACCAGGCCCACGGCGAGCCATCGGTGCCGAACAGGGCGATCGAGAAGGGCGTGGAGCTAAAGTCGGGAGACGTTATCGCCATCGAGCCCTTCGCCACCGACGGCGTTGGCAAGATCTCGGAGGCTCCCCGGGCTGAGATATTCTCCTTTGTCACCAAGAGGCCGATCAGGTCTCCGCCCGCGAGAGCCCTTTTAAAGCAGGTCCAGGAAAATTATTCGACTCTCCCCTTCGCCCGGAGATGGCTATCGGGAGATAGGACCGATTATGCCCTCACCCAGCTTCTCCGAGCGGGCATTCTCCATCGGTACCCACTGCTCTGGGAGGCCGAGGGTGCCCTCGTCTCCCAGGCCGAGCATACGGTTATCGTCGTGGAGAACGGGTGCGAGGTCACCACGAGACCTAGATGACGGTCAGGAATCGTCGCCGTCGTCCTCGGACCCGTCGTCTTCCTTGTAGCTGTCGTCCCCGATCTGGGCCGCGGATATTGCGTCGATGCCATCCAGAAGCTCTGCCGTCAGGCAGTAGGGCAGATCCGCGAAGGCCTCTTCAGGGAGGGTCTCCCCTCCGATCACTCTCGCCCCGATGTCGCTTAGGGTCCCCAGGGCCTCTTCCATCCGGTCAGCGTCCTCGGCGAGGGCCGCCTTTCTCACCAGATCCCCCAGGGGAGTCTTTTTGTCGTAACCCCCGTCCATGTAGCGCTGACTGGAGAGGAATACGGCCGTCAGGGCGGTGTTCAGCGACTCCAGCATCAGGTTTGCGTCTTCTTCGAGGGACTCGTCCTTCTCGGAGACGATATCTCTGATTTCGTCTATGGTGGATATCGCCTCCTCTTTGGATATGGTGCCGTGTTCGCATCTCGCGATGACCTTGAGGCAGGCTAAAACCACGTCGTCCATGGCGTAGACGAAGACCGCGGCTGAAGGGTCCTCATCGGAATCCTTGAGGGTGAACCCGCTCTCTTTTATCTTGTTCATCCAGTTCTGCCAGCGGTCCCGGGTGTAGAACTCTTCTTTCATAAGATCCTCTCATCGGTAAGCATCTATCAGCGCTACCCGTTCCAGTACGAGGTCGGGAATCCTCTCCTCGCCTACGGCCTCGATCTCCGGTTCCTGTATGTCGAAGGCCTTCTTCACGGCCGCCGGGCTAAAGCGTGGCCCGTCACCGTCGACCTCGATTATATCGAAAATTTCCAGAGCTGTGCCGTTCTCCATCACTATCAGGGCGACCCGCTGGGTGGCCTCTGATACGCCCATGGAAAGCGCCCGCTCGATCTGTCTTTGGCCTGAAGCATAACGCAGAATTTCAAGGCCCAGGTCTTTGGCCACGTTTCTCTTTTCGGAGAAGGCCCGCATCGCCTTTTCGGCGGCGAAGGCGGCGTGCCTTTCGTCCACCACCAAGGAGGCGTCCATCGCCTGGATGACGCAGCCGTGCCTATTTTGAGCCTCTCTCAACGCCGCCAGAAAGGCGGCTTTCTCCCTTATCTTCGGTCTTCCAAAGAGCAGACGAACATCGCTCATCAACGGGTGGTTCGGCGACGGAGTTTAAAAGTTTGCGGTCGCATAACTGGGCAAGATCGGGATGATGGTGGGGCGAACCCGATCAATCTAAATGAAATATAAAAATAAACTTGGTCCGATCGCGAGGGTTCCGGACGGCTGAGGAGGCGATGAAGATTTCAGCACTCCACAGCGTCGCCCGCCTCCACGATCACGACCTCGGAATCGCAGAGGGTCTCCACCAGGTCCCGGAACTCGGCAGGGTCCTGCCTTATTCGGGGCCAGGTGTTGTAGTGCATTGGGATGACCAGGTGCGGCCTGATCCAGCTGGTGGCGATGGCCGCCTCCCTGGGGCCCATGGTGTACCTCCCTCCGATCGGCAGCAGGGCCACGTCCGGCCTGTAGAGGTCTCCTATCAGCCTCATGTCGCTGAAGAGGGCGGTATCTCCGGCGTGGTAGACTCTGATTCCATCGTCGATCACAAAGCCCGCAGCTTCGCCGCCGCACCTTGGCGGATCGGTGACGGTTATATCTGAGGAGTGAACCGCCTGGGTCATGTGGAGTATGACGTCTGCCGCCTGGAAGGAGCCGCCGATGTTCATTCCCTCAGATTTGACGCCCTGCCGGTCCAGGTATCTCGCAACCTCTGCGACCGCTAGGACCGGACAGCCCGTCCGCCTGGCAATATCTTCAGCGTTGCCGAGATGATCGGCATGGCCGTGGGTGACGGCTAAAAGATCCGGATTGAACTCGTCCACCGATCTCGGTGCCATGGGGTTATCTCGGATGTAGGGGTCCACGAGGATGTTCATGGACTCGACGAGTTCAAAGCAAGAATGAGAAAGCCAGGTTATCTTCATCTCTACCCACCTGGGTCTATCGCCGTCTTCGTCCAGAAGTCTGCGCGACGACGGATTTTGCAGGTCCGAGGAGCGGCCGATGGGCCGCTCCGGGGTTTAAACCAGTCCTGAACGCTGAAGTCTCAGCAGATCAGAGGTGTCCAGCTTTTCTCCCTGTCTGAACTGGGTGAGGATCTCCTCGGCCTCTTTCCTGACCTCGGCTTTGACCTTGTCCTCTCTCTTCTCCCGGTTCTTTCTCCTGAGACCTGTGATGATCTTGTCGAAATCGCGTATCTCTCTTTGAGTTCTTATGAACTCTCGGTGGTGCTTGTCGGCCGCCTCTTGGGCTTTTACGAACTCCCGGTGGGAGGCGTCGGCCTGGGCCCTCACCTGGTCGGCCTCTTTGAAGGTGGCGATCATCTTGTCGTGGTATTCCTGGGCGAGCTCTGCGGACTTTGTGACGAGATCGTGGTATTCAGAAGCCTTGTCCCGAAGCGCTTGCGCCTCGTCCAAAAGATCTCTGAGCACCTCGTTCTTCTCCATCTGCTCCTTTCTCGTCTTGAATTCGGCTCGGAGCGCTGAGATCCTCTCGACCAACTGCTTCTCCTTGTCGGGGCTCAAAACCTCGGTCTGCTGTTTGAACTCCATGTGGTCTATCTCTCTACGCAGACCTCGGATGGATCGATCGCCGGTCAGGTTGTGCTTCTTCCTGATCTCGTCTATCTGAGCATAGAAGTCGTTGGTCTTCTCGTTGTACTCGTCCCGCTTCTGTTTGGCCTCAGCCACGTTCTTGTTGTACTCGTCACGGAGCGTCTTGAGCTCTTGAGCCTTGTCTATGAGCTCCTTTGTCTTCTTGTTCAGTTCGTTCCGCTCCGCGGCCCACTTGCTGGCTTCAGCGTTCAATTGGCTGCGACTATCCTTATAATCAACGGCCTGTTGCTTCAGCCGGGCCTTCTTTTCTTCCAGTTCTGCCAGCATCCCCCTTTTATCCTCCTTTTCCAGCTCTTGGGCTGGTATTTCGTCACTTCCCTACGGCACTATTCAGCGTGGGGCACCATCAACATCACATGCTTGCTCAATCGACCTGCTTCGGGTGGAGATCTCAATAAAATCCCGACTTTCGTTGCTATCTGATGATCATCTTAGCTGGGCTCCGCGCGTCTGATCGCAAGATCGCGCTTTTCCAGCTCCCTGTAACCAAAATATAGCTCGTTCCCAAGATCGATGTCGATGGGCATGTAGCAATTTTCTAGTTTACCCCCTACGTATTAATCTTTTGGTTAGATTCGCCTCTACGCTGAGGTGGTCAAGGCTCTATGGGGGGAGGACGTGAACTATTGTTTTGGTCTCAACAGTCTGATATCACTTGGGATTTGGATTGTGCCATCCTGGTGTTCACTGAGAGAGACAGTAGATAAATCTGAGAAAAAATGAATCAAAAAGCTTAAATTAATTGGAATCATGTATAGTCAATAGGAGATGTCGGTCTTGAAAGAAGAATTTATGTGGTTCTTGCGGGACGAGGTGGTGAACTCGGATTTATGCACTTACTGTGGTGCATGTGCTGCAGTATGTCCAAATTGTAGGATCGAGTTTTTTGAGGACGGTCCAGCGCTGGTAGAGGAATGCCCAAGGGATGGAAAGGGGGCATGCATGGATGTATGCCACCGGATAACGACAGATGCGTCACGTATGGGCCTTACCATATTTGGCTTCAAGGCAAAGCCACCATCTCTTATTGGTCAATATGAGAAGATGGTGAGCGCAAGAGCTACAGATAGCGCAATCAGAGAGGCCGGGCAAGATGGTGGCGCTGTAACTGCACTACTGGCATACTGCCTGGACAACGGTCTTGTCGATGGTGTGGTGGCGACAAAAGGGATGTGGAAGCCTGCCCCCAGCGTCATTACGGACAAAGCTGGTCTTCTAGAAGCTGCTGGCTCGAAGTACTTTGTCACACCCCTGCTAAAAGGCGTTGAGGAAGCTGGAAAAACGGTGAACAAGATTGCTGTTGTGGCTTTGCCATGTCAGGTCAACGGCCTTAGAAGAATGCAATTCTTTGAAGGACTGAATGCGCATCCCATGGAGGTGAATGAAGAAGATGGCACCCCAATAAAGCTTCCCGCATTCGCCTATACTATCGGTCTGTTCTGCATGCGGAACTTCTCTTATGAAAAGCTGACAGAGTTCCTGAAGGGCAAGGGAATAAAGCTCGAAAATATCAAGAAGTTCGTCATAAGGCTGGAAACCATGCGGCTGGAGATGGAAGACGGTGATGTGGAGTTGGACCTCAGGGAGGTCGAGGATGCTGGAGCTGTCTGGGACGGCTGCTATATTTGTAGAGATGCCGTCTCCAAGCTTGCCGACGTCTCGGCCGGTTATACTGGTACTCCTAAAGACTGGACCACTTTGATAGCCAGGAATGCCAAAGGCTTGGAACTGATCACGGCCGCTGAGAACGCAGGATATATAGAGACCTCCTCCGAGGTAGAAGTAGACCGGATAGAGGAATTTGCCGACCATAAGATGCGAAGTTTTGACCGGGAGCTGAAAAATCGCCTGGAAGAGGAGAAACCAATCAAGTTCTACTGGGCAAGGGACTATCCGGGTGTGAGACCAGAAGCAAAGGGAACATTCTTCGTCAAAATAAGGACTAACTCTGGACTTGTGAACCATGACTATCTGGCAAAGGTGGCTGAGCTGGCGAAAAAGTACGGAGATGGATCGCTTGAGGCTACTACCAGGCAGAGCATTGAGATCCAGGGAGTTCCCGGCGAGAAGATCGATGATCTGATGGCAGAGCTGTACGAAAAGGGACTCATGACCATCGGGATGGGTTATGTGGTTGCCTGTCCAGGAATAACATACTGCCCAGAAGGGCTTGTGGAGACGAAGCAGCTTGCAAATGAGCTGACTGCGGAGTTCGTACAGCGATTGACACCGCACAAGATGAAGATCGGGATTGCGGGATGTCCCAACTCCTGTGTCAGGGTAAGACGCCACGATATAGGCATAATGGGACATGTCAGACCCGTCCTGGATCCGGAGAAGTGTAACGGTTGTGGAAGATGTACTGAGACGTGCAAAGTAGGAGCACTCTCCGTTGTTGCAGGAAAGGCCCAGATAGATCGAGATAAATGTGTCGAGTGCGGATGGTGTATCAGAAGCTGCCCGCATGAGGCAATGCTTGAAGAGAATAAGGGATATGCACTCTGGATAGGCGGCAACGATTCGAGAATCCCCACAGATGGCATCCTCCTGAGAAACTTCTGTACAAAGGAGGATCTATTCAGGCTGATAAATAGTGTTGCTGCAGTTTTTATAAAGTACAGGACGAAGCCGGGAAGAGAACGACTGGGCAATGTTATCCAGAGAGTTGGTGAGGGAGAGTTTCTCAGAGAGGTATTTGAGACCGAGGAGAAGATGCGATCTTAGTAGAGGTGAGCCTTTGAAGCCGGAGATTTACAAAGGTACGCCCGCCGTTTTCAAGAGGAAAGACGGGAAGTTCGAGATAAAGATCCTGGTGACCGGAGGGATGCTCACCCCCGGGCAGGTGAAGCGGATAGGAGAGGTGGCCGAGAAGTACGGCGCCGAAGTGCACATCACTGTGAGGCAGGAGCTATCGATCCTCGGGGTTTCTGAGGAGAAGCTGGATGCGGCGCTCGACGATCTCAAAGAGGTGGGCCTTGCGCCCGGGTCCGCCGGGATGACCTTTAGGAACGTCGTCTCCTGTCTTGGGGAAGATTACTGCTTCAAGGCCGCGGCCTAGACCACCGGTCTCGCAAAGGAGATCGGGGAGAGGTTCACGGGCGAGAAAACACCAGGACCTCTCAAGGTCGGAATTGGTGGATGCCCCTTCCCCTGCACCAGGCCTCAGTTCAACGAGATCGGGTTGATGGGGAGGGTCAGGCCAGAGATGGACCTTGAGAAGTCCACCGGGTGCGAGAAGTGCGTCCAGGTCTGCAAAGTGGGGGCGGCTTCCGTCGTCGACGGAAAGGCTGTCATCGATTACGACAAGTGCGTCATGTGCGGCCGGTGCGTAGTGAACTGCCCCGTCGGGGGGAGTACACCGCCGAGGACGGGTACATGCTATTTGTGGGCGGGCGCGGAAGCTGGCCGCCACACGAGGGCTGGATGCTGCGCGACTTCGTGGCCTGAGAGGAGGTCATGCCCCTGATCGGGCGGATCCTGGAGGTTTACAGGGAGGGCGCGAAGCCCGGAATGCGGCTGCGGGAGTTCATAAACTCCATCGGATTTGAGGAGTTCAAGCGGCGAGTCCTATCTTCCGAGGTCGAAAAGACCTGATGAGACGATTTCGCATGTTGCCCGACCATCTCCTCATTTTATCTCTTTTTTGGAACTACAAAAGGCTGAAATTCATTTATGACGTCTAAAATCTCAGATATTAGCTTTTTTTATCGAAAAATGCCATAATGCCTGGGGAATTTGGCTTTCGCCCTTTCCACCCTTTCCGATAATATATCATGCAATCAACAGATTAAAATAGGTGGGTGGCGTTAGATTTATGTAAGACTCTGCTGAACTTAGTTTAAACGGAGGGAGTGATTTGAGAAAAGTTACACTCGCTATAATCGCCCTGTCGTTCCTGATAGGGATGGCGGCAGCGACGGCACCTGATACAGAGTACATAGTTACGAGCAGTCATACTGGTAACATCAGCTTCAACTTCGACCAGAGCGTCCAGGGCAGCGGATACTTCATGACATACAAGTACATCCAGCTTGATTCTCCAGATTCTAATCAGAAAGGCCCGATGTACAAGGACTACGCTCATGGTAGCGGCACCATCGACAACGAAGTGACCATCTGCGCGGAGCAGGTCGGTTACTATAAGCTGGAAGGCTGCTACGAGGAGTGGGAGGAGTACTCCTGCATCTCGGCGAGAGAGGACAACGCCATGGTCTACTCACCGATGACCATGTCCTACGGGAACGGCTACTACGCCAGAAACCCGATCCGCTACGACTCCCTGCTGAAGGAGAAGACCTGCATAAAGAACTACAGGCCTGTCACCTCGATGCACCACCAGGTTGAGTACGCGAAGGCCGTGGACAAGGAGATCGACGTCATAGTCAAGGACAAGCAGTA
>CAZNGI010000040.1:0-2834 GCA_964572505.1 uncultured Methanotrichaceae archaeon | reverse complement strand
GGCATATCATGCGGTTTGAGGACTGGGAGCCGATCTACGGAGAGATCCTGGCGGAGTTCGGTTTTTCCCGGGAAGAGGATGAAGATGCGGCCCGGCTTCTCCAGAGTTTGCTCCAGGGTCGAAAGGGGAACCTATCTGCCGAAGATCTAGATTCTATTATCAGGGGGCGCAAGGTCCTGGTCTGCGGGAACGCCCCGAGCCTTTCGCGAGAGCTGGAAAAGGTCCTGGAGGGTCGAACGCCTTCGAGGACGTCCGAAATTTCGGGTCTGGAGGAGGTCGCCGTGATCGCCGCCGACGGGGCGACGACGGCGCTCATCGAGGCGGGCGTTCTTCCCGACTTGATCGTGACGGATCTTGACGGCTTTCTCCCGGACATCATCGCCTCCAACGAGAGGGGCTCGGCGGTGGTGGTCCACGCTCACGGCGACAACATGGAAGCCCTGAAAAAATTCGTACCCAGGCTCACAAGAGCGCTCGGCACGACCCAGTCCGAGCCGATCGAGGGAATCTTCAACTTCGGGGGATTTTCGGACGGAGATCGGTGCGTCTTTCTGGCCCGAAACTTCGGAGCATCGAGGATCAGGATCATCGGCTTCGATTATGACGATCTCAACGTCACCCCAGTCAAGAAGATGAAGCTGAAGTGGGCCCGAAGGCTGGTGGCGATGGCCCTCGAAGACGCGTCTACACTGTAGATTTCGTCTCCGAGAGCAATTCGGCCAAGGCCCTCATAGTCTCCTCCAGGATATCGGCCTTTCCGCAGGCGGCGTCGATGACGACGAACCTCTCCGGCTCGCGCCTCGCCATCCTCTCGAAGTTCTCGGCCACCTCTCTCAGAAGCTCCTCCCGCTCGAACTTCTCGGGAGCTTTCGAAATCTGAGAGGGTCCCGCTTCCCCAGCTCTCGATTGGCACCTCTCAATTGCCAGGGCGGGGTCTATAGAGAATAGGATCGTCTTGTCGGGAACGACGCTCCAGGGCCGGTGAAGCTCTCTGACCCATTCCAGGGGGCGGGGGATGACGCCTCGCAGGGTGGCTCCCTGGTAGGCGACCCTGGAGTCGGAGTACCGATCCGAGACCACCACCATGCCCCTCCCCAGGGCGGGGATCACCGTCTCTGCCAGGTGGCGGGCGTGGTCCGCCATGAAGAGGAAGAGCTCTTCCAGCTGTTCTGCCTCTATCGCCCTCGAACCCTGACCTTCCGCCGTCCGGGAGTACCTCTTGAGCTTCTCTCTTATCAGCCGTCCCTCTTCGCCTTCGGTCGGTTCGGCGGTGAAGAGAAAACGCCTTCCAGCAAACGGCGGCCTCTCCTCCTCGGCGATCCGCCGGGCGAGCTCGGCGACGGCGGTGGACTTTCCGCTCCCGTCTATCCCCTCGAAGGTGATCAGAATTCCCCTCATAATTTGCCGGGTTGGATCAAGAGCTGCTGATATTTAAGGTATGGCCGAAATTCAAGGAAAAAAATCGCTATATATTAAAATTAATATCTATACACTGGATGATGTTGGTATGTCGCCCGATGCTCTGCTAACTCTAAAGCCTCATCCTCTGGATAATCCGCAGTCGGCCCAGTGACCCTCGCAGCGGGCTTATTGTACCGCATTTGGGTTGTCTTGAGGTCATGGGCAGACTATAGTCAGTATCTCCCCCAAGGACCTATCAACGCGGCTTTTCGTGTCGTTCCCCTTTTGCGCCGGCAGTCACGGCGACGGCGGATGCCTGGGCTCCTGCCAGTCCTCTAAAGGGAACCCTCGACATATAAGCAAAGTACTATATAAAGATGCCGACCTGCATCGATTCGTCGAGCCCCTCCCGGCCGGGTTCTAATATAATTTCGGCATAAACGCCGCGTGGCAAAGGTTTAAGTCGAAGTTGCGCGTTGAATATCTTCGGAGGTGTTTCATCTGGCTGATAACGTCTACGTGGTTGGCCACAAAAGTCCAGACACTGACTCTGTAGCAGCGGCTATATCCTATGCGAACCTGAAAAACCAGCTCGGGATGCCGGACATATACATTCCCGCGGCGGCTGGCGAGATTAACAACGAGACCAAATTCGTCCTCGAGCACTTCAGCGTCCCGGTGCCGGAGACGATCACCGACGCCAAGGGCAAGAAGATCATCCTCGTCGACCACAACGAGGTCGCCCAGGCCGTGGATAACATCAAGGAGGCGACATTGATGGAGGTCGTGGATCACCACAAGATCGGCGACATCCAGACCGGCAGTCCCATCTTCTTCCACAACGAGCCCGTCGGCAGCACCGCGACGATAATCTCGGCGATGTACGACCAGTACAAGATCCCCATCA
The DNA here is from genome assembly GCA_964572505.1 of uncultured Methanotrichaceae archaeon. Lineage (GTDB taxonomy): Archaea > Halobacteriota > Methanosarcinia > Methanotrichales > Methanotrichaceae > Methanocrinis. Next base: position 526 of record CAZNGI010000040.1, on the reverse strand, counting down.
CCAGGGAGATGGCAGGGGTTATGATCTCCGCCATCCTGAGCGACACCGTCCTCTTCAAATCCCCCACCTGCACCGAGAAGGACAAGGAGCAGGTGGCAAAGCTCGCCAAGATCACCGGTGAGGACTACCAGCAGTACGGGATCGCGATGCTCACCGCCAAGAGCGACATATCTTCCAAGACCGTTCGGGACATCGTGAAGGGCGACTACAAGAACTTCGACTTCGCAGGTACGAAGGCTGGCGTCGGCCAGATCGAGGTCATGGACCTCTCGGTCCTGGTGCCCAGGAAGAAGGAGATCCTGGAGGATATGGAGAAGGTGAGGAAGGAGGAGGGTCTCAGCTTCGTTCTGATCATGCTCACCGACGTCATGAAGGAGGCGAGCGACCTACTGTTCGTGGGAAAGCCGGTGGACAAGTTCGAGAAGGCCTTCGAGGGCAAGATGGAGAACAGCTCCATCTACAAGAAGGGCGTCCTCTCGAGGAAGAAGCAGGTTATCCCCCCGCTGGAAGCGGCCTTCAAGTGAGG
>CAZNGI010000039.1:13209-18386 GCA_964572505.1 uncultured Methanotrichaceae archaeon | reverse complement strand
TAAAAGTTTTAATCCGATCGTTCCAATCCTCTTCAGTGGGTTCACGTAGTTCATAAATATAAATACCGTTTTTTTCTGCAAATTCGCGTGCTCCACTTTGAAAGCCTTTGGATGTTACCACAATACCCCGTGGTTGACCAGGCAGATCATCGAGGACGCCTTTAAATTGAATTAGCTTTCCCTGATCAACATTTTGGGTTCTCCAGTCTTTGGCTTGAATTATAGTAGTATATTTGAATCCGGCGACGTCGAATTCCCAAAGCACATCAATCTGATGAACTGCAGTTTTCCCTGGTAACTTAACATTATGCTCAAGTCTTGTAGTATTAACGCCTTCGTTTTCTGATATTTGTTCGATAATCCACTTAGCTAATTGTTCATAAGGTATTCCGGTATTCTTGACCATAGTTTTGCGGAGCATTCTCTACTATTTAATACTGATCATTGCAAACCTTTTTTATCCCATGTGCTCACCACATGAGCACACTATGCGGCACACTTCAGTCAGGCTCTCAGAGCGCCACCCGAAACTGATCAAGTCCACTGGGAAAGGCCCTACCGAAGTCCATTCGACTAAGTGCGCGAGCATTCGCGATTTTACTGGTAAAAACGTGCTGAAATCCGAACCTCAGCCCCCGATGCCCGCCTGCGCCTGCACCCTGGGCCCCCACCGCTCCTGGACCGTCGTCTTTCTGGGTATCATCCTGGTGATCCTGGCCGTCGACCTGGACCTCTCCCTTGAGGCCGTGCTGATCATAGGCCTGATACCCCTCGCTGTCCTGGTGGCCTCGGCCGTGAGCGGCCGCGGGCGGCCTTGAAGATGCCTGGTCCTGAGCTCGATTAAGGTCAACTGAGCCGGTCAAGCCGCAGCCCAGTGCCGGCTCAGCCCCTGCAGGGCCTCGTTCTTCGCCTCGAAGAGGTCCCGGTGCTCAAGGCCATAGAGGCTGCAGACCTTCTCCACGGGTAGGTTTCGTACCAGATCGACCATAAACTCCGTCTTCAGGGTCATCACCTCCTCCGGGGATCGGGCCTCCCGGACCCTCCGCTGGAACCGGCTGGCCAGATCGATGAGGCGGTCGGCATGATCTTCGAGGGCGACCCGGACCTCCTCTGCCGGGATCGGGGACCTCGCCTGGAATTGGCCCTGACGGAGGTCCTGAACCGCCCTCACTAGGTCGTAATGGGCTTCCAGTGCCTGGTCGTAGAGGGACCCCGCCTCGGTGCACCGGCCGTACTTGGCCGCGTATTCGCAGTCCCGACAGTCCTCGGAGCCCGGACGGTGAAGGTTGCAGAAGGGGCAGTAGACCGGGCTCATGGGAAGGTAAGCCAGCATCTCCAGGGTTGACCTCTCAGCCAGCTCCAATACTTCCTCCGCTCCCCCGGCGGCGGCAAGGTCGGCCCGGAGGTCCCGGGCCAGGTCCGAGTACCGGTCGGCCACCTCCTCCAGGGCCGATCTCACGCTCTTGGGCGTGGCTTGAAAATTTTGATCGGGTTTCATCTCGTCTCTCCTCCTCTCGGGAAATTACGCCCCCAATCGGATTAAAGGGTTCCCTCGGGCCGGGCGGATGTCCAGAAAGACGAAATATGCGGAAAATCGTGACGGATAAAAATGATCGCCGGGAGGAGGTGCCACCCTCCCCGGGTGTGATGGCCTTCGTCGAGGGTCATCAACAAATAGTATTCAGCGCTTCCCGGTCACAGGAGCTGCGTACCCCAATATCCTCGGGTTTATGCCGGAAGAGAGCTGGTGGACGTCGGTGTACCCGCCCGTCGTCTCATCGACGGTCTTGGTCTTGGGTTGAACCTCGGTCTCCGTGCTCTGCGAAGTCTCGGAGCTCACAGCAGCCTCCAGGACGGAAGGAGCGGATTGAGAGATCGCCAAAGGCGCGTATCCAGCGGCATCGGCGCTGGTCCTCATTCCGGCAAAGTTGCCACTGGTCGCTTCTCCGAGGCTGTTGATCCTGAAATAGCTGCCCCTTACGGTCTCACCGGTCGCAGCTCCCCGCATCTCGGTGACGGTCAGGACGTCTCCATCGGCATAAAGCGTGCTGATCTCGATTCTATCCCCAGAGATCGATCCGGAGAGAGCGCCATTCCAGGGCTCTGGCTTCTCGGATTTTGCTGCGCCCCAGATCAAGTTCTTGGACTGGTACAAGACGGCGGTCATCTGGCCCACGCCCTCGAGGCTGAAGGTCCAGATCCCCACCAGGTTCAGGGCCTCGGCTGCTGGAGCGGTATCATCCACTGCGGCGTTCTCCGAGCCGCTTTTCGCATCCTCTGCAAGAGCCGACCCACACGCTGAAGTCAATAAGATGAAGATCGATAGACATATCTGAGTTATCTTCAAACTAACCCCTTCGTTATCATATTTCTTCGGCCGTGAAACTTTCCCCAACCGCCCGGCGGCCCTCCATTAACCCACCCCTCCGGGTAGATAAGCTTTCAGGTAACGAAATCGGATCTCGCAATTACAGCTTGCACGCCTTTTCGTCCTGCTGGCTCTTTTTCACCAGGTAGTAACCGGCCGAAAGGGATACGATGATCACCCCGATCCCGATGAGAGTCATGCTGGGAAGACTCTTGACGTCAAGGATTATGACCTTCCTCGCGATGGCGATGATCGCCACCAACAGGACCACCTGGACGTTGATTACGTTCTCCTCGAGATAGATCTTGAACGTCTCGAGAAGCTCGATCCCGATCAAAACCAGGAGGAAGTATCCGAATATCTCCAGGAGCTGGTCGATGTTGAGCAGGACCAGGGGCGGGGAGACTATGTCTATGATGATGATGTAAAATAGCTCGACCGTGGCCAAAAGCACCACCACGGCCATCATCCAGGTCAGAACCGTCAGAATCGCGTTCTGAAATTTGGTCAGCCACCCCATCATGGAAATCCTCTCTCCAGCCTCCAACTCGCCCTCAGTGAACCGTCCCTTTGATCTTCATCCATTTCTGATGTTCTTATCTGAAGTACCTTCTGGTGGTGTACTTGAAATAGACCACAAGCCCCAGGGTCAACGTCGCCAGAGAGACGAAGTTGGCCACTATCAAAGGCGAGTTTTGCAGGTGCAGCCCGTAAACCATCCAGAGAAAGACCCCGAGCCCCACCTGGACCATCATGAAAAGGCTCACGTCGTCCACCGACTTCGTTCGCACCATCTTCACAAGCTGCGGCACAAAGCCGAACATCGTCAGAGCCGCAGCGGCATAACCTATGATTTCCCAGTCCATTGACATCGATCTCTTTTGAAATTGAACCTGCCGACCGTCGGCGGCTCTTCAACTCCGAGACATAACCTGTGGCTCGTTAATCCGGTTTTCGGTGCTCCCCTGACCGCGCCGCCAGGGCCAGAAAGCTTAATATCAAGATGTTTGATCTTTTGTCAAGAAATGTTGATTTAGATTTGGAGGGTCCATGAACAATATCCAGAGAATGATTTCCGTGCTCCTCTGCTTCTTTCTTCTCTATCTATCGGGATGTGGCGCAGAGATGGTGACGATCGTCGATTACACCGAACGATCGGTGGACGTACCCCTCCCCGTTGAGAGGATCGTCTCCCTATCGTCGTCGGCCTCAGAGATCGTCTGCGCCCTGGGTGCTGGCGATTTGATAGTAGGCCGGGGCTCAAGCTCCGTCTTTCCTCCCTACCTTGAAGAGGTGCCCATCGTCGGCAAAAGCTCCCGCACCTTCGACATGGAGCTGATCTTGGAGCTTCGTCCAGATCTCGTGATCGCCGACACCATGCTCTCCGAGGACGACCGCAAGACGATGGAGTCCGTCGGAATCCCTGTCCTGGTGGAGAGCTTCGTCGATCCTTCGAGGGTGACCGCAGTCGTCAGAAACCTCGGCATCGCTCTCGGTGAGGAGGATCGGGCTGATTATCTGGCGGCGTTCATCGAGGGGTATCAGGAGGTCATCGGGGATAGGACGGCGAACCTCGGCGAGTATGAGATGCCCCTCGTCTTTCTGGAGCGGGAGTGGACTTACCACACGACTTCCAAAGGGACCTCGTCTCACAACTTAGTAGTCATGGCGGGAGGGAGGAACATCGCCGCCGAGGAGTTGGTCGAGTACCCCACCGTCAGCCCCGAGTGGGTGGTGGAAAAAGATCCTGACGTCATCGTCCGCCTCCTCTGGGCGACGACGGGAGAGCCCTTCCCCGAGGACAAACTGAAGAAGACCAGAGACGAGATCGTCTCAAGGCCTGAGCTTGCGGGCGTCAAGGCCGTCAAGGACGGACGGGTCCACGTCCTCAGCAGCAAGACAAACAGCGGGGTGCGCTCGATAGTGGGGGAGCTTTACCTCGCCAAGTGGTTCCACCCCCAGCTCTTCGAAGACATCGACCCTGGGAAAGTGCATGAAGACCTGATCCGCGAGTTTTACGGCATCGATCTGGAAAAGGTCTACGCCTATCCGTGATCGATAGACGCGTCCGTTCATCCCTCTTGGATGGGTGCTCTTTCTTTTTTTTGCTTTCCAGATCCCGCTCTTTTCATCCTGAGACAAACAGCAGCTCTTTTAAGCAGGAACTCCAGCTGAGAATTACAAATTAATGACCGAAATTCTTATTAATTAACAAACATCTTCAATATTTACGTGCAACAAGCCGGAAGGAGGCTCATATTTTGAATAAGATACCGCTAATTTTATTTTTAACCCTGGTCGCCTGCCTGACCTCGGGAATGGCGAACGATGCCGATTATCCCCTGACCGTCACCGACTCTGCGGGAAGAATTGTGACGATCGAGGCTCCGGTCGAGAAGATCGTGGTCCTGAACTCCGATGCGGCCGAGGCGGTCAGCATCCTCGGCGAGACTGACAAGATCGTGGGAACGACGGACAGCGTTCCCAAGTACAAGGCCTACTACTTCTCAGACGTCATGGACAGCTGGGAGATCGTTGGGACCTGGAAGGAGTTCAACTACGAGAAGATCGCGGACCTGGCCAGAGACGGCGATGGAAAGATAGAACCCGGGATGCTGGTGATCTCCTACGCCAACAAGGCCGCAGAGGTGGAGGAGAACCTGGGACCCTTCAAGAAGATCGACGTCGTGGGCCTCGACCTCTACAACGCCGATACATTGGAGGAGGAGATGACCACCCTCGGAGAGATCCTGAACCGCGAAGCTGAGGCCGAAGATTACAACGACTGGGTCAGCGAGAAGAAGGCCGA
>CAZNGI010000039.1:0-13109 GCA_964572505.1 uncultured Methanotrichaceae archaeon | reverse complement strand
ATGAGGGGGCTCGACTACCCTGAGGAGAACTTCTTCGTCCGCCCGGAAATCTGAAAAAGCCGGGCAGGACTATCGAGATAGAATCCTTAAACTAGAATCCTCAAAATGGTCGTGCGCTGCCGGTCTTCGGGCGGCAGCGCAAACATATTTTTCGACTTCGATCCAACCATCATTTCGATCAATGGTCACATCTCCAGCACCTTAGACATCTTCTCCCGCCAGGCCTTGACGTCCTCAGAGGTTAAGACGTCGATGGACCCACCCTGAAAACTCCCATTGGTCTCGCCTAGCCTCTCCTCGATCCAGCCCTCCATCTCGAGGTAGGCGGCCTTCAGGCCCTCGATCACCTCGGGGTCAGCCTCCCAGAGGCCGCGCTGGTTCGCCTCCAGGAGTCTGCGCCCGATCTCCTCCATCGCCCAGGGGTTGTTCTCCTCGAAAAAGCGTCTCATTCCATCGTCGAGGACGAAGGTCTTGGCGATGTCGTCGAAGACCCAGTCGTCGACTTCCCGGGTCGTCGCCTCCCAGCCGTAGACCCGGCCGACCCGCTTCGATATGTCGCCTGCCCCCTTGTAGCCGTGCCGCTTCATCCCCTCGACCCACTTGGGGTTGAGAAGCTTCGTTCTGACGACCCGCCTCACCTCGTCGGCGAGGCTTCTTACGGCCACACGGTCCCGGTCTCTCGTATCGCCGTAGTAGGCTGAGACCTCCCTTCCCGAGACCTCTCTTGCGGCGATGGTGAGGCCTCCGTGGGTTCCGAAGTAGCAGCAGCACCCGAAGAGGTCGTACTCGTCGGTGACGGTCTTGTTGAAGGTCATCTCGACGCTTTTGAGCTGCGAGACGAGCCTCTCGTGGGATTCCTCGCCGAAGACGCCCTTGCCGTAGGCGTAGCCGTTCCAGTAGATGAAGACGTCCGAGAGGTCCTTCTCCTTCTCCCAGGCCGAGGCGTAGACCGCCAATTTCACGCCGTTCCCGTAGGTTCCAGGACGGCTGGCAAAGATCCTGGGACCCTCGCCCTCTTCGAGGACGTGCTTTCTCACGTAGTTCTCCTCGGGGCTCTCATCGAGAGATGCGACCTCTCTTATCGCCTCGTCGAGAAGCTCGATGCAGTTGTAAAAGCAGTCTCGTGTGATGCCGCTCACCCTGACGGTCAGATCGATCCTGGGCCTATTCAGCTCCTCGATCGGGATCACCCTATAGCCCTTGACCGATCCCCCCTTCCAGACCGGCTCGACGCCGAGAAGGTGCATCATCTGGGAGAGCTGCTCGCCGTCGGCCCACATGATGTCGCTGGCCATCCAGAACATGGCGACGTTCTCGGGGATATTGCCGTGCTCCTCCCTGTACTTCTCGATGACCCCTTCGGCAAGCTTCCGGCCAACCCGCCAGGCCCCCTCTGTCGGGACCCGGGAGGGGTCGAGGGAGTAGAAGTTTCTCCCGGTGGGGAGGACCTCGGGCTTTCCTCTGGTTATGAGTCCCGAGGGACCGGGCTCGATGTAACCACCGTCAAAGCCGTGGAAGAGTGCCTCCATCTCCTTTGAGGCCTCGATCCTTCCCGAGATATCGAGGACCCGGTCCCTCATGGCGAGGATCGAGCCCTCGTCCCGATTCCCAAGCCGGTCCCCCAGGACCCTCTCTGCAGCCTCGATCCCATCCTCGCTCTCGATGAAGGCTGCTATCAGCCTTTTCGAGAGGGCGTCGATCTCCATCAGCACCTCGACCCCGGCCTCTGATAGGTCGATTCCCAGAAGCTTCGAGACGAACTTTCTCATCTCCGAGTCGTAGCGGAGGATCGAAGCGATCAGCTCGACCCTCTTTTCTCCTTTTGGCCTCTCATCGAAGATGTGCATACCGTCGGGGATCTGGGTGTTGTAGATCTCCGAGATCTTCTCGTGGGCGAGGTCGACGACCTCATTGAAAGAGACACCCCGATCGAGGAGGGCCTCTAGCTTCATCTCCTCGGAGAGGTTGGTCTCCCTCAGAAGGTCGAGGATCAGGTGCTCGAGGGCGTGGGCTCTCGCCTTTTCTGAGACTCTCGTCCTCTTGTACTCGGAGATCTTCTCCTCAAGGTCCTTCAGCTCGCCGTAGAGGCCGCTTTCGGTCATCACCGTCTGCATGTGGTCTACGAGGACGGCGTAGCTCCTCCTCTTTGCGATCGTCCCCTCGGGAGGGTTGTCGGAGTTGTAGATGTAGAGGTGGGGAAGGCTCCCGATGGCGATGTCCGGATAGCAGGCGTCGGAGAGGGCGACCGCCTTGCCAGGCAGAAACTCGAGGTTGCCATGGGTTCCGACGTGGACGACGACGTCGGCCCCGAAATCCCTCTCGATATAGAGGTAGGTGGCGAGGTACTGGTGGGGCGGCGGAACCTCAGGATCGTGGAGGATCTTGCAGACCTGGCCGTCGCACCTGGCCCCTGCGCACCCCCTCTTCGGCTGGACGCAGACGACGGCGTTCTCGTAATTGACGCCTGTGATCACGATCTTTCCATCGTGGACCATGGCTGCGGGAACGCCGTCCTTCTCCTCGCCTGGGGGCTCGCCCCAGGCCTCAGAGACCTTTTGCCTCGCCTCTATTGGAAGGGTCTCAAACCACCGTTCGTAATCCTCCCGAGCCATCAGGGCGAGAGCCCCTCCCTTGGTCACGATCTCCTCGACCGAGGTCCACCTGAACTCCGAGATCGCTTTCCGGTCTAGGATCGTCTTGACGAGGTCTGCCCCGTTCTCAGGGGGGCTCGCGATCGAATAGCCCGCAGTCCTCATCCGGTTCATTATCCTCGCCAGGCTCTCGAGGGAGTCGAGGTTTGCGGCAGACCCCACTGAGGCCTCCACCGAGGCGCAGGGGTTGTTGTGGAGGATGAAGGCGACCCTCCTTTCGCCGATCGGCTTTTCTTTGAGACGGATCCAGTTTCTGATTCTTGAGACGATCCGCCTCGTCCTCTCATCGAGGGCCCGGTGTCTTTCGAACTCGGCCCCGTCTATCTCATCGGTCGTGGCCACTCCGGCGATGATCGGCTCTATCGCCCCCTCGAACTCGGGCATGGCGACGCTCCAGCCGACCTCGCTGCTCCTCATCCCGTGAATGTCGGCCCTCCACCCCTCCTCTGTGGCGTGGTAGACGGTGAGAGGGTGGAAGATCGGAACGCCAAGCCTCTTCAACACCTCGCGAGAGGCCTCGACGTTTCCGGCGTGAAATATCGACTGGAGGTTGATCACGGCGTCGGCCCTTCCCGAAAAGAACTCCTCGGTCACCTCGCCGCTCGATTTTGCTGAGAGGTCCCGATCGCCCATCCCGAAGCAGAAGGCCGGGATCACGTCGAACTCCTTTTCCAGCTCCCGGACGAAGGCGTCGACGATATCGAGGTCGCCGTTCGCCCAGTAGGTCCGAAAGAATAGGAGTCCTACGACGTGGTCGTGGCGGGGCCCTCTCCAGGCGAGGTACTCCTCGACCGACTCGAAGGCCTCAGAGGCCTCGGGGTGGTAGATCCCCTGCCATAGCCTCTCCTCGGGCGGATCGAAGCTGAAGTCGAGGCCCAGGACCTCCTTTCCCAGGTACTTCAGCATGTTCTCCGCGTTTGCAAGGCCGCCGTAGAGGATGTACTGATTCGTGGTCGCCACGATCTCGAGGGGGACGTTGGAGAGCGACCAGTTGGAGGGATCCCGCCCGAAGGAGACGACCGGGACCGACCCGTCGAGGCTCTCGGCGACATCGTCCCACGGCCCCTCGTGGGAGGGGTGGAGGAGGATGACGTCGGCATCTCCGAGAAACTCACGGCATTGGATGGCCACGTCTTGACCCTCAAGATCAGAGGTGGTGGCCGCCTTCAAATCTATTCCGAGGTTCTTTGCGGCCTCCATGAGGAGGGCGACATCGCTGGCCCAGGTTATCGATCTAACTCGCATGCAACAACCTCTTCGAGAGCAGATCAGATCTCCGGATAGACGAAGACGCGTTCACTCGGGTATTCGAAGTCCAAAAGGGCCAGGTACTCCTGGTGGACCATTTCGAGGTCCAGGTCGATTTCGGGATGGAAGATTTGGGCCCAGTATGTGAGGCCGACGACGCTGTCAAGGCCAAAGTTCATCCCCCAGTAGCAGACGTAGACTTTGCCGTTCTCCACCGCCGAGATATCCTCTGCGCCCGGCCTCGTCATGATCTCGCTCCTTTCGGCCTCAAGCTCGGAGACGTCGCTCCACCCCAGATCTGATATCGACTTGATCTTGAGGATCACTTCGGGGTTCTCGGATACGACCCACTCCCATTCGACCTTGGGGTACTCAACGAGGTCGCTTCCGATGTTCTCGCCGCCGGCGATCCTGCACAGGTCGTTTAAAGCTGAACCGTTCCCGTAAGAGCTGAGGGACCCGATGCCGCCCTTGGAGCTCATCTCGATGTAGACCCTGGGAGCACGGAGCCCCTTGACGGCGGCCTTGACCTCATCCTCCTTTCCCTCGCACCATTCGCAGTAGGCCTCGGCCTCATCCTCCCTTCCGAGCAGGATACCGAGCTTTCTGATCTCGCCATTCAGGGTCTCCTGCTTGTAAAGGTCGAGCCCGACGGCGGTTATGTTTTCGAAGGGGGCTAGGCCCCTCTCGACGGAATAGACGCCGTAAGGAAGGTCAGGGTAGGTGTATCCGATGACGATTATGTCCGGGACGATCTGGTTGGACTCGCCCATGGCCAGGGACCCGATCTTCTCGTAGTCGAACTCCTTCCAGGTGCCTACGACCTCACAGTCCAGAAGATTCGGGAAGAGGGCGGGCTTTCCCGAGATGGTGTCGGTCACCCCGACGATATCCTCCCCGGCGCCGAGCATCTCGACCGCCTCGGCGGCATCGGTGTTCAGAACGATGATCCTCGAAACCGGCATCTCAACCGTCACGATCCTCCCTGCCGAGTCGGTTATCGTCCTCGGATACTCGGCCTCCTCGGAGGGCGAGGTCGAGGACGCTGACGCATAGCCAGACCCGGAACCAGAAGCGAACGCAGACGGCAGCGATGAGAGCAGCAACAGAAGCGCCAAAAGCGCACAGAACGACTTTCCCCTCATATCAATACCTCTTTTAAGCCGATAGTTCCTCCGATGGTTAATAACTATTGTGATTTAGATGTTATTAATTAAGCAAAATTGATTTCGATATAAATAGGATATTAGTACGATAATTAATCGGATATACCCAATGTAGAATTTATATTCTCGCTTTATTTCAGCATCTATTGACATGTTAGTCATTAAGTTCTACATATATGATATATAGTATTATGAATTTACTAATCACTTAGTAATACGGAAAAAGAGTTTATATTATAGAATATGCTAACCATTCCGAAGAATGCCCCTCCTCGAGTACCTGGTCAGAACGACGATGCTCATGGCGGCGGGGGTGATCGTCGCGAACATCGCCATGGAGGCGAACCTCCTCGCGGGCCTAGCTCGGCCGGTCGGCCTTCTATCCCGCTCATCGAACCTGCCCGAGTGTTGCATGGTCTCGATCTTCACCTGCATGATCAGCCCTGCTGCCGGGAAGTCCGCCCTCTCGGAGTTTTACAGGAGGGGCGAGGTGGGAAAGACCGAGACGTTTCTAACCATCCTCATCAGCACCTTTCCCGTCGTCCTGGGGGAGTCGCTCTTCAGGGTCCAGGCTCCGATAGCCGTCGTCCTCCTGGGGCCGGTCGTCGGCGGAACATACGTCCTCCTAAACCTCTTTTCAAGCTTCGTCCAGAGCTTTTCTGCTCTCCTCTATTCGAGGCTCAGAATGAGACCGACTGTCTCCACCGGGGCCGGCACGTCCGCCGCTGCCACCACGATCAACACGAACAACGGGGTCGAGGCGGCTGATGAATCTGAAGAGAAGAGGAAGTGCTTCAGACTCGATCGGGAGACTGCGATGGCGGGCTTTCGAAAATCGATCCCAGCCCTCAGAAAGACGATACCGATGGTGGTGGCGACGATGGTCCTGATGGACCTGTTGATGAGGCACGGGGCGATCGAGAGCCTCTCCGCCCTCTTCGACCCGGTCCTTCGGGCCCTGGGCCTTCCGGGAGAGTGCATCGCGCCCCTGGCGATGCAGTTCGTCCACTTCTCGGCGGGATATGCCTCGGTGGCGGCCCTGATGGAGGCGGGAGCCATCACCTCCAAGCAGGCGGTGATCACCCTCCTCGTCGGGAGCATGGCGGTGATCACGATGATCTACGCCAAGTACAGCCTCTCGATGTACCTCGCTTTGTTCGGCAAGTTCGGGGCCAGGCTCGCTCTGGCATCTTACCTCTTCAGCATGACGGCGAAGGTTGTGACGATCTTTCTGGCGCTGATACTCCTTTAGCCAAATCAGCTTCATATCGACGATACCGACAAGCTAAATTCAGAAATTTCCATATTTTCGTATGCTAGTGACATTATAATCCTGCTAATTTAAAGGGATATTCATTCAATTTTTATGCTTCAATTAACACTAAGTATAGGTTTATATAACTAAGTATGATTTAGCGTTGAGCGTAAGGAGTGATCAGATGCACCACCTAAAGAGAAGAACTATCCCGTTCACGTCCATCGTCGGGCAGGAAGATATGAAATTCGCCCTCATCCTCAACGCCGTAAACCCTCGGATCGGAGGCGTGCTGATAAGGGGCGATAAGGGCACAGCAAAATCGACTGCTGTTCGCGCCCTGGCCGATCTTTTGGAGGAGATCCCCGTCGTAGATGGCTGTCCATTCAACTGCAATCCTCACAACCCGGAGGAGATGTGCGACCTATGTTATGAGCACAGTCAGATGGGCCAGGTGAAGGCGACGGCACGTAGAACTCCCGTGATCGATCTGCCGCTCGGAGCAACGGAGGACAGGGTTGTGGGATCTTTGAACGTCGAGAGGGCTATCAAGGAGGGGATTAAAGCCCTGGAGCCCGGGATTCTGGCTGCCGCCAATCGTGGAATCTTATACATAGACGAGGTGAACCTCCTCGACGACCACGTGGCAGACGTCCTGCTGGACTCGGCCGCCATGGGCGTAAACATAGTCGAGCGCGAGGGCATCTCTGTGGCCCATCCATCCAAGTTCATCCTGGTGGGCACCATGAACCCCGAGGAGGGAGAGATCAGGCCCCAGCTTCTGGACAGATTCGGCCTCCAAGTGAACGTAGAGGGGATCGATGACGTGGACCTGAGGATGGAGATCGCCAAGAGGGCCGAGAAGTTCGAGGCCGACCCCGAGGAGTTCGCCCAGGAGTTCGAGCCAGACCAGGACGAGCTTAGAAGGAGGATATCCGAGGCCAAGAAGATCCTGAGAGGTGCGACCATAGACGATGACCTCCTGAGAACTGTGGCCTCGACCTGCGTCGACCTGGGCGTCAAGACGCATCGAGCAGAGATCGTGATCTCAAGGACTGCCAAGACCATAGCTTCCTTTGAAGGAAGGACGGAGGCAAACCAGGAGGACGTAAGAAGGGCCATGGAGCTCGCTTTGGCCCACAGGATGAGAAGCAGGCCGTTTGAACCGCCTACGCTTAACAAAGAGCGTCTGGAAGAGTCGATGGCCCAGCACCAGGAACCTCAGAAGCGGCAACCCAAGGATCAGGAGAGGGGTGAGGAACAGCCACGGGATAGGCCCCAGGAGCAGGACTCCGATGGTTCTGATGAACCTGTTCAGGCGCAGGAAACGATATTCGATATAGGCGAGCCCATCGACGTGCGGCAAATTAACATTCCCCGCAAAAGGGACAGGACGCCGCGCCGGAAGACCAGCGGTAGGAGAATGAACACTCTTGCACAGTCTGGATCGGGAAGGTATCTTCGCCACAGGATGCCTCAAGAGGGAAAGGACATCGCCATCGATGCTACCATCAGGGCGGCAGCGCCCTACCAACGCTTTAGAGAAGGAAGTAACGCCATCAAAGTGCACAGCCAAGACATCCGGGAGAAGGAACGGGTCAGGAAGACCTCGGCAGTGGTCATGTTCGTGGTGGACGCCAGCGGCTCCATGGGCGCTGTGAGAAGAATGGAGAGCGCCAAGGGCGCGGTCCTCTCCATGCTCATGGACTCTTACCAGAAGAGGGACAAGATCGGCATGGTGGCCTTTAAGGGAAAGGACGTAGAGCTGCTCCTCTCCCCCTGCTCCAGCGTGGAACAAGCTCTGAACAGGCTCAGCGAGCTTCCCACTGGCGGGAAGACTTCCTTGTCCGCGGGTCTTTCCAAAGGGTTGCAACTCCTGCAAAGTGAGATGAGGAAAGACAAAGAGGCCAAACCGATGATGGTGCTGATATCTGACGGTAGGGCCAATGTATCCCTTGGAGGAAGCATCAGAGATGAGATTAGAGAGATCTCAGAAAGGACAAAACAAGCCGGAGTACATACTATCGTGATCGACACTGAGGTGGTGGAGTCGTCGTTCATGGATATGAGGCTGGGGTACTGCAGAGATATAGCAGATGCAGCTGGTGGAAGATACTATCCCATATCTGGCCTCAGCCCTGAAGCGCTATGCAGCATAGTGGAAGGGGAGCAGCAGACCCTCTTCGAGAAGAACGCCTGAGCCCAGAATATTTCAGAGAATTTCAAAAGCTCATAGGACTTACGCAGTTGACGGGCGATCCGGCTGCGTAAGTCCTATCTTTGTTACCTTGGCAGTTTGGTCGCGTGTCTGCGATTTTATATGATCCACGATATCGATTCGTTGCCTACCGATTTGCCATAACAGAATAAACGAGGAGTTCTGAACAGGAAGCAGTTCATCTTATTTTGACCAAAATCCTTATTAATTAATCGGTTTATTGGCGCTAAAATGTGTAATTAGTATGAATTAATTTCAATTTGTAATAATCAAGGTGTGTAAATTAATTCGAAATAGTGTTAAAGTCTTACTGACAAGGCGGAATTACTGACGAGGTGAAATGTATTATGACAAAAAAGTCGTGGATGTTGGTCCTGTCCCTGTTATTTTTGGGGAGTGGAGATGCCGCCGCTGAGGATTTCGCAGTTCCCGGCGATCTAGACGGAGACTTCGTCGTCTCCACCGAGGAGCTGGAGTCGGCAGAGCAGGATCAAAAGGCAGGGAAGATCACCACCGAGGAGCTTGAGGAGATCAGGCAGATAAGCCAGAACTATCCCCTAAGGATCGTCGACTCCTCTGGAAAGGAGGTGACGGTCTACAAGCCCCTCAAAAAGATCATAATCTTCAACAGCGAGACCGTCGAGGTGGTGCGGTCTTTGAATGCTCAGGACAGAATCATAGGCGTCGGCAAGTACACACTGGAAGACGCGACCTATTTCCCGGAGCTGAGCAAGCTTCCGGGCGTGGGTTCGGTCTGGACCCCGGACATCGAGGCGGTGCTGGACCTTCATCCCGACGCGGTCTTCGTCTACGGGACTTTCATGAACTCCAGCGCCGATGAGATCCAGGAGACGCTCGAGTCAGCAGATCCAAACCTCGTGGTGGTCCGGGTGGACTGCTTCGTGCCCGATAGTTACGAGGACGAGGTGGAGATGCTGGGGGAGATCCTGGAGCGCGAAGATGAGGCCCGCGAGTTCCTCCAGTTCCACGACGAATGCCTGAACCCGATTGAAACGATCGTCTCCGGCCTGGGCGAGGACGATAAACCTGCGGTCTACCTCGAGAGCTGGGTCGATTACAGGACAGCAACCCAGGGAGCGGCCTGGCACGACAAGCTGGTGATGGCGGGAGGCGATAACATCTTCGGCGACCTCGCCCTCTCCTACACCGACGTCGACCCTGAGAGCGTTATCGAGAGGAATCCCGAAATCGTGATCAAGCTCTGCGGCGCTGGAGGCCTGAACTTCGGCGGCTACGATGAAGACGACACCTCCGAGATGGCGGCCCTGAGGGACGAGGTCGCCGGCCGCCCCGGCTGGGATGAGATCGATTCCGTGAAAAACGACCAGGTCTACGTCCTTTCCAACGACATCCTGGGCGGAGCCCAGCACTTCATAGGGGTGGCCTACCTCGCAAAGCTCTTCCATCCCGACCTGTTCGCTGACCTGGACCCCGTGGCCCTGCATCAGGAATACCTCACCAGGTTCCAGGGGCTGGATCTGAAAGGAGTATACATATATCCGGAGATGCTCGTGTGATCAATTAGACTTAAATTGGATCAAGTTTATGAGCGATGCTGATACGATGCCAACCGAAGGCGCAACGAAAAATTCCGAGCTGAGGGAGGAGTACGCCCAGTTCGTGGGCAGAAAGGTCCTCTTCATCATCGCGTCCCTTGTCGGGATCGCGGTGCTGGCTGGGGTCGCAGCGACCCTGGGGTCTGCAAACATCAACCCCGTAGAGGTCTACTCGGCGATCCTGGCCAGGTTCTTTCCCGGCACCTTTCAGACCACCGATTTCATAGATACGATCGTCTGGCAGCTTCGCCTCCATCGGGTCCTGATGGGGATCTTCGCCGGGATGGGGCTTGCCGTCGCGGGATCTGCGATGCAGGGAATCCTCAAAAACCCCCTGGCCAGCCCCTTCACCCTCGGGATCGCCTCCGCCGCCACCTTCGGGGCGTCGCTTGCCATAATCCTCGGGGCGGGCTTCGTCGGAGGCCAGTACCTGATCGTCGGAAATGCCTTCGTCTTCACTATGCTGGCATCCCTTACGGTTTACGGCCTAGCCAAGTACAAGGGGATAACTCCGGAGACGATGATCCTCGCAGGAATCGCCATCATGTACCTCTTCTCCGCCTTGACCTCATTTCTCCAGTACGTCGGCGAGTCTGAGGAGGTTCACGAGGTTGTATTCTGGATGATGGGCAGCCTTGGACGGTCCTCCTGGGACAAGGTGGCGATCATCGCCCTGGTGACTATCGTCTGCACCCTGATCCTTATGGCCTTCTCCTGGGACATCAACGCCCTCGGGGCGGGCGACGAGACCGCAAAGAGCCTGGGGGTGAACGTCGAGTTTGTGAGGGTTCTTTGCATGATGCTCGCATCCCTCATCACCGCCAGCATCATCTGCTTCACAGGAACCATCGGGTTCATAGGCCTCGTCGCCCCCCACATAACCAGGATGGTGGTGGGCGGCGACCACCGATTCCTCCTCCCGGCTTCAGGCCTCGTCGGGGCCCTGATACTTCTCTCTGCCGACACCGTCGCCCGAACGATCCTCGCTCCCGTCATCCTGCCGGTGGGGATCATGACCGCCTTTCTCGGAGTTCCGTTCTTCATTTACCTGTTTTTGAGAAGGAGGAAGGACTATTGGTAAAGATCACCATCAAGGATCTCAGCTTCAGCTACGGTAGCCGCAGCATCCTCGATGACCTGAACGTCGTCGTAGGCGACTCTGAGGTCCTGAGCCTCGTCGGCCCCAACGGCTCGGGGAAGACGACCCTCATCAAGTGCATCGACCGGATCCTAAAGCCGAAGGGCACGATCCTCCTGAACGGAGGCCGGAACCTTCAGAGCCTGAGCCGCCAGGAGGTGGCGAAGTACATCGGGTACGTCCCCCAGTCCACGACCAGCGTCCTCACTACCACCGTCTTCGACACCATCCTGATGGGGAGAAAGCCCCACATGGGCTGGCGGGTCGCAGACGAGGACATCGACCACGTAGTCGAGGTGATGAAGCTCCTCCACGTCGAGGAGTTCGCCCTCAAGGACTTTTCAGAGCTCTCCGGTGGCCAGAAGCAGAGGGTTCTGATCGCAAGAGCCCTATGCCAGGAACCGGAGGTTCTGCTCCTGGACGAGCCGACATCCAACCTGGACGTGAAGCATCAGCTCGAGGTGATGGAGACGGTCCGGTCCCTGGTGAAGAAGACCAAAATCTCGGCGGTGATGGCAATCCACGACCTGAACCTTGCGGCCAGGTACTCCGACAACCTGGTTATGCTGAAGGACGGGAAGGTACACGCCATCGGCGATCCTCTCAGCCTCCTGACGAAGGAGAACATCAGGTCGATCTTCGGAGTCGAGGCTGTGGTGATGAAGAACCTGGACCGGCCTTACGTCGTCCCCATCAGGTCTCTGAACGGCGAGGGGGCGCAAGGATGAAAGGGGCCTTCGCGTCCTCGGCTTTTTGTTCAGCCCTCTTCGATCCGGCCGCTTCGTTTCGGCTTTGAAAAGTCCCCAACAACTCGATATTGGCAGAAGAAAAGGGATGCCAAAGCTTCGGGAAGATGCTCTTCTCCCCCTCTGCTCCGGCACCCTTGGTTCAGGAAGGCTTGTTGTCGTCTTTGCCACCCTTTGGCGGCGAGCGCGGTTCTCTGAAAGGTCACGAAACGGGTTTTCACGCACGCCAATCAGACTACATCTTATTTAGTAATAAACTTTTCGCTTCAATTGATACAAGGTGTGATCAGATCGAATTTAAAGCGACTCAGCCGCGTACATCCTCGATCGTTGCGGTCCTTTGGAGGCGTTAAAGGACAGGTAGTTATCGTAGAAGCGATCTATTGTTGAGGGAGGCGAATGCTGTGAAGGCGAAGGGCGGAAGAAGGGTCGACTTTTCGATGTGGCTATTTGAGCAGCGCAAGAGGGACGATCGGGTAGGGAGCGTCGCTCGCGACGCCTACCAGGAGCACCAGAACGGCAAGTGGCCCAAGATCGGCACCCTCCAGGATTATCTCGACCACATGTTGGAGAGCAGGGTTCGGGGCGCTCCCCTGAAGGCCCTGGACCAGGCCTGGTGGGAGTACATCGACGTTGTGACGAGGGACGTGGCCCAGCACTATCTGCTCCGGGAGGTCGGAGCCGTGATGGAGAGGGCTCTTTTGAAGGCTGAGCATCTGGAGGATGGCGACAGGTACGTCATCGACGGGGCTTATGTCGAGCGTCTCCAAAAGCTGATGGCGAAGCTGAAGGTGATATAGAACGTCCGGGGGAGTGTCATTCGCCCTCAGGATGGCGCCTGCTTTTAGGTCTGGCCCAGTTTCGCCCTCCATTGTTCACGTTTTTTTTCCGAGCGATCTTCTCTTGGGGGTATCCTCTGGCATCTTCGATGGGATCAGAAACGTGGGATAATTTCTCAATTTGGGCTTCTGCGAGCAGTCCGTCAATAGGCAAATAATATATTCAGATAGGCAAACTGGCGACGGCGCACCCCGCAGCAGAGCTGCGGGGCATGTTTCGCGCCGCCGCCCTGTTAAGCCGATAGACCGCAAATAGCATCATTATTAAGCC
>CAZNGI010000038.1:16560-18465 GCA_964572505.1 uncultured Methanotrichaceae archaeon | reverse complement strand
TATCTGCCCGTCGACCATTCTGGCAAATCGCAACACTTTATTGAGCATGTTCGAAGAAACCGTTCAAAAAGTGTTTCAAGTTTTTGCCAGCCAAGTAGAAAAAAAAGATGGTAGAGGGGTGATCAGAACAAGCGCTGGTGCTGCCGCGATGGAAATAGCTATGTCACGGTGGGCGGCTCAATTACGTGCCAGTTTCGTTGAGGAGTTTTGCCTACGTGATTCAACAAATCGAAACGAAACTGGCAGCCTGTGTGGAATGATTAGCGCAAGGAGCGCACTGAAAGACCCTGCCAAGTTGGACACTTGGTTGAGCAAACTGGTAGAGAAAATCTCAACGGGAAGCGAACCAGTGGCCATTGATGCCGCCCTTACTGTAATGATATTGGCATTTGAAAATAATAGGGTCGAAGAAGATCATCAGGGATGGCCGGATCTGGCATTGCATGGTGCGTTGTTGTCCCGATTAGAAGACAGCGCACCTATGGCTCACGCTGCTGCCTGGGCTTTGGGGTGGCTAAATAATACGTTTGTGTCTAAAGTTGCTAAAAATAAGGACGTGTGGTCGAAACCAGAGTATATCGAACGCATCCTAGTCTTTATAGGCAAATCGGAGTCCGATCCAGAAGCGGTGCGTTTCCTGACCTGGATCGTGGGCGACAAGAAGATCGCCGCGGCAGTTGAATCGCTCCTGAAATGGTTAGATCACCCAAATCCCTACTTGCGTCGGGATGTGGCAGCGGCGCTCGACAGCATCGGCAGCGAGCGTTCCGTCAAACCTCTAATCGGTAAGCTGGAAGATCCCGAAGTTGAAGTGAGAAGGCTGGCTCTTCAGGCTTTGTCACGAGATCTAGAAAAGATCGATCGCATTTTGCTCACCGAGCATCTGAACGGCGTGCCACCTTTCCTCGATCCGTGTTCGGAAATACCTGCCAAATTTGCCAACAAAGCGGCTAAGAAACAAGGACTCATGACCGAAGAAGTACAGAAGCGTTACGAAGCTCTAGCAAAACGCTTCCATCTGCATTTAGCATGGCGTGACCATACTTAAGATTCTAAGGGTTCGACATTTGTGAGACAGGTGGTACCAGTATCTCACCACTCATAATTTCTCTTTGACTTTTCTCTTGCATTATGTTTTTTCAATTGTTATCGAATACCCCGCAGCTCTGCTGCGGGGTGCGGCGCTGCAATTTGACGTTTCAGTAATCTAAGCTGAAATTCCCACGCATTTCTTCTCCACCCCACACCAACAGAAACTGTGAATACCCATCACGACCATACCCCTCCGGAGTTTTACGCTCATGATCACAAAAGTCTACATAACCCACAGCGAGGAGGACGAGCCCTTGGCCCGAGAGCTTGCAGAAGCCCTGTGGAGGGTGGGGCTTGAGAGCTTCGTTGCGATCTACAAGCACGCCCGGGGAATATCGCCCGGAGAGAGGATCAGGTTTGGGATCCGCCACTCGGACTGCGTCATAGCCCTTTTGACCCTGGACGGGGTGGTATCCCCTCGGGTCAACCAGGAGATCGGCTTTTCCTGCGGGATCGACCAGCTCGTGATCCCGCTTTTGGAGGTGGAGGCCGAGATGCCTGTTCTGATAAGGCATCTCAAGCCGATCCAGTTCAGCCGAGAGACGTACTCCGATGCTCTCGGAGAGGTGATACAAACTATACGGGATCTGACCACCCTCGAGTGGCTGAAGATAAAGTGTCCCTTCTGCGGCGAGGAGATGACCCAGTACCTCCCGCCCCAGGAGGTGGTGGACAGGGCGGTTTTGTCGGGCACGGGCCTCGACACTATATGCTCCTACTGCGAGACGGCCCTCACCCTCGATCCTCGGACCTTCAAACCCATACCCTGACCTTGACCAGGCCCATACCTTGGCCGGGCCATGCCTCCACCCG
>CAZNGI010000038.1:11003-16460 GCA_964572505.1 uncultured Methanotrichaceae archaeon | reverse complement strand
ATGTTATCTGATGAAGATGGGCCGGGAGATCCGGCGCTCAAATTTGCTTCTGGACGGGCTTTGAACCGGGCCTGCGAATGGGCCTGTAAATCGGCCTCATTTTCCTCTCCAAACCTTTTTATATCAAGAATAGGTCTTGGGGGTAAGATCCGATGATCGGTGGCAGCGAGACGTCCATCTTGATTCCGTCCTCCACAACGATGGAGTCGGCGGATATGCGAATACGCACCCTCAAGGTGGGCACGATCGCACGGGCTGCTGCGGTATTTCGGGTGGACAGGATCGTCATCTACCGCGATGCGGAGTTCGACGATTCAAGGTTCATATCCCGGGTCCTGCAGTACGCAGAGACGCCCCAGTACCTCCGAAAACGGCTCTTCCCTCGGGAAAGAGCACTGAGGTACGTCGGCATCCTGCCGCCGCTGCGCACCGCTCATCATCCCACAAGCTCAAAGGTTTCAACGCTCAAGGTCGGCGAGTTCAGAGTAGGTTTAGTAGTCGATGAAGTGGGATCTGACAACGGCGCATGGGTGGACATAGGTGTTGAGTGCCCATTGCCCCTCAAGACCGCTCGGCGGTACGAAGTGGGGCAGCGCCTGAACGTCAGAGTCTTTTCGCTGAAACCCCTCGCCGCGGAGCCGGTAGACCGATCGGAGATACCTCACTACTGGGGCTACGAAACAGAGGTCATCCCGAACCTGGAAGAACACGTTCGCTCTAGCGATAGGCTAGTCGTGGCCACGTCCAGGCAGGGCACGCTGGCGACCCCAGACCTCCTGAGGCAGACGGTACGTCAAGGCCGAAAGCATGGTCTGGAGGTGGTCTTCGGCTCGCCCGCACGCGGCGTTGATGCATTCTTGAGCAGCGAAACGATGGAAGGATGTTGCGTGATTAACACCATACCGCATCAGGGAACCGAAACGGTAAGGCTTGAAGAGGCGATCTTCGCCACCTTATCCCAGGTCAACCTGATGCGATCACTGGAGGGCTAAATGGCAACCATACACCGACCAAGGCGAGGTTCGCTGGCCTTCAGCCCCCGAAAACGGGCTAAGAGCCAGGTCCCCAGGACGAGATACTGGGCCGCTGGCGAGGAGAAAGCCAGAATGGACGGTTTTGCCGGGTACAAGGCCGGCATGACCCATCTCATAATGATCGACGACAAGCCTAACAGCCTCACGGAGGGCATGGAGATCAGCGTGCCGGTGACCATTCTGGAGACACCGCCCCTCAGCATAGCAGCCCTTCGCGTCTACGAGAAGTACAACGGCGGCGTGAGGGCTGCGGGAGAGGCTTGGTCAGAGAAGCTGGATCCGTACCTCGCAAGGTCGATCACCGTCCCCAAGAACAAGGGGGGCGTCTCTCTCGATGACATCGGGACTCAAATAGACAAGATGGCTGAATTGCGTTTGATCGCTTATACCAACCCCAAGCTTCTGACGGGCGTTCCCAAGAAGAGCCCTGATCTGATGGAGATTCAGGTAAACGGCAGCAGCATCGAGGACCAGTTCGAGCTGGCCAAGGGGCTTCTCGGATCCCAGGTGCCGATCTCCAGCGTCTTCGGCCTGGGCTCGGTAATCGACGTTTCTGCCATCACCAAGGGCAAGGGAACTCAGGGTCCCGTCAAGCGCTGGGGTATAATGCTCCAGAAGAGGAAACATTCCCGAGGCGGCAAGCGCCGCCACATAGGCAATCTGGGTCCCTGGCACCCCCACCACGTGAGGTGGACCGTCCCCCTGATGGGCCAGATGGGCTACCACCAGAGAACTGAGTTCAACAAGAGAATTCTGGCCATCGGATCCGAAGGCGGCGAAATCACGCCCGATGGCGGATTCCCGGGATATGGCGTCGTTCGTGGCGAATACGCCATCATCAGCGGAAGCGTTCCCGGCCCCTCCAAGAGGCTGGTCAGGATGAGAAACGCGGTCAGACCCAAGGACGCCGTGGCGAATACGCCCGAGATTCTCTACGTCAGCACAGACTCGAAGCAGGGATTGTGATGAAGGCTAAGGTTATCGATCTATCTGGAAATGAGGTCGGAGAGGTTGAGCTTCCGTCGGTATTCGACGAGGAGTTTCGGCCGGACCTCATAAAGAGGGCGGTTCTGGCGGCCCAGGCCAACAGGCTCCAGCCCTACGGTCCCAATAATCTCTCGGGCCTCAAGACCTCTGCCCAGTCCTGGGGAACCTGCCGCGGAGTCTCCAGAGTTCCAAGGATCATGAACGGAAGGCGAGCTGCCAGGGTCCCCCAGGCCAAGGGCGGCCGAAGAGCCCACCCCCCAAAACCCGAGGCGGACAGAACCGAGAAGGTGAACACCAAGGAGCGGAGAAAAGCGATCCGTTCGGCGATAGCCGCAACAGCGAACGCGGATCTCGTCAGGGCGAGAGGCCACGTATTCTCGGGCGAATCGGTCGTCGTTGCAAAAGACGACCTGGAAGCCGTTGAGAAGACGAATGAGGTCCGAAAGTTCCTTGCAGCCTGCGGCCTTTGGGAAGACGTTTTGAGAGCCAAGAACGGCAGAACGATCCGTGCGGGCCGAGGCAAGATGCGGGGCAGAAAGTACAAGCATCCAAAGAGCCTGCTGATAGTGGCAGGCAAAGACGGTGGACTGATCAAAGCCTCCAGAAACCTTCCGGGCGTCGACATCACCACGGTGGACAGGCTGAACGCCGAGCTTCTAGCTCCCGGAACTCACGCCGGAAGGCTCACAGTCTGGACCGAATCCTCTCTGAAATGGCTGGGTGAGACCTATGGTCATTAAGAGTCCGTTCATCACGGAGAAGGTCACCAACATGATCGACTTCGACAACACCATGGAGTTTTTGGTGGACATCAAGGCCAACAAGAAAGAGATCAAGAAGGAACTGGAAGAGCTCTACGACGTCGATGTGATCTCGATAAGGACGATGATCACCTCCAAGGGCGAGAAGAAAGCGGCCGTGAAGCTGGCCGGCGACGGCAGCGCCAACGAGCTGGCCACCACGCTGGGACTGCTGTGAGGTGAGGTTATGGGGAAAAGAATTATACAACAGAACCGAGGTCGAGGAACCCCGACTTATCGGGCGCCCTCTCACAAGTTCAGGGCGGAACTCAAGCACGTGAAGGTGGACCGGGACGAGACCGTCAGAGGCCTCGTGAAGGACATCGTCCACGATCCGGCCCGGTGCGCCCCGGTGGCGAGAGTGGTTCTCGACAACGATGAGGAGAGGTACATCTTAGTCCCAGAGGGCGTCTACGTCGGCCAGGAGATAGCCTGCGGCGCCTCCGCCGAGATCAAGCCGGGCAACTCCCTGCCCCTTGCGGAGATCCCCGAGGGAATCCCCATCTGCAACATCGAGTCGAGCCCGAGATCCGGCGGCCAGTTCGCCAGATCCAGCGGAGTCTACGGCATACTCATAGCCCACGACGTGGGAAAGACCGTCGTCCAGCTCCCCAGCGGAGAGATGAAGTGGCTCAACCCCCAGTGCATGGCAACGATCGGCGTCGTCGCTGGCGGCGGCAGGACCGACAAGCCCTTCGTAAAGGCTGGAAAGAAGTACCACAAGATGAAGTCCAAGGCTGGCAAGTATCCCAGGGTCAGAGGCGTGGCCATGAACGTGGTGGACCACCCCTTCGGTGGCGGTGGATGGCAGCATCCAGGAAGGCCCAAGACCGTCAGCAGGAACGCACCCCCCGGTCGTAAGGTCGGGTCCATTGCGGCCAGAAGGACCGGAAAGCGTTAAAGAGGGATTGTTTTGGCGAAGAAATCAGGATCAAGGCTTCCGAAGAGGAAAGAGGAGTTCACCTATCGCGGCCTCAATGTCGAGGAGCTGAAGAAGCTCAACACAGACGAGCTGATGGCGCTTCTTCCAGCAAGGCAGCGAAGAAGGCTGAAGAGAGGCCTGACCAAGGATCACAGAAGGCTGCTCTCCAGGGTCAAGGACCGGGACATGGTGAGAACCCATCTTCGGGACATGATAGTCCTTCCCGAGATGGTGGGAAAGACGATCGAGATTTACAACGGCAAGACTTTCAACCGGGTCGAGATCATGCCGGAGATGGTCGGCCATTACCTCGGCGAGTACTCCCTGACCAGGGGAAGGGTCTCTCACGGCAGCGCCGGCGTGGGCGCCACCCGATCGAGCAGGTTCGTGCCGTTGAAGTGAGGTGTGAACTTTGGGACGACTGAAATATTCCATCACCCCTGAAAAAAAAGAGCGATCGTCCAGGGCGATGGGCACAGAACATCACATCTCGCCCAAGCACGCTCTGGAGATCTGCAACGCCATCAAGGGGATGCGAGCCGAGGTCGCCAGGGCGTACCTCGAAGACGTGATTGCCCTGAAGAGGCCCGTGCCCTTCAAGCGGCACAACAAGAAGATCCCCCACAGGCGTGGCCTTGTGGGCTGGGACGCTGGCAGGTACCCCCAGAAGGCGGCCAAGGGTGTTTTGAGCGTTTTGATCAACGCCACCGGCAACGCCGAGTACAAGGGGCTTGACCCCGCCGAGATGAAGATCACCCACGTCTCCACCAAGCAGGGCAGAACCCTGAGGGGCTGGATGCCAAGAGCCATGGGCAGAGCCACCCCCAAGGACACGGAGACCGTATCGATAGAGATGATATTGACCGAGGTGAGCTAACTTGGGCGTAGAGAAGAAATTTGTAGAGGACGGCTTTACCAAAGCTCTGGTCCACGAGTTTCTGTCCAAGGAGCTCAGTCGGGCCGGGTACGGCGGCATGATGATGAACAGGACCCCCATGGGGATCCAGATCACCGTCTATGCCGAAAAGCCTGGAATGGTCATCGGAAAGGGCGGGAAGCTGATCAGAAAGCTCACCCGGGACCTGGACCGAAACTTCCGGCTGGACAACCCCCAGATAGACGTCCAGGACGTGGGCAAGGCCGAGCTTAACGCCCAGGTCGTGGCCAACAGGCTGGCCAGCTCCCTTGAGAGAGGCTGGTACTTCAGAAAGGCCGGCCAGACCACCCTTCGGAGGGTCATGGAGAGCGGGGCTCTGGGCTGCGAGATAGTCCTGAGCGGCAAGCTGACAGGACCCCGATCTAGGGTCGAGAAGTTCCTCTCCGGTTACGTCAAGCATTCAGGCAAACCCTCTCAGGAGATCGTGGACCACGGATACGCCGTGGCTGTGAAGAAGCTGGGAACCATCGGGTGCCAGGTGAGGATCGTACCTCCCGACGCCACGCCTCCAGACAGGTTCCTGATAATCCCGCCCTCCAAGGAGCCGGTCGAGGAACTTGCTCCGGTTGAGGAGAAGAAAGACGAGCTAGAGGAGCTTCTGGAATCCGAGACCGAAGGGCCCGCCGAGGAGATAGTCGTCGAGGACCTGACTGTCGAGATCACCGAAGAGCCGGCCGTCGAGGAAGAGGTCTCCGAGGAACTGGTCGTCGAGGAAGAGGAGACTCCTGCAGAGACGGTCACCGAAGAGCCAGCCGTCGAGGAAGAGGTCTCCGAGGA
>CAZNGI010000038.1:0-10903 GCA_964572505.1 uncultured Methanotrichaceae archaeon | reverse complement strand
CTCCTGCAGAGACGGTCACCGAAGAGCCGGCCGTCGAGGAAGAGGTCTCCGAGGAGCCGATCGTCGCTGAAGAGGAGACTCCTGCAGAGACGGTCACCGAAGAGCCGGCCGTCGAGGAAGAGGTCTCCGAGGAGCCGATCGTCGCTGAAGAGGAGACTCCTGCAGAGACGGTCACCGAAGAGCTGGCCGTCGAGGAAGAGCCGAAGAGCGAAGTGTGAGACGAGAGCGTGACTTGACATGGCGATATTCAGGGTCGATGAACTGAGGAATATGAGCCCCGAGGAGCTGGGAGAGGAGCTTGAAACGCTCCAAAGCGAGCTGATCCGGGAGAGGGGGCTCGTCGTCTCTGGCGGCGCCCCGGAGAACCCTGGCAGGATAAGGGAGATAAAGAGGTCCATGGCCAGGATCAAGACCATACAGAAGGAGCGTGCTGCAGCGTGATGATGACTCCTGAGAATCTCGTCAGACACGAGCTGATAGGCCTGCCGGTGGAGGTCGTCGAAGGCACGAACCCCTCTCAGGTGGGAATATCTGGCAGGGTCGTTGATGAAACCCGGAACACCTTTCTGATCGAGACCAGGAGTGGAGATAAGCGCGTTCCCAAGTCCTGCAACTGCTTCATTTTTACCCTGTCACAGGGCCTGAAGGTGAAGGCAGAGGGCTCAGTTTTAGTCTCACAACCCGAAAACAGGATAAACAAAAAAATACGGAGATCGAGGTGGAAATTATGAGGGATGTCGGACTGGGCGTCAAGTCACCTGAGAAGGCCTGTGACGATCCAAAATGTCCCTTTCACGGAAAACTTTCCGTTCGCGGTCAGGTTTTTGACGGAAAGGTGGTCAGCGACAAGATGACCGATACTGTAGTGGTCCTGCGCGAGTTCGAAAGGAAGATAGCGAAGTACGATAGGTACGAAAAAAGGCGGTCGAAGCTTCACGCCCACAACCCCCCCTGTCTGAAGGCGAAGGTCGGTGACGTGGTCAAGGTCGCCGAGTGCAGACCCCTCAGCAAGACCAAGTCCTTCGTCGTGGTGGAGGTCGTGAGATGAAGGGGATCAAGGCCAGTATCTCAAGGCCGATCAACGCGGGAGCGCGCCTGGAATGCGCCGACAACACCGGCGCTAGGATGCTCGAGATCATATCGGTGAAGAGGTACAGGGGCGTTAAAAACAGGATGCCCTGTGCCGGAGTCGGCGACATGATCGTGGTATCCGTAAAGAAGGGAACCCCGGAGATGCGTAAGCAGATCATGACCGCGGTGATCGTCCGCCAGAAGAAGGAGTTCCGAAGGCCCGACGGCATGAGGGTCAAGTTCGAGGACAACGCGGCGGTCATCACCGACCTTGCCGGAATTCCCAAGGGATCGGAGATAAAAGGGCCAGTGGCCAGAGAAGTGGCTGAGCGGTACGGAAAGATCGCCTCGGCCGCGTCGATAATAGTGTGATAACCATGAAGAGCAAACAGCCACGCAAACAGCGCAAAGAGAGGTTCTCCGCTCCCCTTCACAAACGGCAGAAGTACATTCACGCCGCCCTGAGCAAGGAGCTTCGCGAGGAGATGAAGACTCGCAGCGCCCAGGTGAAAGTGGGCGATACCGTCAAGATGATGCGCGGCGATCATGCGGGAACCGAGGGCGAAGTCCAGAAGGTGGACCTCAAGAGCGCCACCATCCACGTCGCCGGAGTGAGCGTATTCCGGGCCGACGGAACCGAGGTGCCAAGATCGGTCCAGCCCTCCAACGTCGTCATCACCAAGATGGAGCTGGACGACGAAGAACGCAAGAAGATCTTTTCCAGGTGATTTAGGTGAGCAGACATCAGAAGAGGGTTGCGAGTCCCAGAAGCTGGCCGATCGCAAGGAAGATCCACACGTGGGTGGCCAAGAGCAAACCCGGCCCCCACTATGCAAAGGGGAGCATCCCCCTCGTCGTCGTGGTCAGGGATCTTCTGGGGCTGGTCGACAGCTCCAGAGAGGCAAAGCGCGTCCTCCACGAGGGCGGGGTTCTCGTCGACGGAAAGGCTAGAAAGGACATCAAGTTCCCCGTGGGAATCTTCGACGTGATATCGGTCCCAGCTCTGGACAAGAAGTACAGGCTGCTTCAGGACGCCAAGGGCAGGTTCAACCTTCACGAGCTGGAGAAGGGCGAAGCCCGAAAGCTCTGCAGGATCGAGAACAAGACGACCCTCAGAAGCGGCAAGTTGCAGCTTAACCTCAACGACGGGACGAACATTCTCGCCGAGGGCGATTACGGGACAGGAAGCTCGGTCATACTCTCGATACCCGATAAGGAGATCGCAGACGTCATCGAGTTCAAAGAGGGAAACCTCGCCATGGTCGTGGGAGGATCCCACTCCGGCGAGGTCGGGACGATCAAGGAGATCGAGGTCGTCAGGAGTTCCAGGCCCAACAGAGTGATTATCTCCGGCAAATCGGATTTCGAGACGACGGTCGATCACGTCTTCATGATCGGCAGAGACAAACCCGCCATCAAGCTGGGGGCTGAGATATGAACGTCATGTTGGAACCGCGCGTCGAAAAGGTGACAGTCCACATAGGTACCGGCGAGAGCGGCCAGAGGCTGGTCAACGCCGAGACGATCCTCGGCGCGATAACCAACCGGGTCCCCGTCAGGTCCACCGCCAAAAAGACCCTTCCGGGCTTTGGCATAAAGAAGAACGAGCCGATCGGGTGCAAGCTGACCCTGAGGGGCGATGCGGCAGAAGAGTTCCTCAAAATCGCCCTGGAAGTGGCGGGAGGCGCCCTCCACAAAGGCCAGTTCGACGATACCGGCAACTTCTCCTTCGGAGTCGAGGAACACACCGACTTTCCCGGGATGAAGTACGATCCCGACATCGGGATCTTCGGCATGGACGTCTCCGTGGCCCTCAAGCGGCCCGGATATCGAGTGGCCAGAAGACGCGTCGCAAGAACGAAGATCGCTTCCAAGCACAGGGTCACCAAAGATGACGCCGCGGAGTACGTCAAAAATAAATACGGCGTAGACATCGTGGAGGCAGCATGAAGACCAATACCAAGAGCTTCGGCAGAGGCGCAAACAGCTGTAAGCGATGCGGCAGAAAGCCGGGGCTCATCAGAAAATACGGAATCTACCTCTGCAGGCAGTGTTTCAGAGAAATCGCCCAGGATATGGGTTTTGAGAAGTACTCGTAGGTGATGACTAATGGTACTTTTAGATCCGCTTGCCGATGCCATGTCCATCATAAAGAACGCTGAAGACGTCGGCAAAAGTGAATGCATCATCCAGCCCGCTTCCAAGCTCATAGGCAACACCCTTAGGGTTATGGCAGATCTTGGATACATCGGTGAGTTCGAGTTCGTAGACGACGGCAAGTCCGGCATGTTCAAGGTCGACTTGCAAGGAAAGATCAACAGGTGCGGCGTGATCAAGCCTCGGTTCTCCACTCAGGTCCTGGACCTGGAGAAGTGGGAGAAGAGGTACCTTCCCTCCAGGAACTTCGGCGTGCTCATCATGAGCACGAGCCAGGGGGTCGTATCTCACGTCGATGCCAGGGAGCGCGGGATCGGCGGCCAGCTTTTGGCTTACGTTTATTAGGTGGTCACGATGGTCAAGGAGTTGGCACGACGTATAGAAATTCCAGAGGGCGTCGGGGTGGAGATCGGCGACGACGCCACGGTGACAATAACCGGTCCCCTGGGGACGGTTTCAAGACGACTCTGGTATCCTGGTATAGAGATCAGAAAAGACGAGTCCGGCCTGGTCGTGGACGCCGAGATCACCAGGAAGCGGCACAGGTCCATGGTCGGAACTTTGGCCGCCCACCTGAACAACATGATCAAAGGGGTGAACGAGGGCTTCGAGTACAGGATGAAGGCCGTTTACTCTCACTTCCCGATACAGCTGAAGGCCGCCAAGGGAGAGCTTTTGATCAGCAACTTCCTGGGCGAGAGGAAGCCTCGCACCGCCAAGATCATGGGCGACTCCAAGGTGGAGGTCAAGGGCGACACCGTGATCGTCACCGGAATCGATAAGGAACGCGTTGGTCAGACGATGGCCAACATCGAGCAGGCGACCAAGGTCAGAGGGTTCGACATCAGAGTATTCCAGGACGGAATATACCTGGTGGACAAGAGGTGACGGAATTGACTTCCGAAACTGAGAGGTTGATGAAAGTTCGGGCGAGGCAGAAGAAAAAGAAGCCCGAGTTCAACCGTTGCGATTCACACAAAAAGAAGAAGCTCTCACCCAGCTGGAGACGGCCCCGTGGCCTGCACAACAAACTCAGACAGCAGATCGCAGCCAAGGGAAAGCTCGTCAAGGCGGGATACGGGAGCCCGAAAAGCGTCAGGGGATACCATCCCTGCGGCATGAAAGAGGTTCTCGTGAGGAACCCGGGCGACCTGTTGGAGGCCGAGGGTTGTGCTGTCCGGATCGCCGGAACTGTGGGCATGAAGAAGAGAGACGAGATCGAGGCGATGGCCCGGGAGATGAACCTGAAGGTTCTCAACCCCACCTCTGGAGGCGACTGAATTGCCGAACTTTTCAACGCAGAAGAGGCTTGCAGCTAGCGTTCTTGACGTAGGCGAGAGCAGGGTCTGGATAACCCCCGATTCCGACGCCGCCGGCGAGATCACCGACGCCATTACGAGAGAGGACATCAGGTCTCAGATCGAGGCGGGAAACATCAAGGCCAAGCCCAAGAAGGGCAACAGCCGCGCGAGATACAGGGTCAGAGCCGCCAAGAGGGCCTACGGCCACAAGAAAGGTCAGGGCAGGAGAAAGGGCGCTCAGGGGGCACGGTCTCCGAGGAAAGAGATGTGGATGACCAAGATCCGGGCTCTTCGCCGGAGGCTGAAAGAGCTGAGGGAAGAGGGCGATATCGACCGTCACACCTACAGGTTGCTTTATCGGAAGGCAAAGGGCGGCGAGTACCGCAGCACAGCCCATCTCAACGCGTACATCAAAGCAAAAGGTCTAACGAGGAGTGACTGATGGCAACCGGACCGCGATACAAAGTGCCCTTCAGAAGGCGGAGAGAGGGCAGAACTGATTATCACTTCAGATACAAGCTCATCCTTTCCAGAAAGCCGAGACTTGTGGTCAGAAAGGGCAACAAGAACATCACCCTGCAGCTGATCGTTGCAGAGCCCGCCGGCGACAGAACGCTCCTCACGGTCAATTCTCTGGAGCTGAAACAGTTCGGCTATGATCAGAACACCGGGAACGTCCCGGCATCGTACCTGGCCGGCCTCCTCTTCGGCAAGAGGATGAAGGCGATGGGAAAGAGTGAGGCGATTTTGGACATGGGGATTCACGCCAACACCAAGGGCAACAGGATATACTCCGCCCTGAAGGGCGTGGTGGACGCCGGGATACAGGTGCCCCACAGCCCGGAGATCTTCCCGGACGAGGAACGGATCCGTGGCGAGAAGATAGAGGCCTACCGGGGCGTGGAGTTCACGGCTCAGTTCGAGGCCGCCCGCGAGAAGATACTGGGGTGAGCTGATGAGGATGGAATACAGAGAGGAATGGGTCCCCAAGACCAAGCTGGGCAAGCTCGTTTACGAGGGGCAGATCACGACCTTTGACGAGGCGCTCCGTTCAAGGCTCCCGATCAAAGAGGTGGGAATGGTCGACGCCCTGCTGCCCGGTCTTGAGGATGAGGTTCTGGACATAAACATGGTCCAGAGGATGACCGACTCGGGGCGAAGGGTCAAGTTCAGGGCCACGGTCATCGTCGGAAACAAGGACGGCTACATCGGCATCGGCCAGGGCAGAGACAAACAGGTCGGGCCCGCCATAAGAAATGGCATAGATGTGGCCAAGCTGAACATCATAAAGGTACAGCGCGGTTGTGGCAGCTGGGAATGCGGCTGCGGCGAAGGTCACTCCGTCCCCTTCAAGGTCATGGGAAAGGCTGGAAGCGTCCAGATCACCCTGATCCCAGCCCCGAGGGGCCTGGGGATCGCGGCGGGAGAGACCGCCAAGAAGGTGATGGATATGGCCGGAATCCAAGACGTCTGGACGAAGTCCTCGGGCAACACCAGAACCACCCTCAACTTCGCCAAGGCCACGTACAACGCGTTGCGTAATACCGTCACCATGAGGGTATGACGATGTATGCGATAGTGCGACTTCGGGGCAGCGTCAACACCAAGCCCGGTATCAAGGATACCCTCAAGATGCTCCGACTTCACAGGATTAATCACTGCGTCGTGGTGCCGGACAGTCCGCACTACAGAGGCATGATCCAGAAGGTGAAGGACTACGTAGCCTGGGGAGAGATCGATGAGGAAGCTCTGGCGTCGATGCTCGAGATGCGCGGCAGGTTGAACGGCAACAAGCGTTTGACTGACCAGTTCATAAAGGAGAACACCTCCTACAAGACCATAAAGGAGTTCGCCTCGGCGGTCTCCCAGGGGGCAGCAAGCCTCAAAGACGTCGGCATAAAGCCGGTCTTCAGGCTTCACCCGCCGAGAAAAGGACATCGTGGTACGAAGAAGACCGTCAAGGAAGGCGGAGAGCTCGGTTACCACGAATCGATCGCGGATCTTATCTGGAAGATGAGGTAGGACCATGCCTAAAAGCAAGCTGAAGAAGTTTCGGGGTAGCAGGACCTTTGGGGGCGGCACTCACAAAAACCGCAGAGGCGCGGGGTCGAGAGGCGGCCGCGGCAATGCGGGAGGATGCAAGCATCATTTCGTTAGGGACATGATGCGAGGCCGGACGATGGGCAAGTACGGCTTTTACAAGCACAACGCCAAGGATGTAGAAGTTGTCAACGTCGGCGAACTGGATTCGATGGCAGGCGAGGACGGTCGGATCGACCTTGGAAGGATGAAGGTGCTCGGTGGCGGCAGGCTGACGAGGTCGCTTTCCGTCAGTGCAGCCAGCTTCTCCGCTGCCGCCAGGGAGAAGATCGAAGAGGCTGGCGGTGAAGTAGTGGTATCATGAATCAGCACAGCTTCTTCTACGCGATAGAGCCTCTTGTGAGGAGGCTGCCGGCGGTGGAGAGGCCCGAAGGTCACGTCCACTTCAAGAAGAAGCTCAGCTGGACCGTTGGCATACTCATCCTCTACTTCGCCCTATCCAACGTCACTCTCTTCGGCCTCTCCTCGGCATCCAGGGACCTCTTCGGGATGTACCGGGCCTTCTTTGCCGGATCCTTCGGATCCCTGATGCTCCTGGGAATAGGGCCGATAGTCACCGCTTCCATCGTGCTCCAGCTCCTTGTCGGGGCCGATCTGATAAAGCTCGACCTGAAAGAGCCGCGTGACCAGGCGGTCTTCCAGGGAACTCAAAAGCTTCTGGTCTTCGTCATGATCATCGTAGAGGCCCTGCCCCAGGTGACGGGCGGCTACCTCCTGCCGGATCAGGGACTGGCCTCGTCGCTCGGCGTATCCCTCGGCTTGATCTCGTTTATCATATTCCTCCAGATCTGTATCGGCGGAGTTCTCATACTCTTCATGGACGAAGTGGTGAGCAAGTGGGGTATTGGGTCCGGCGTCGGTCTCTTCATCGTCGCCGGAGTCAGCCAGCAGCTGATTACAGGGATCTTCAACTGGACGATCGGGGACAAGGGTCTGCCCATAGGGATAATCCCGAAATGGATCTACATATTCACAAACAACGTTCTGGGCCTCGAGGACGTCTTCACGTCCTCCGGCCTTGAGCGGGTCTTCATAGACGGTGGGGTTCTGGCGCTGATATCCACAATAGTGATCATCCTCTTCGTCGTCCTGGTGGAGAGCACGAGGGTTGAGATACCTCTCGCCCACAGCTCCGTCAGGGGCGCAAGAGGCAGGTTCCCGGTCAAGCTCGTCTACGCCAGCGTTCTTCCCATGATCCTGGTGAGAGCTCTTCAGGCCAACATCCAGATGATCGGAACCCTACTCGCGGGTAAAATCGGAACGATCACCACGGCCAGCACCACCGATGCGGCCGCCGGACTGAACATCGTCTATACGGCCTATTCCAGCCTCCTTGGCACCTTCACATCGACATCGAGGTACGACATGGTGACAGGAGACCTGGTGAGCGCCACATCGCCTCAGCCGATATCCGGCCTGATGTACTACCTCTCGCCGATAAACAGCCCTTACGACTGGATACCGAGCCTGGTTTCCAGCAGCAACCCGGGAATGGAGCTTCTCGGCATTTCGCCGATAGCAGGCTGGCAGATATGGCTCCACGTCTTCACCGACGCCACCGTTCTGATCGTGGGCGGCGTGATCTTCGCCATATTCTGGATCGAGACCACCGGCATGGGGGCAAAAAGCGTTGCAGCCAAGATTCACGCCTCGGGCCTCCAGGTTCCGGGTCACAGGAGAAGCCCTGTCAGCATCGAGAAGCTCCTCTCCAGATACATCCCCAAGGTGACGGTGATCGGCGGCGTCATTATCGGCCTGCTCACCCTCGTTGCAAGCCTCATGGGAACCTTGGGCGGTGCTGGAGGTACCGGTCTTCTCCTCACGGTGAGCATCGTCTACAGGCTCTACGAGCAGATCGCCAGCGAACAGATCCAGGAGATGTATCCGATGATGCGCAAGTTCTTCGGTGAGTCGGTATGAAGAACGGGAATCTTGCAAGGTCCCTGGACTCCCTCCTTCTGGGCGTCGGAACCGCTCTGATGGTGGGGATAATGGTGAGCCAGGAGTTCAGGCACACTGTGGGAGTGGTGATGGATGCGGCGATCGGGTGGCTGCCCGAGATACTCCCCTTCCACATGGTCCTCTTCGCCCTCGCCGCCATAACCGGCCTTTATGCGAGCCTCATCCAGAAGTACACCATGGACTGGGATTACCTCAAAAAGCAGCAGGAGACGATGAAGATCTTCCAGCGAGAGCTTCGGGAGGCTCAGCTTGCAGGAGACAAGGCTCGCCAGCAGCAGCTTCAGGTCCAGCAGAGGGAGATGCTGGGCGATCAGAGCAAGATGATGAAGATGCAGCTGAAGCCGATGGCCTACATCGGGATCGTATCGATACCCCTTTTCATGTGGGCTTACCTCTACATCGATCAGAACGCCCTTTACCTGAACTTCCCCTTCTGGGGGAGACACGAGATCGCTGAGACCGTCATCGGCCCCATATTCTACTGGTTCTACTGGTACTTCATCTGCTCGATACCGATATCGCAGATCATAAGGAAAGCTCTGGACATCGGCGGTATGGGATGATAATCACAGTCAGCGGGCCTCCAGGAACCGGGACGAGTACACTGGCCCGAGAGCTGGCGAAGGCTCTGGACCTTCGCTGGGTCAACTCGGGCGAGCTGTTCAGAAAGATCGCAAGCGATCGCGGCAAATCCGTCAGAGAGCTGGGGCGGATCGCCGAGGAGAGCCCTGAGATCGACTATCTCATAGACGACGCCCAGAAGGCGATGGCGGCAGAGGCTGGAGGCGTCTTCGAGGGGAGGCTCTCAGGCCACATCCTCGACGCCGACCTGAAGATCCTGCTCAAGGCCGACCGGAGGGTTCGGGCCGAGAGGATAGCGGCCCGCGAGAACAAGCTCGTGGAGGACGCCATCCGGGAGTCGAGGGTCCGGGAGGAGAGCGAGGCGAGACGGTACGAGAAGTACTACAACATAGACTTGAACGACTTTTCCGTCTACGACCTCGTCATAGACTCGAAGACATGGGACGAGAAGGGGGTCGTAGCGATCGCCCTGGCAGCAGTGAGGTCTCTTGAAGATGGCAGGAATTCTTCCCTCTGATCGGGTCCGTGAGGTTCTCGTCCGAAGGGAGGGCAGAGCCGACCCCACTTATGGAGTTCTGCCAAACCTGCGGCCTCTCGACCTTCACATCAGGCTCGGCTGCATAAACCTCGACAAGCCCCCGGGCCCCACCAGCCACGAGGTGGTGGCCTGGGTGAAGAGGATCATTGAGATCGAGAGCGCAGGTCACAGCGGCACCCTCGACCCCAAGGTGACGGGAATTCTTCCGACGATGCTCGGCGACTCCACCAGGGTCGTGGAGACTCTTCTAAGCGCGGGAAAGGAGTACGTCTGCCTGATGAGAATTCACGCGACCCTACCCCGAAAGAGGATTCTTGAGGTCTGCTCCGAGTTCCAGGGCGTGATATACCAGCGCCCTCCCCTCAAGTCCAGCGTCAAGAGGGCGCTTCGGATGAGGGAGATCTACTACCTCGAGATCCTGGAGATCGAAGGTCCGAGCGTATTGATGCGGGTCGGCTGCGAGGCTGGAACCTACATCCGAAAGCTCTGCCACGACATCGGACTCGCCCTTGGGACCGGAGCCCACATGGAAGAGCTTAGAAGGACTAAAAGCGGTCCATTTCGCGAAGACGAGACCCTGGTGACCCTCCACAACCTGAAGGACGCAAAGGAGATCTGGAAAGAGACCGGCGACGAAACCCTCCTGCGGCGGGCGATTCAGCCGGTGGAGACGGCTCTTCGGCACATGCCGTCCCTGGTCGTCAGCGATGGCGCCGTCGACGCCATCTGTCACGGAGCGCCCCTGGCGGCGCCGGGCCTTCTCCGGCTTGAGTCGGATATCAAGGAAGGCGAGAAGGTAGTTATTTATACCCTGAAAGGAGAGGCTGTTGCCGTGGCCGCTGCGGCTATGTCGAGCGAGGATATGATGAAGTCCTCCTCAGGGATAGTTGCCAAGACGTCGAGGGTCGTCATGGCTCCGGGAACCTATCCAAGGCTTTGGTCCAAAAAGTCGTAATCGTGCCGAGGTAGTCTAGTGGTAAGGCGCAAGCCTGGAATTCTGTACTGAAAGCTTGTGATTCGCAAGGGTCGCGGGAGTTCGAATCTCCCCCTCGGCGCTCTTTCATAACTTTTCTTCCATAACAACTCATCCATGCCGTTTGCGATTTTGATCGGGTTTACCATCTGGGCAAGTGGCATTAAACGGTGGTGACCGTTTATCCGGTTGATGTTATATAATATGGGTGTGTAAGTA
>CAZNGI010000037.1:1865-18466 GCA_964572505.1 uncultured Methanotrichaceae archaeon | reverse complement strand
GCCACCTGCACAAAAATTCCTCCAAGCGAGGTTATTATTAGCCCTCTGAGAACTTATGATTTGTGACCGCCTTTTCGAGGCTGCGGCCCGAGATCAGGGGACTTCTCGCCCGCCAGGGGATGGCCGAGCCCACGCCGCCCCAGGAAAAGGCGATCCCCCGGATCCTGGCCGGCGACCACGTTCTCCTCATCGCCCCCACCGGGACAGGCAAGACCGAGGCCGCAGCCCTGCCCCTATTCCACAAGATCCTCCGGGACAAGTCCCGGTCCGGCGAGAGGGCGACGGGAAAAGACAAGAGAGGAAGCGGCGGCGGCCAGGGAAGGGGCGGAAGTGGTGCTGGGGAAACTGACGGCCAGAACCCCGGAATTCGCGCCGTCTACGTTACGCCCCTTCGGGCCCTCAACAGGGACATGCTCTCCCGGCTCCAGAGGTGGGGCGAGGAGCTTGGAATTTCCGTCGCCGTTCGGCACGGCGACACCACCCAGGCCGAGCGGCGCGCCCAGTCCCTGCGGCCTCCCGACATTCTCATCACGACACCGGAGACGCTCCAGGTGATGCTGACGGGTAAAAGGCTCCGCCAGAACCTGCGGGGCCTTTCGACCGTCGTCATCGACGAGGTCCACGAGCTTGCAGCATCAAAGCGCGGATCCCAGCTCGCCGTCGTCTTGGAGAGGGTGGTGGAGGTGGCCGGAGAGTTCCAGAGGATCGGCCTATCGGCCACCGTCGGCTCGCCAGAGGTGGTGGCCGAGTTTCTGGCGGGATCGAAAAGGAGGTGCAGGATCATCCAGGCCGACGTGGAGAGGGAGGCCAGGTTCAGGGTGATATCTCCCCGGCCGAAGGGCGGCGACTTTCTCCTTGCAAAAGAGCTTGAGTGCGACCCAAAGCTCGCAGCCCAGATCCGATGGATCAGAAGGGCCGTCAAAACTGAGAGGTGCCTCATCTTCGTCAACACCCGCCAGGCCGCAGAGGTGTTGGGGTCGAGCTTCCGACGTTTGGGGGAGAAAGTGGGGGTCCACCACGGGAGCCTCTCCAAAGAGGCTAGGATCGAGGCCGAGGAGGCCTTCAAGGCGGGCCGACTCCAGGGCCTGATCTGCACATCCTCGATGGAGCTTGGAATCGACATCGGCGACGTTGACCACGTCATCCAGTACAGCTCGCCGAGGGAGGTCTCGCGCCTCGTCCAGAGGGTGGGAAGGGCAGGCCACGGGATGGGGAGGGCGTCGGCGGGAACTATCATCGCTACCGGACCCGACGACGTCGCCGAGGCCGCGGCGATCGCCAGGAGGGCAAACTCCGGGGAGCTGGAGGAGACAAGGCCCCACGAGATGCCAAAAGACGTCCTCGCAAACCAGCTCACTGGTCTCGCCCTCGACTTCGGCGAGATCGCCCTATCAAGGTGTTTTGAGATCGTCACCAGGTCTCGCCCATTCCGCGACCTATCCTTCGCTGAGCTGGAGGAGGTCGCCCGCGAGATCGCCGATCACTGGCTCGTATCTTTCGATGGAGAGGTCCTTCGACGGAAGCGAAAGTCCTGGCAGTACTACTACCAGAACCTCTCGATGATCCCGGACGAGAAGAGGTACAGGATCTTCGACGTCGTCGGAAGAAAGCCCGTCGGAACCCTGGACGAGGCCTTCGTCGTCAACTTCGCAGAGCCGGGGGCCACCTTCGTCGCCAGGGGCGAGATGTGGGAGATCGTGGAGATCGTCGACGAGGAGGACGAGATCAAGGTGGCCCCGATCCAGAGGGGCGGCGAGATCCCCTCCTGGTCGGGTGAGGAGATCCCCGTCCCCTGGGAGGTGGCCCAGGAGGTGGGGGAGATCAGGGCCAAGGTGGCCCGATCCCTGGAGGGAGGAGGTGGAGGAGGAGACGGGGCCGGGGATGGCGAGGGCGGCAGAGGCGAGGCTGCGGCCGTAGCCCTCCTGACGGAGATGTACCCTGCAGACGAGGAGGCTGCCTCGGTCTTCGTGAATATGATAAGGTCCCAGCTGAAGGCTCGCCTGCCCCTGCCCGACCACAAAACGATCGTCGTCGAGGGGGACGGGACCTACCTGACCGCGAACGCCTGCCTCGGCCACCAGGTCAACGAGACCCTGGGCAGGGTCATAACCGCGCTCCTCTCGGCGAGGCTCGGAAGCAGTGTCGCCCTGGACGTCGACCCCTACAGGATCGGCCTTGAGACGCCGAAGACGATCATGGCAGAGGAAGTGGCAGCCCTTCTCAGGGAGACGGATCCGGATCACATTGGCCCGATCCTGGAGAAGACCCTCAAGAACACGTCCTTATTCACCTGGAGGATGGTCCACGTGGCTCGGAAGTTCGGGGCGCTCCGGCGGGACATCGACCGTCAGATGGTGAGCTTGAAACGGGTCCTGGGCCTCTTTGTGGACGGCGTCATCGGCCAGGAGGCGATGCGTGAGGTCTTCCACGACCGTCTCGACGTCGAGAGGGCAAAGGAGGTTCTGCAGTCGGTTGGGTCGGCCGAGATCTCCATCCTAACATCCCATTCGAGCCCGATAGGGGCCGAGGGGAGACGTGGCGGAAGGGACGTGACGAGTCCGGAGCGGGCCGACGGAGCCGTGATCGAGCTTCTCAAAGATCGGATCATGAACGACCGGGTGATCCTGTTCTGCGTGAACTGCAAGAAGTGGAAGTCCCTGCGGATGGTCAAGAACGTACCCCAGGTTCCTGAGTGCCCAATCTGCGGCTCGAGGATGGTGGCGGCCCTCAAGCCCTGGGAGGAGGAAGAGATCAAGGTCGTCAAAAAGCCTGAGGAGTCGAAGACCCCGGAGGATCGGCGAAGGACGAAGAGGGTCTACAGGAACGCAAACCTCGTATTGACCTACGGCAAGACCGCGGCCGTTACCCTCGCAAGCCGGGGCCTGGGCCCAGAGACGGCGGCAAGACTCATGCGAAACCTCCGCCGGGACGAGGAGGACTTCTACCGGGACATTCTGAAGGCGGAACGCGAGTACGCCAGAACGAAGCGGTTCTGGACCTGACGGCCCCAAAATTTAAGGTCTCCGAAGGTCTAGCCATCTCTCATGAGTTTTGATCTCTTCCCAGCGGTCGACCTTCGCGGCGGAAAATGCGTACAGCTCGTCCAGGGAGTTCCGGGCTCGGAGGTCGTATCCCTCGACGACCCCCTGGCCCAGGCGCTCCGCTGGGTCGAGATGGGCTCGTCAACCCTGCACATAATCGACCTGGACGGGGCGATCCAGGGCGTTCGGATCAACGGACCGATCCTTCAGAAGATCGTCGAGACCCTGGACCTATTCGTCCAGGTGGGCGGCGGCATCAGGACCCGACTGGATGCAGAATCTCTCCTCAATCTCGGAGTCGACAGGGTGATACTGGGGACCGCGGCCCTGGCCCGGCCCGAGATGGTGACGGAGCTTGCGGGCGACTTCGGGTCCGAGAGGGTGATGGTGGCCCTGGACGTGAGAAAAGGAAAGGTCACCACAGAGGGCTGGCAGAGGGACCTTGAGAAGGGCGCCATAGAGCTTGGCCACCTATTCCAGGAGCGGGAAGCGGGATCAATCCTATTCACCAACATCGACACCGAGGGGCAGGTCAGGGGGATCGATCCCGAGCCGACCCGAAGGCTCGTCGAGGCGGTCGATATCCCTGTGGTGGCCGCCGGAGGCGTTTCGACCGTAGAGGACGTCCTCGTCCTGAGAGACGCGGGTGCTGCCGGGGCCGTCGTCGGGACCGCGATATACACGGGAAAGCTCGACTTCAGGGAGGCACTTTTGGCCCTCCGGTCCTGATCTGGAGCTTCATGGAGGGTTCGTGGAGGGTCCATGTGGACTTGTCGAGGGTTTGTGGAGGATGCGTATAGGTGATGTTATGAGGAAGGGGAATGGAGGATCTGAAGTCGGGGGCGCGAGGGCCAGAGTTGAGCTGAATCTGGAAGGAAAGGGCAAGGTGGATCTCGATTCCGGATCGGGGTTTCTCGACCACATGCTTCAAGCCCTGGCGAGGATGAGCGAGATCGATCTATTGGCGAAGGCCGATGGAGGGCTCTCGCCCCAGAGGACAAGAGCCCTGGGCCTCGCCCTGGGTAAGGCCCTGGCCACGGCCCTCGGAGACAAGCGGGGAATAAAACGGTACGGCTGGGCCGCAGTCCCCATGGACGAGGCCCTGGCCCAGGCGGCCCTGGACCTGAGCGGCAGGCCTTATCTCGTGATGAAGGGCGAGTTCAAAAACGAGATCATCGGAGATTCGGCGTCCCAAGATGTCAAGACGATCCTTGAGGCCATGGCAGAGGAGGCCCGTCTCACCCTGAACGTGAAGTTCGAGGGCGAAAACGACCACCACAAGGCCGAGAGCATCTTCAAGGCCCTGGGCCTCGCCCTGAAAGAGGCGAAAAGGGTCGAGGGGACCGAGGTCCTCAGCACCAAGGGCGTCCTATGATATTGATTTTTCACTCGAACTCGATGGTTCCCGGGGGCTTGGGCGTCAGGTCGTAGACGACCCTCGACACCTCCGGGATCTGCCCTGTGATCCTGTGGGATATCCGCCTCAAAACGTCCCAGGGGAGCTCCAGAACGTCGGCGGTCATGGCGTCTCTCGAGGATACCGCCCTCACCGCGACGACGTAGCCGTAGGCCCTGATGTCGCCCTTGACCCCGGTCGCCTTTCCCAGGACCGCGGCGAAGGCCTGCCAGGGCAGAAAGCTCTTCAGCTCCTCTTCGACGATGGCGTTGGCGGCCCTCACGACCTCGAGCTTCTCCCGCGTAACCTCGCCGAGGATCCTGACGGATAAGCCGGGGCCTGGGTAGGGCATCCGCTCGCATATCTCGGTGGGCATAGATAGGCCCCTGGCGACATCCCTGACCTCGTCCTTGTAAAGGTCGCGTAGAGGCTCTATGATCCCCTTGAACTCCATTTTGAGGGGAAGGCCGCCGACGTTGTGGTGGGACTTGATCCCGCCCTCGGACTCGATCCGATCGGGGTATATGGTCCCCTGGATCAGGTACTCGGCGCCGACGTTTCTAGCCTCCTCCTCGAATACCCGGATGAAAGTCTCGCCCACGACCTTCCTCTTCTCCTCGGGATCGGTAACGCCCTCAAGGGCACCCAGGAACCTGTCCTCGGCATGGACCGTGATAAGATTGAAGTCTGAGAACATTTCGGTTATCTTCTTCGACTCGTTCAGCCGCATGAGCCCGCTGTCCACGTAAACCGGGAGCAGTCGGTCTCCGATCGCCTCGCGGGCCAGAAAGGCGCAGACCGAGCTGTCCACGCCCCCTGATAGGCCGATGATCGCTCTTCCCTCCACCTGGCGGCGAATCTCTGCTATGGCTTCATCGATAAACTTGGGGACGTTCAGACCCATAAAGATCTGAGGCCGGTTTCGAGAATAATAGGCTTGCGGTTATCGCAAGCCGCGATTTCAGATGAGCCCAACGTGAACCGTACATGAAAAATAATCATTTAAAGGAGCGGGTGGTAGGTTCTCTCAGCGGGAAGGGGAGTGGGAAACTACAGATCGCCAGACCTCCTATTGAGATGAGAGGGCATCTCCCTCCGCCCTCTCATCCGTCGTCCCTTTTGCTCTTTTGGTGATCTGCCTTCCTGCATATTCATTTATACACCTCGCTGCCGCTTCTGAGGGAATAGCTCCCCTCAAAGACGCTCGTCAAAAGGGCGTCTCTCTCTTTGGTGTGGCTTTCGATCTCGTATATCGCCATCCCGCTGAAGTTAGACTCGGAATCGAGGATGAGCCTGGTGCTCCGGACCTCGGCTTGGCCCGTGCAGTTCAGCCGGTCGGCGTAAAAGTACTGCTCCCTTATGATCGAGCCCCTCTTCTCGTCCATGCAGAGGTGGCTTGCATACCAGCTCGAGTTGTAGTCGAGGGCGCGACCAAAAGAGAGGTTGAGGACCGAAGGGGCCTGGACGGCGTCAAACTCCCTTCCCATCCTCATCCGGCTGGACCTGTAGCTCAAGACCTCCTCGGAATCGTAGCTTCCAGAGCCGTGCTCCGAGAAGCTGAGGGTGGTCCCGACGACCGGCCTCACCGGCGTCTCGACCCTCCCCCTCCTCTCGAACTGGTCGCAGGATATCCTGACCTGGTTGATTATCAGGTGGGGGCTCCTCTCGGTCGTAAACCTCCGCCTGACGGAGACAAAGCCGTTCCCCGAGACGCGCCCGTTCACGTCTGCGACGAAGTTCTGCTTCACCATCTTCATCACCAGGACGATCTGGCCGTAGCAGCCCGGAGAAACGTTCCCGATCGTCCAGACGTTCTTAGTCCCCGGGTCTGGCGGCGGGTCTGCCGACAGCAGCGTCATCCTGGGGTCGTAATCCTCCACGATCACGAAGTTGGTCAGGGGCACAGTCATATCGTTTCCGTAGGTTATGGTGTAGGTGATCTTGCCGCCCTGGCTTATCCTTCTGGGCTTGCCTTTTTTCGTCTCCTGATCCTCGAAAGGCTCAAAGCTCAAAGTATAACCACCAAGTTTCAAGTAGTCGATGAGGCAAGAGCCACCAGTATCGCCCATTCCATACAGAGTTATCCAGATCCTCACAACGCCGGCACTGCCGAAATGATCCTGACATCCAGCCAAATCGCCGATTTCGTCTTTGTTCCTGTCCGCGTATACGAACCGGGAATCAAAGGCGTTGAGTTCTGACCATTCAGATTCAGACGAGTTAATTTCGTCCCAAATTTTTGCTCTGGACTTGATCCAGTTATCTCCAGCAGATTTCTTGCTTGTGTACTTTCCATCACCGTTGACGTCGAGATATAATCTGATCTCAATATCTCCAGCACCATTGAGGGGAAGCATCTGCATGCAGAAATCGTCCACTTCTTCTAGTGGTAGAGGATCGTCCAGATATATCATAAGGCGGATATATTTTTTGATCTCTTCAACAGACAGCGTAACAGAGTGTGGACCGTGAAAGGCATTTTCAGTTGAAGTCGTGGCGATGCCGTATTTGGATTTCCCAAGACCGTAGTCTATGCCTGGAGAGCCGACGGCTACGATAAGATTGGAGTAAAGCAGCAGAACCGCGACGAAGATCGCCAGAAGTCTCATCCATCTAAGACTAAGCCAACTATAGTATAAAAAAACATTTGTTTGATAGAATCGTGGTAAT
Source organism: uncultured Methanotrichaceae archaeon (assembly GCA_964572505.1). Lineage (GTDB taxonomy): Archaea > Halobacteriota > Methanosarcinia > Methanotrichales > Methanotrichaceae > Methanocrinis. Next base: position 11,359 of record CAZNGI010000037.1, on the reverse strand, counting down.
TATCTTTTTTTGTAAATATCCCCCACCTCGCCCGGCCTTGCAAACTTCGCCCCTCCGGGCGTCTACATGAGATTCACAGGCGGTTCACATAACTTTTTAAGACCAAAAAGCGACTAACAGGGGCCCAATATGAAAAATAGGTATTTAAATTTGCCTAACCAGGCTTCGAGTGGTGGAAAGGTTTGCTGTGAATGAAATAAGACATCGTAGGTGATTTGAGCATGGTTGGGGGGTTGGTTACGACAAAACTGGGGGAGGAGTCCCTGATGAGGTTCTCAAAGGAAGCGTTCGTCAAGGAGAACCTTCCTTACATAATGGGGACCATTTCTTTGCTGGCGATTATCCTGGCGACGGCGGTATCATCCGCCACCGCCGCGGGGACCGTGACGTTTCAGACCTCGGGCTCCGGCATGGGCCATTCATCTTTCGTATGGTCCGATATGCCGGTGCCTGGGCCTGATGGTGCATATTACTATCATGATAGGATCTGCTACGACTTCTGGCCGGAGGAGCCGCCCGCGGGCGACGGCCTCTGGACGTCCAGCGCCAGGTGGAGCACCCGATACAACCGAGGCTGGTACAACCAGCACCCGGTGGCGACCGACCTTTCCCCGGGCAGATCGGGCCCTGAGGTTGCAGGATCTTCCGTGACCTGGACCGCCAGGGCGACAGACCCCGACGGGGACGCCCTTCTCTACAAGTTCTGGCTGAAGGGGCCGTCCACCAGCTGGGCCTGGCGGGAGATGACCGGATGGACCGCCAGCAACCGATGGACCTGGAGTACCACTCTCTCCGACGTTGGGACCAGCCAGATCTGCGTCAGCGTCAAGGACGGATACCACGCGGGGCCCGACGGGTCGAACAGCTACCTGATCAGAGACTACACCGTAACTCTCCCAAGGGCGAACGAGCCGCCCACGGCATCGGAGCTCAGTCAAAGCCCAGCGGGCCCCCAGAATACAGGGTCTTCCGTGACGTGGACCGCCAGGGCGAGGGACCCCGAGGGGGACCAGATATACTACCGATTCTGGCTAAAGGGCCCCTCGACGGGGAACGGCTGGAAGGACGTGACCGGTTGGACCGCCAGCAACCGATGGACGTGGCAGACGACTCCATCGGACGTAGGGGCAAATCAGGTGAACGTCTGGATAAGGGACGGAAAGCACGCGGGATCCGACGGCTGGGACAGCTACCAGGTGAGAGACTTTACGGTGATCGGCTACGCCCCGGCGACAAACCAGCCGCCTACAGCCTTGGGACTTGCGCCAAACAAGGAAGGTCCCAGGAAGGCCGGGATGAAGATCAAGTGGACCGCCGACGCTCGCGATCCTGAGGGTGACCAGGTCTACTATCGATTCTGGCTGAAGGGACCATCGACAGTGAACGCATGGAAGGACATGACAGGATGGACTACGAGCAACCAGTGGACCTGGCAGACAACCACATCGGACGTCGGGACAAGCCAGGTGAACGTCTGGATCAGAGATGGAAAGCACGCGGGACCTGAGAGCTGGGACAGCTACCAGGTGAGAGACTTCACCATAACCTGGTGAGATTGCAGAACCGGAGCGATCGGCCGGTTCAGCCGATTATGCTCCGAAATTGATGATGATGATAAAACAACTCCGTCTGAGAAGTCGGGACTGAAGGGAAACCGACGCCGGGAGGATCTTCTCCTCCCGGCCTCAAGATGATGATGATGATCTCCCCAAAGGGAGGGGAGGATAATTGAAGGGGGTGTTGGGAGGGGCATTTCCTCTCCCAATTTTCACCATTCAAAGATCGATCATCCGATCCAGCAGGATCCCTGCCTCTTTTGCATCAGATCAAGAACGTCGCAGAGCTTCGTTGCTGCGGCCCGGACCGTTTCAAGGCCAGCCTCGTCTTCTTGTGCAGGCTCTACGGCGATTCCTCCGAAGTGATTGTCGTCGCCGACGACCACCATACCGTGGATGTGCATCCAGGTCTGGATCGCTTCGATCGTCTTCTCCTGGCCCCCGTTCCTGGACCGTCCTACGGCGATGGCACAGCCCGCCTTGTTCTTCAAAACGAAGCCTTGCCTTCTCAAGAGAAGGGTCCTGTCGAAGACCGCCTTGAGCTGGCCGGTGACGTTGCCGAAGCGGACCGGGGATGCGACGATTATCCCCGAGGCAGCCGCCAGCGTCTCGCGGACGCGGGCCATGTCGTCATCGATGGGACAGGGCCTATTCCGGCCGCACTCGCCGCAGTCAGTGCAAAACCCCACTTCAAGCTCGGAAGAGAGAAGCCTCTCGGTCCTGAAGCCCCGCTCGGTTGCGATCCTCAAAGCCTGGTCGAGGAGGTGCTCGGCGTTTCCCCCTCGTTTTGGACTGCCAGATATGCCCACAATCGTAAAAATCTCCCTCCATAAAATTCGCCCAATCGGCGAGATTTGGTCTGACTCAGAGCTTGGATCCGGGGCTTATTACGTTTTTCTGAGCCGAACTGATCACAAGATTTATGATATGAGAGCAACAACCCGGAAGGAGGGGACGAGATGCGCATCGAAATTACAGCACTTTTGGACCAGGACGTCTACACCCAGAAGGGAATCTTCGTCGGTAGGGTCGACGACGTGGTGCTCGATCCGGATGTGGGCGAGGTGAGCGGCCTTGCTCTCGGAAACGTGAACAAGTCCTTCCTCGACCTCAAGGGGAGGGGGATAATAATACCCTACAAGGGCGTCACCGCCGTCGGAGACATCATAATCACCAAGCATTTCGGCACCATGCCTTACAGCGATGACAAGAAAGGCTGACGGCCGGGAGGTCTACGCCGACCTCAGGGTCCGCGCCCCGCTGGTGGTGAGGGCCGACGGCAGGGGATTTGGAAAGCTCCTCAAGGAGGCGAAAAAGCCCTACGACCTTGATTTCGCAAGGGCGATGGCGAGGGCCGCAAGGGCGTTCGTCGAGGAGTCGGGCCTCGCTCCCTCTCTCGCCTTCACCTTCTCCGACGAGATCAACCTCCTCTTCCCGAAGGCACCTTTCAACGGCCGCCTCGAGAAGATCGACTCGGTGGTGGCGGGGTCCCTCTCGGGCCTGCTCTCCCTCAACCTCTCAAAGGCCGTCTCCATGGACGCAAGGTCGATCCCCCTCTGCCCCGAAGAGGTCGGTGACTACTTTGTCGGAAGGCAGGACGAGGCCTGGAGAAACCACGTCTTTTCCTACGGGTTTTACGCCTTGATCGATGACGGCCTCGCCCCCGACCGGGCGATGGGACGCCTCCGGGGGATGAAGGAGGCCGAGATCCACGAGATGCTCTTTCAAAGGGGCACAAACCTTGCCAAGAGCCCGGCCTGGCAGAGGCGAGGCATCCTGATCCGCCGGGAGGGCCCGATGGCAGAGGAAGAAGCGGAAGCGGGCGAGGGCGGCGAAGAGAGGGTTGGAAAGGAAAAGGTGAGGGGCAGAAGGAAGAGGATCGCCGAGGACTGGGAGCCACCCCTCTTTCGGTCGGAGGAGGGCAGGAGCCTTCTCGATGGGACGATTCGTAATTTTTAGGAGCTGAAAAATGAAGTTCTTGGACAATGGAGAGGAAGAGGCGAAAAAGGAGACGGCAAAGCCCAAAACCAAGCAGTTCATCCCTCGGGCCGTGGGCCAGAAGGTGACGATCAGGCTGATGGACGGAAGACCCCTGATAGCAAAACTTGAGTCACACAACAACTACGAGCTGCTCCTGGACGTCGGGAAGGGAAAGAAGATCATCGTCTTCAAGCACGCCATCGGCACCATGGAGTACGAGGCCCAGGAAGAGGGTCGGTGAACGGCCTTATCGGGGGCTATTGGTTGGCGTTCCGTGGGGGTTGGCCCATTGGCGAATGAGGAGCATCTCCGGATTCTCAGTGAGGGGGTGGACGTCTGGGATCGATGGAGGGAAGCTAATCCAGAGATAATCCCAGACTTAGATGGGGCTGACTTGAAGGGGAAAACCTTAAGCGGGGCTAACCTGGAAAAGGCTAACCTGAACAGAGCAGAATTGCGTGCAGCTAAATTGATTCAGGCTAATTTGGTTGGGGCTAAACTGACTGGGGCTGACCTGACCAGAGCTTCACTGACTATAGCCAGTCTGGATGGGGCTGACCTGGTTGGAGCTAATCTGACTAGGGCTAAACTGATTCGAGCTTACCTGATTGAGGCTAAATTGGGTGGGGCTAAACTGACTGGGGCTGACCTGGACGGAGCTGACCTGAGCAGGGCTAAACTGAATGAAGCTGACCTGACTCGTGCCAATTTAGTTGAGACAAAAATTGCGGACGCTGTACTTACAAATTGTAAGGTATATGGGATTTCTGTCTGGAGATTAGATGGCATACCCAAAGACCAATCCAATCTTATCATCACTCGTAATGATGAGCCGATCATTACCGTAGATAATCTCGAAGTTGCTCAGTTCATATATCTGCTACTTCACAACCCAAGGATACGAGACGTGATCGACACAATAGCCAAAAAGGCGGTGCTCATTCTGGGAAGTTTCAAAGAAGAACGAAAAACAGTCTTGGACGCCATCCGGGAAGAACTGAGAAGGCGCGACTATCTGCCCATTATGTTCGATTTCGAGAAACCGGCCCGCCGAAATACAGCCGAAACGGTTTCTACTCTGGCCCACATATCCAAGTTTATCATTGCAGATATCACAGATGCGAAGAGCATTCCTGCAGAACTAGAGCGTATCGTTCCCAAGCTTCCATCTGTTCCGGTTCAGCCTCTGATTCTTAGCTCAGAAGAAGAATACGGAATGTTCGACAGCATCAAATGTTCCAACCAAGTACTGGAAACGTACCGATACGACAACCAAGAAATGCTCCTCGCAAACCTCAAAGAGTGTGTTATAGATCCTGCCGAAGAGAAGTTAAGAGAATTGTTTCCACTAGCGGCGAAAGAATAGCATCCGACGTTTTTACCATTTCTGAGATTGCCGAAGCCGCCTTCCGAGAGCCCCCGGAATCTCGGACCACTCGATCTCGTGCTCGCCCTCGCTGTCGTGGACTACGCATTTGCCGTGAGGCGAGGGTTCGCCCCTCTCGAAGTCCTCGTACCTTCGGACAAGATCGATCGCCTCTTTGATCTCGACGATCTGCCTTCTTTTGAGAAGCTCGGCGAGCCTTTTGGATTCCTCGAGGCCGATCGGGCCTCCGAGCCCCCGGCACTCGGACCAGCGTAGACGGCCATCCTCCAGGTAAAAGGGGTAGGTTTTGCAGAGAAGGGGCCTCGCCTCGTAGATCCTGCACCCTTCTTCCGAGTGATACTTGCAGTCCCGGCCAGCTTTTGCAAGACGCCACTCCAGAGTGTGAAAGTTCCCCTCAGAGTCCCACTCGCCCTCCGGGGGTGGCTCGGCCACCTCCAGCCAGCCTTCGCCGCCCGCCTCGACCATGATCTTCCTGATCTCGAAGGGGAAGAGAGCGACGCTGTTCTCCTCGCCCCGGCAGCAGTCGCCACACCGCCTGCACCGAAAGCCGATCCGCATTATCTCGCGGGCGATGGTCCCTGCGAATAAGCTCTCAGCCCTTTCCAGCTGAAGCTTTAGGTCCGCCAGCATCTCCTCGATGCCGGAAGGGTCGACTGGCCCGCCTATCCCCGACATACTTCAAGGAAATTTTCTAGAAGCTGAGTGCCGCCCTCGGTATGGACAACCTCAGGATGCCACTGGACTCCGTAAAGGGGCCGTTCAAGGTGCCTCATCGCCTCGATCTCGCAAACCTCAGACCTCGCCAGAACCTGAAAGTCCGGTGGGAGCAACACCACCTGGTCGGCGTGAGAGGCCCAGGTCTTGATCTTCGGAGGGAGGCCCTTCAGTATCTCGTCCTCCTCCAGCACCTCGACATCGACCTCGGCGTACCCGCCGATGGCGCCCTTCTCGACCTTTCCCCCGAAGGTCTCGGCCATCACCTGGAGGCCGAGGCAGATGCCGAGGATCGGTATGTCAAGCTTCGTCAGGTACTCAGAGCAGTTTCCGGCCCGCTCCAGGGTGGGGCCTCCGCCTAGGATCAGGCCGTCGGCCTCGATCTCCTCTGCCGGAGTCTGGTTGGAGATCATCCTCGCGGAGACGAGGTCCCTTACGCTTCGGTGGATCAGGTGGTTGAACTGACCATAGTTGTTTACTACCAGCACTAACATTCTCGCCTCGACTTCCTCGACTTATATTTGCCTTCGGATTTCAGATGATAGATGATAAACCTTACATCTCGTCCAGAACAGATCGATCGAACAGATCGCTCCGAACGGATCGTTCAAAAGGGATCGGTCGGAATTGATCAGACCAGCTTTCCGATATCTTCCGGACCCTCAAGGACGGTGAACCCGGGGATCGCCCTCAGCCGCTCGATGTTCTCCTTGTCCAGGGGTCTCGTCGTGACGGAGATCGTCGCCTTCCTTATGGCGCCGTAGGGGCATAGATCCCTGCAGATCCCGCAGCCGTCGCACCTCACCAGATCGATCTGCTCCTCGATGGCCCTCTTTGGACAGGCCTCTTTTGGCTCGCAGACCTCGCACCGCCTGCACAGATCCCTGTCGATGGTATAAGGGGGCTCAGTCTCGGCCCTCTCCTGGACGTCGGTGGGGAGGACGTAGACGGGAACTCCCGCCTTGTTGGCGAGGGCCGCCGCGTTCGTCGGCAGGCTGTCGGCGATGCCGCAGACGATCTTGGCGACGGTGTTTGCAGTGGCGGGAGCTATGATCAAAAGGTCGAACCTGTTCATCATGAACCGGCCGGTCTTGGGGCTGCTCGCACCCTCCTCCCGCTCAAGAAATATCTCCTCCAGGTATCCGCCCCCCGATATCTCAGACAGCTGATCGAAGAGGCCGTACATCCTCGCGACCTCCTCTCCGGCCCTGGAGACGAAGGTGCAGACCCTGTTTTCTCGCGAAATCTCCCTCATCGCCGCCACGCTCTCGGCCAGGTAGTGGCCGGCACCCGTGACGGCCCAGGCGACGTTCTTCATCGATCGACTCATCCTCCGGAACAATTGGACCATCGGCTCTGACGGCTTATCACTCCAACGGTCCGGGACGAGCCTCTCCTGAGAAAATAGAGAAAATATATAAAACATCATCTCGAATAGGTCTGATGAGACTGATCTCCAAGTCAGTCCCGGGGAGATAGAAACATGACTCATCATTTCGAAAACGCCCTCATAGGAGAGGCGCTTATAGGAGAGGGGCCCGAGATCGCCCACATAGACCTCGTCATCGGAAGAAAGGGAAGCGCGGTTGAGCAGGCCTTCGTGACGGCCCTCGCCTCGCCGAGGATGGGCCACACCCCGCTTCTGGCGGTCCTGGAGCCGAACCTTCAGCCAAAGCCCGCCACCCTCATGGTGAACAAGGTGACGATCAACAGCGCCAGCCAGGCCCTTCTGATGTTCGGCCCCGCCCAGACGGCGGTGGCAAAGGCCGTGATGGACTGTGTGGCAGAGGGGACGATCCCCGTGGCGGATGCCGAAGACCTATTGATCATCGTCTCGGTCTTCATCGAGTGGGACGCCGAAGACAGAAAGAAGGTCCAAGAGTACAACTACAGGGCGACAAAGCTCGCCATCGAGCGGGCGATGAAGGGCGAGCCTACTGTGAAAGAGGCGCTCGCGAAGAAGGACTCGGCGAAACATCCCTTCGCCTGATCTTTTTTCGTTTTTGCAATTTTGCGGCTCGGCCCCGAATGGGATATTCTACTTGGATGAGCCGTCGGTCAAACCGCCGCAGCACACCCATCAAAAAGCCGCTGGCGATTCAACCTCGATCGAACCGGTTTTAGCTTTCTTTCCCATTCGGGGTTCCGTCATCCGACAAACTTTATTGCCATGAGATACAGACTTACTAAATTGCATATCTATACGCGACTTACATCTCGTTCACGTGAAACGAGGGCTCAGAATCCGGCCCCGACGAGACTCTGATGTGAAAAATAGATACTTAAAATCACAAATCGTCGATTTCGGTCAGAGAATGAATTTGTTAGAATGAATTTGTTGGTCGAAGGCTGAGAGGTATTCGAGATGAAAGATCCCTCATTGAAGGAGAAAGCCGAGGTCGAATTAAAAAACGCCTCCGGTGATTTCATAAAACGCAGTTGCAAGAACGCGTTACGATTAGCTCTGACGCTATTGATTCTTGGAGCTTTCGCGATTTCTGCGGCGGTGGCCAACGATCCGCCAGTCGCTGTAGATCTCACTCCGAACAAGGCCAGCCCGCAGGACGTCGGAACTACTATAACGTGGACAGCCACCGCCACGGACCCTGATGGCGATCCCATTTCGTACAGGTTCTACCTCAAGGGCCCCTCGCCAAGCATAGAGTGGCAGCTTGAGCAGGACTGGAACAACAGCAACAAGTGGGACTGGACACCATCGCAGCAAGGCAGCTACGAGGTGAACGTCTGGATAAAGGATGGTGAGCACGCTGGACCTGACGGCTGGGACGCATTCAAAGTAGTCCCTTTCACAGTGACATCGCCTGCACCTCCAAACCAGCCGCCAGTGGCAAACTCCCTAATCCCAAACACGGCCAGTCCTCAAGATGCAGGTACGTCGGTCATGTGGACAGCGGGAGCGACGGACACCGAAAGCGACACGATACTCTACAAGTTCTGGCTCAAGGGGCCATCGACCAGCAACGCATGGGTCCAGAAGAGAGACTGGAGCGCGGACAACACCTGGACATGGGCGACAAATCCGGCCGACGCTGGCAGCAACCAGGTGAACGTATGGATAAGGGACGGAAATCACGAAGGTCCGGGCAGTTACGATTCCTTCAAGGTGGCTGACTTCATAGTAACTTCACCTGCACCACCAAACCAGCCGCCGATCGCAAACAGCCTGGTCCCGGACAAGGCAAGTCCTCAGAACGCAGGATCGCAGATAATGTGGACTGCCAGCGCCACAGATAACGAGAACGACGACGTATACTACAAGTTCTACCTCAAGGGACCGTCGACCGGAAACAACTGGGCGGAGAAGAGAGGGTGGAGCACGACCCCAACGTGGGCCTGGACGACGACGAACTCCGATGCTGGAAATAACCAGGTCAACGTATGGATAAGAGACGGAAACCACGCGGGAACAGACGGATACGATTCCTTCAAGGTCGCAGATTTCATCATCGCGGCACCAAACCAGCCGCCGATCGCAAACAGCCTGATCCCGGACAAAGCAAGTCCTCAGAATGCGGGTACATCGATCAAATGGACCGCCAGCGCAACAGACCCCGAAAGCGACACGGCCCTCTACAAGTTCTGGCTCAAGGGACCATCGACCAGCAACCAATGGGCAGCGAAGAGAGACTGGAGCGCGGACAATTCATGGACATGGACGACAAATGCGGCAGAAACCGGTAGCAACCAGATCAACGTATGGATAAGGGACGGAAAACATGCTGGTACTGATAGCTACGATTCCTTCAAAGTGGCGGATTTCATAGTGACGTCACCTGCACCTCCAAACCAGCCGCCGATCGCAAACAGCCTGATCCCGGACAAAGCAAGTCCTCAGA
>CAZNGI010000037.1:0-1765 GCA_964572505.1 uncultured Methanotrichaceae archaeon | reverse complement strand
CCAAACCAGCCGCCGATCGCAAACAGCCTGATCCCGGACAAAGCAAGTCCTCAGAATGCGGGTACATCGATCAAATGGACCGCCAGCGCAACAGACCCCGAAAGCGACACGGCCCTCTACAAGTTCTGGCTCAAGGGACCATCGACCAGCAACCAATGGGCAGCGAAGAGAGACTGGAGCGCGGACAATTCATGGACATGGACGACAAATGCGGCAGAAACCGGTAGCAACCAGATCAACGTATGGATAAGGGACGGAAAACATGCTGGTACTGATAGCTACGATTCCTTCAAGGTCGCTGATTTCCTGGTCATGGGACCGAACCTGCCACCGGTGGCAAACTCCCTCGTCCCGGACAAAGCCAGCCCTCAGAATGCGGGAACCGCGATTCTGTGGACCGCCAGCGCTACAGATAACGAGAACGACCCCATATACTACAGGTTCTTCCTCAAGGGACCATCGACCGGAAACAACTGGGCTGAGAAGAGAGGTTGGAGCACAAACCCCACATGGTCGTGGACGACGACTAACTCCGATGTCGGAAATAACCAAGTGAACGTCTGGATAAGGGACGGAAAACATGCTGGGACCGACGGCTGGGACGACTACAAAGTCACAGACTTCGTCGTGACTAAAGCAAACCAGCCGCCTGTGTTCAACTCACTGACCCCGAACAAAGCCAGCCCCCAGAACGTGGGGACAACCGTAAGGTGGACTGCAGATGCGACGGACCCAAACCCAGGGGACGTTGTGTACTACAGGTTCTTCCTGAAAGGACCGTCTACAGGCGGAGCTTGGCAACAGGTCCAGGACTGGGGTACAAAGAACTGGTGGGACTGGGCGCCCACCCAGAAAGGCGACTACGAGATCAACGTCTGGATTAAGGACGGAAAGCACGCGGGGCCCGACAGCTGGGACGCGTACAAGATCGTGCCTTTCACTGTGAACCCCGCACCGACACCCAACCAGCCCCCAGTGGTCACTGGCCTCACCCCTAACAGGTACAGCCCCCAGATCGCCGGGACCACGGTGACCTGGACGGCATCGGCGAGCGATCCCGACGGGGACCCGATCCTCTACAGGTTCTGGATGAAGGGACCCTCCACGAGGAACCTCTGGAAGGTGGTCCGGGACTGGACGACCAGCAACTCCTGGACGTGGTCTACGAGCACCGGGGACGTCGGCCAGTACGACTTCTGCGTCTACGTGAGGGACGGAAAACACCAGCCAGCAGGACGCTATGACAGCTGCACAGGATACAAGGGCTACCAGCTGATCGCCATCAGGCCGATCAACCAGCCTCCGGTGGTCACGGCCCTTTCGCCGAATTGGCCCAGCCCCCAGACGACGGGATCAACCGTAGTCTGGACGGCATCGGCCTCCGATCCCGAGAGAGATACCCTGTTCTACAAGTTCTGGCTGAGGGGGCCATCCACCGGAAACGCCTGGACGGTAGTCAGGGACTGGAGCACCAGCCGCACCTGGACCTGGTCTTCGAGTCCGGGTGACGCTGGCCTCTACGACGTATACGTTTACGTCCGGGACGGAAGGCACGAATCAGCGGCCAGATACGACAGCTCCAAGGGATACGGTGGATACCAGCTGATTTCACCCGCGCCGATCAACCAACCTCCGGCGATGACGGCCCTCTCGCCGAGCAGGGGGAGCCCCCAGACGACCGGAACGAGAGTCGTCTGGACGGCGTCGGCCTCCGACCCCGAGAGAGATACCCTGTTCTACAAGTTCTGGCTGAGGGGGCCATCCA
>CAZNGI010000036.1:1533-18581 GCA_964572505.1 uncultured Methanotrichaceae archaeon | reverse complement strand
GAGGAGATCTTCATCTCGTCGAAGGCTCCGATCCTCGCGAAGGCCATCGCCTTCTCGTCCTGGTACCTCCTGGGAACGGCCGGAAATGCCATTACTGGCGCCTCTCCGGCTTGCCCCAGATCCACCAGGGTCTTTCTGATCTTCTTCGGAAAATCTTCCGGGACGATTTCCATTTCAGTCATGCTGGATCTAATTCGGGTCGAATTCAGGTTACGATCTTTCCGAGGGCGTCCTCTTCCAGGGCGATCTTGACCTCTCGCATCAGCCTTCTGCCCGTGCTCATGTTCGTCCTCCAGAGGGCGTTTCCGTAGGGGTGGCCGACGGCCATGTGGACGTTGGTGCCGCCGCCGATCCTCGGAGCGACGTCGTAGATCGAGAAGTTCAGGTCCTTGTCCACGCAGGTCTGAAGACAGAAGGGACCTATGATCCCGGGGTTGTAGTGCTCCTTTGTCGCCTCAACGTACTTTTCTGCAAGCTCGAAGGCCTTGTCCAGGAGCGACTCTCGAAGTGTTGCTGAGTTGTGGCCGCAGACGGTGTACTCTGGGCTGATCTGGGCCTCGTTGAGGGTGAGCTGCTGGGGTGCGGGAAGGCGCACGTGGCCGTCGAGGCTCGACTCGAACCGCCAGTCTATGCCGAGAAGCTCGATCTGCTTCAATATCGGCGAGTAGAAGAAGTCGAGGTTGAAGACGGGGCCGATGACGTACCTCTCGATCCTCGCCAGGTCCAGGCCGTCCTGGTCGATGACCCCCTGCTTCAGCAGCAGGTCCGACTTCTCCCTGAACTCGTCGGTGCTCGCGGCGGTGAAAAAGCCCCTCTCCAGGGTCTTGACGGCATGGGGAAGCTTCACCATCACAAGCTCATCGATCTCCTCAGCCTCCACCGTCTCGGGGAAGGGTAGGCCCGCCTTTTCGAGGATCCAGTAGTAGTCCTGCTCTTCTCCCCTCTCCTCGGACCGGAGAAGGTTCCTGCTCCCGAGGAGCGGCACCTCGAACTCGTCCTCCACCGAGTCGATCCCGCAATAGGATGTGAAGGACCGGTTCGGAACGAAGAGGACGTTCTTCGATATCAGGGCGTCCTGCTGCTCTCCCCGTATCAGGTCACTGAACCTGTTGAGGATTCGGACCTCGTCCACGACGCCGCTTGCGACTTTGCCGTTGACCCTGTTCGTCCTGAAGTACTTGGCGTAGGTCTTCTCCCTCCCCTTCTGGCATACCGCTAGGGTTCTGAATCCCTCTTCGACGGCCCCATCACAGGTGTCCAGGGCCGAGTGAGAAGCGACCACGCCGATCAGCGGGTCGCTAAGGTCGTATCCGTCTAAAATCTCTAAAACTCTGCTCCGATCGATCAATTCAAAGCACCTCAAAATGATCCTGGCCTCAGTACCGACCTAGAGAGGTACTCACTTATCAAGCTGACTGTCATGCTCCTCCGTCCTCGACTGATGCGGCGTACAGCTCACCTTTTCCATTATCCACCAGATCTCCCAAAAACTTCTTGAGACTCAGCCCATCGATCTCAACCGTCTCCTGGTACTGGTAGGACGGAAGGACCCTGGCTTTTCCCTTGACGGTGATGGTGCCGCTCGCCATCTCGGTTCCGGGAAGGTGGGCGTCGCCTCCGATGGTGATCACGCCTCCCCGGTTCGCGATCCCCGGAAAGTCGCCGGCGTTCCCTCGGACGGTGATGGTCCCACCGCAGAGGTGCTCGCCGAGGTAGTCACCGGCCGAGCCCTCGATCAGGATCTCGCCTCCGCGCATGCCGCAGGTCTCGCCGCGGTATCCGGAGCCGACGTAGTCGCCGGCGTCGCCCTTGGCGGTGATCTTTCCGCCGCGCATCTCCCGACCGAGCCAGTCTCCGGCCCGCCCCTTTATCGCGATCTCGCCGCCAGCCATACCGTTTCCGGCGTGCATCCCAAGGTCGCCTTCGGCCGCGATCGTCCCGCAGGACATCTTCTCACCGACCCGCTTCACCCTGGAGAAGTCGCCCAAAAGCCTGACCAGCGTCTCCTCGGGGTTGGAGGTGCTGCCGTCGCCTGAGATTTCGAAGAGGTCAGAGAGGTTCACCTTTCTGTTCCCCTCCCAGACCTCGAGCTTTCCGATCTCCTCGAAGGTTAGGGCGGCGAAGACGTCGGGGCATATTTTCTCCGCTTCCACCGGAATCCGGAACTCTCGTCGCGGCTTTACCTTGATCTCTCTCATCTAGATCACCCCCGCCTTGACAACCCTAGGATGGGTGACATAGGCGTCTTGGACCATGTAGTTGGACATCTGGATGCTGTAGTACTTGGCAAACTTCTCGACGAGATCCGCTTGGACCCTCGCCACATGCTCCTCCGGGGCCGAGGCGTCGACCCAGTAGGTTCTGCCCTGGGGCACGGCTGTGATCTCACCGTCCTTGACCACCACCTCTCCACCTTTGATGGTGTACTTGGCCTTGGCGAGAGCATCTTTCACCTTTTTGTGATCCTTCGAGGGGTCCACATCGACTGGGTTCAGGTCGTAGACGGTGACGTCCCCGTCCGCCCCGATCCCCAGGTGTCCCTTCTCCGGAAGGCCCAGGATCTTGGCGGGAGCCGCCCTCGTCACGATGGCGATCTCGTTCCAGTCCATCTCCCTCTCGATCGAGGGAAGCGACGACCTCTTGCTGGCGAGCTCGTGCAGGCTCTTCAGCTCCTCATCCCTCTTCTCACGGCTCATCAGGAGGGCGACTACCTCCGGGTAGTTGACGAAGGGGCCGCCGTTGGGGTGGTCTGTTGTCATGATCATCTGCCAGGGGTTTTCCGTCAGAAGGGCGAGCTCCAGGCCGATCGCCCACTGGATCGCGTTTATCGGCATCTTCCTAGCGTAGACGAGGGGCACGACACCGCTCGACTCCTCAAGCTCGATGTCGTGGTTGGACCACTTGGCGTGAAGGAGCCGCGCGTTCCCGTACTCCAGGGGCGCGTCGGCGGTCATGGTGGTGGCGCTCCCGAAGATCAGCTGTCCCATGTCCATGGTGAACTGGTCGTGGCGGTTGAAGTACTCCGCGATCTCGGGGGCTTTCGACTCGAAGTCGCGCCAGCCGGTCCCGCCGTAGGCGGAAAACTGCATGTGGGTCACGTGGAGGACCTGCCGGTCGCGGGCGGCGGTGATCTCCCCAACGGCCTTCAGGGTCTCCAGGGTCGTCTCGTAATTTCCGGGCTTGCCCAGGTTGTTTGTGTGGAGGTGGACGGAGTGGGGTAGCCTCAGGATCTCGTTTGCCTTCATCAGGTTCCTTATGATCTCCCGGGGCGTCACGCCGAAGTTCGGGACCGGATCGTCGATCCCCTTGACGTTTCCGCCAAAGCCCCAGGCTTCGCCACCACCGGGGTTCACCACCTTGACGCCGTAGCCACGGCTTGCCCGCAGGCCCCAGGCGATGAAGGCCGCAAGCTTATCGAGGTCGCCGTCGCGGACGCACTCCAAGACCTCCCAGTTGTTGCCGAATAAGGTGAGGGCCCCCTTGTCGACGATGGGGATCTCCTCCAGCTCCTCGTGGGTGTGTCTCGACTCGAGGATCGGCGTTGCCGCCTCGAAGGCGGTGGTGTAGCCTAAGCGGGCGTACCGGTAGCCCATGGCGTAGCAGTTGGGGACGGTGTAGCCGGTCGAGGGGCGAAGTAGCTTTGTCCTAGGCTCGATCCCCCGCCTTCCATCCTCCGGCCTCATGATCCTTCCTGTGTTCACCTTCGCCCCGGCGATGTGGGCGTGGGCGTCGACACCGCCGGGCATCACCAGCATCCCT
This sequence comes from uncultured Methanotrichaceae archaeon, assembly GCA_964572505.1. Classification (GTDB taxonomy): domain Archaea; phylum Halobacteriota; class Methanosarcinia; order Methanotrichales; family Methanotrichaceae; genus Methanocrinis. The sequence continues at coordinate 14,822 of CAZNGI010000036.1, read as the reverse complement.
CGGGCGTCGATCACATCGCCCCCACTGGACTTTTCAACGACTTTGCCGTCCTCGATGGAGATGTCCATCTCCTCGCCGAGGACCCCGTTTGCGGGATCGTAGACGAAACCACCCTTAATTATCATCGCCGAGCCTCCTCACTCGATCCAGAATGTTCTGTACGATCTCCTCGTCCGTCGGATAGGGGGAATCGATGACCTTCTTCATCCGCAGGGATAGGCCGTCCATCCTGTAGGCGGTCCCCTCGGCCTCGACTCCGCAGACGGCGCTCGGTATCACCACGTCCGCAAGAAGCGTCGTGGGGTTTGGGAACGGGTCGATCTGAACGACCGGGATCTCGGCCATCCCCTCGACGATCGCCCTAGGGAAGTTGGAGACCGGGTCTGCGGCGACGACCATCATGGCGTCGGCTTCCCGTTTCGCAAGAAGGTCGCAGGCAGCGGTCTCGCCGGGGTTGAAGTAGGGCGCGCCCCTGGAGAAGTCGACGGCCATCGGAAAGCCCGTCTCCCAGGCGCAGACCTGGCCGAAGCCCGCAACGTTGTAGTGGCCCCTCATCGCCATCACCACGAACTTGGTGAAGCCGTTCAGGTCGGCCACCAGCGAGAGGGCGTTGTCGACGTTCTTGTACCGGCCGCGGCTGTGGGTCATTCCGAGGCCGAAGAGGATGGCGCCGAATCTCGCTGCCTTCATCATCTCTGCAGCCTCTTCGAGGTCGGACTTGGCGACCCCCGCCACCATCTCGGGGATGATCTCGCCTTTTCCCGCCACGATCATCCGAAGGGCGGTTATCACCTCGTAGTCGGTCCCCGGCCTTATCAAAAGGAACTTGTCGGCGTTCTTCGCGGTCCTCGTCTCCCGGACGTCGACGACGATCACCTTTCGCCCCTTCCTTCCCTCGGGAGTGAACATGCCCGAGGAGTTTGAGGAGTAGCGCTGGGTGTGGCGCGGATGGGCCTCGGCAGGGTTAGCGCCCCAGAATACTATCAGGTCGGCCCTGTTCTTGATCTGGCCCAGGGTCGATCCTGCAAGCCCCTTCTCCTCGATCCCGATGATGGAGGGGCCGTGGCAGACGGTGGCTGTTGAGTCGATCACCCCGCCCACCTCCTCCGCCAGGAGGATTCCCTTCTTGTGGGTCTCGCAGACCGTGGAGCACCAGCCGTAGAGGAGGGGCCTTTTCGCATCCTTTAGGATTCTGGCGGCCCGGTCGTAGGCTTCCTCGTAAGTCGTCTCCACAAGCTCCCCACCCTCCCTAACCATTGGGGCCTTCGTCCTCTCGTGCCCCCGAATCTTGCTCGATCCGAGCTTGCAGGCCCTCTTGACGCCGACAATATGGCCCTCTTCCACCTCGACCTTTATGTCGTCGCAGAGGCAGCCGCAGAAGGGACAGAGGACGTCTTCTGCCATCAAGACGCCTCACCCCCCGTCCTCTTCAAATCGGCAAATAGCTCGCGGACGTCCTTCACTGGCATCTTTGTTCCCTCCACCTCGGCCTCGACTCCCTTGAACTGGGGCGTTCCGCAGCCGCCGGTCTCGGGTCCCACGATGGCGTTGGCCCAGGGTCCCATCGGTATGAAGATAACTCCTGGGGGCAGACCCTCGTCCTTTTTGGCCGATACGACGACCTCTCCGAACTTTGTCCTAACCAGGACGTTCCCCTCCTCGGATATGCCGAGGGATCGGTAGTCCTCTTCGGATAGGGTGCAGAAAGAGGTGGCCTTGAAGAACTCGGGCGACATCTTCGCCTCGCAGCTCGCACCCTGGCCGAGGGTGCGTCCAGAGATCATAATCGCCTTCAACAGAATCACCATCAAACTTGAGCTTCATTCCTCCTGGCCCTCCAAGAGCTATATATTGTGCGGTCTGCTCTCGAAGGCTCCCTCCTTCTCCTCCAATAATAGTACGGTTTTAACGCCTCATTTCCTTCCCGGGTGGCTCAAATAGCGGAGGTATCTCTTTTTGGCGGCACGGTTCCTATTAGGAGAAAATTTAAATAGTTTAAATTCACAATTTTTAAACTAGTTTTTCGAGGAGCTGCTGGTAAGATGGGTCGCCAAAGGCCCTCTTCCTGTTCTTCGGACTGCTGAAGAATAAAACAGATTTTTCAGGACGCCTCTGAGGAGATGTGGTGCAAGATGCGCGAGAAAATTGAGGGGAAAATGAAGGGCTGCCTTTTGGGCGTCGCGAGGCAGGTGATATCAAAGATTGATTTGCAGCCGGTCCCGAACCTGGACGAAAACGGCGAGCTGGTAGGCCTCCGAACGGTCACCTTAATATACTACGTTGGTATTGCTAAGTAGTCCACTATCGCTGGGGGATGGTTTTTGGCAGGCAGAGCTTGGAAGTTTAAAGATGATATCGACACCGACGCGATCATACCCGGACGCTACCTGGTGATCAACGACCCCGAGGGGCTCGCAAAGCACGTCTTTGAGGGCGTGCGACCCGAGTTTGCAGGCAAGGTCGAGGCCGGAGACTTCGTGGTGGCGGGAACGAACTTCGGCTGCGGCTCCTCGCGAGAGCACGCGCCTCTTGGTCTCAAAGGCGCGGGGGTGAAGGCCGTCGTCGCCAAATCCTTCGCCCGGATATTCTTCCGAAACGCCATCAACATCGGCCTGCCCCTCTTCGTCTGCGCCGATGTGGATAGGATCGGCGATGGAGACTCCCTGGAGATCGATGCCGATGAGGGGGTCATATACAACCGGTCCCGTGGCGAGTCTTACAGGACTACGCCCCTGCCGCCCTTCCTCCAGGAGATCGTGGAGACGGGGGGCCTTGTCGAGTACACTAAAAGGATGGTGAAGTCTGCTTGAAGTACAAAGTTCCCGTTGTTCCTGGCGATGGAATAGGACCTGAGATCGTGGCCGAGGGCATGAAGGTCGCAGAGGCCGCGGCGGAAAAGTACGGTTTTGATATCGAATGGACGGAGTACTCCCTGGGGGCAGACCACTACCTAAAGACAGGAGAGCTGGTCAGCGAGGAGACCCTTAAAGACCTCTCCCGGTACAAGGCGATCTACCTCGGCTCCATAGGCGATCCGAGAGTGAAGCCGGGGGTACTGGAGAAGGGCGTCCTTCTCGCCATGCGATTCTACTTCGACCAGTACGTGAACCTGAGACCCGTCAAGCTCTTGGAGGGGGTCTGGACCCCTCTTAAAGACAAGGGCCCGAAGGATATCGACTTCACCGTGGTTCGGGAGAACACCGAGGACTTCTACATCGGGATCGGCAGCAGGGCGAAAGCGGGGAAGAGTCGCGACGAGTTCGAGGTGGTCCGGACCCTCTACAACGTCAAGTTCGGCCTGGACGTCGAGTCCGACAGCGGCGAGATCGCCTACCAGATAGGTATGATCTCGAAGGAGGGGACCCGAAGGGTCATCAAGTACGCCTTCGACCTCGCCATGCAGAAGAGAAAGCACCTTTCAAGCGTAGACAAGGCGAACGTATTAAGCGACATCTACGGCTTTTGGAGAGAGGAGTTCGAGAGCCTTGCGGCCCAATACCCGGAGGTCGAGACCGACTTCAACTTCGTCGACGCGATCACCATGTGGTTTGTCAAAAACCCGGAGTGGTTCGACGTCGTCGTCGCCCCCAACATGTTCGGCGACATCATCACAGACCTCGGCGCCATGATCCAGGGGGGCCTCGGCCTTGCGCCCGGAGCCAACATAAACCCCGAGGGTACGAGCATGTTCGAGCCGATCCATGGAAGCGCGCCCAAGTACAAGGGGATGAACAAGGTCAACCCCATCGCCACCATCTGGGCCGGGGCGATGCTCCTGGAGCATATCGGGGAGCGCGCGGCCGCAGAGGACGTGATCAAGGCCATCGAGATGAACATCAAGAGGGGAAAGGTCAGAACATACGACATGGGCGGCAGCTCGACGACCATGGAGGTCGGCGACGAGATCGCGGCCATCGTCCTCGAGAAGATCTGATCGGAAGGCGAAAAGGTTTTATGTCGGATGACCATCTCCTAGATAGTGGTATGGGCTGATCTGCTCATGAGGGCTCGTAGCTCAGTTAGGCAGAGCGTCTGGCTTTTAAGTTTTTTGAACGAAGATACCAGGTGGTCGAGGGTTCAAATCCCTTCGAGCCCGCTTATCGCTTATTTCTGGGAAGTGGCTGTATGAAAAAATTTGCGCTGCAGGATCATGACCTGGTTCCAGCCCACATCCTCCTCTCTCCCGAAGAGTCGGAGGAGATGCTGAAGAGTTACGGCGTGGATTCTGCCCAGTTGCCAAAGATCCACATCACAGATCCGGTGGTGAAGGAGATCGGGGGAAAGGTGGGTGACGTGATTAAGATAATCAGGAAAAGTCCCACATCAGGAGAGTCGGTCTTTTACAGACTGGTAATTGACTAAGAGGTGTTTTACGGTTTGCTTGACAGAAATCTTCTATACAAGGCCTATTTTACGAAAGATAAGCTGGTCCACCATCACATAAACTCTTTCAACGATTTCATAGACCGGGGTCTGCAGAAGGTGATCGACGAAGTGGGGACCATCGAGACGAACATCGAGGATACCTACGTCAGGCTCGGCGCGATCAGAGTTGAGAAGCCCACGGTCACCGAAGCCGACGGCTCTGTGGAGAGGCTCTACCCGAACGACGCGAGGCTTCGAAACCTCACCTACGCATCGCCGCTTCGCCTGGAGATGACGATCGTTCAGGGAGAGACAGAAAAGGAGCCGGTAGAGGCGATGATAGGGATGCTCCCGATCATGATAATGTCCAAGGTCTGCAACCTCTCAAGCCTATCTCGCGAGGAGATGATCGAGTACGGGGAAGACCCCCTCGACCCGGGCGGCTACTTCGTGGTCAACGGGTCCGAGAGGGTGATAATGACCCTGGAAGACCTCTCTCCCAACAAAATCCTGGTGGAGTACAACCAGAGGTACGACGCCTTCATCGAGGTGGCCAAGGTATTCTCCCAGAGGCAGGGATATCGGTCCCTGGTGATCGTCGAGCGTGGCAAAAGGTCGATTTTGGAGGTATCCTTCCCCTCCGTCAGCGGAAGGCTCAACTTCGTCACCCTCGCAAGAGCCCTCGGACTTGAGACCGATATGGACATCGTCCAGGCCGTCTCCGACAACCCGGAGATCATAAAGTTCATGCTCGAGAACCTGGAGGAGGCGGAGGTCGCAACCAAGGAGGAGGCCATGGAGAAGATCGGTGGCCGGGTGGCCGCGGGCCAGGCGAAAGAGTACCAGAAGAAGAGAGCGGCCTACGTCCTGGACAGGTACCTTCTACCCCACATCGGCGTTGATGAGGGTGACCGGTATGCCAAAGGCCTCTTCCTTGCGAGGATGGCCGAGGCCTGCTTCGAGCTGGCCCTGGGGAAGAGGGGCGAGGACGACAAGGACCATTACGCCAACAAGAGGCTCAAGCTGAGCGGAGACCTAATGGAGGACCTTTTCAGGGTTGCCTTCAGCAGGCTTACGAGGGACATCAAGTACCAGCTCGAGCGGGCCAGCATGAGAAACCGCGAGCTGAACGTCATCACCACAGTTCGGGCGGACGTCCTCACCGAGAGGATGATCCATCCTCTCGCCACGGGAAACTGGGTCGGCGGCAGGACCGGCGTATCCCAGCTTCTCGACAGGACCGATTACATGGCTACCCTCAGCCACCTGCGAAGGGTAATATCCCCTCTGTCGAGGTCCCAGCCCCATTTCGAGGCAAGAGACCTTCACCCCACCCAGTGGGGCAGGATCTGTCCCAGCGAGACGCCGGAAGGTCCCAACTGTGGACTTGTGAAGAACTTCGCCCAGGGCGTGGAGCTCTCCACCGGGGTAGAGGATTACGAGGACGTAAAGAAGATGCTTTTGGACCTGGAGGTCGTTGCAGTGGGTGGTCGCGTTGAGTAGTGCCAGGGTATTTGTCAACGGGGAGTTCATGGGGACCAACTCCGACCCCCACGAGCTCGTCAAGCACATGAGAAAGCTCAGAAGGGGCGGCCTGATAAGCAACCAGATCAACGTCTCCTACTTCGCGAGGACGAACGAGATTCTGATCAACACCGACTCCGGCAGAGCGAGACGCCCCCTCATCGTCGTGGAGGGCGGAGCCTCCCTCGTCACCGAAGAGCATATAGAAAAGCTCCGTCTCGGCGAGATCGCCTTTTCCGACCTGGTGGCCGAGGGGCTCGTCGAGTATCTCGACGCCGCCGAGGAGGAGAACGCTCTTGTGGCCATTTGGGAGGAGGATATAACCCCAGAGCACACCCACCTCGAGGTCGACCCCTCCATGATCCTCGGGATCTGTGCGGGCCTCGTTCCATATCCAGAGCACAACGCCAGCCCCAGAAACACCATGGGCGCGGGCATGATCAAGCAGTGCCTTGGAACCCCCATGGCCAACACCAAGCTTCGGCCCGATACGAGAAGCCATTACCTCCACTACCCCCAGAGGTCTCTATGCAGGAGCAGGACCGCTGACGCCCTCGGGTTCGACGAGAGGCCCGCAGGCCAGAACTTCGTGGTGGCTGTCCTCGTCTACGAGGGGTACAACATCGAGGACGCCCTCATCCTAAACAAGGGATCTATTGAGCGGGGCCTTGGCAGAAGCCACTTCTTCAGGGTATCGGAGGCCGAGGAGCGAAAATACCCCGGAGGCCAGGAGGACAAGTTCGAGATACCCGACATGGAGGTGAGGGGTGCGAGGGGCACCGAGGCCTACTCCCAGCTCGACGACGACGGCCTCGTCAACCCCAACGCCGTGGTGGCGCCAAACGACGTTCTTATCGGGAAGACATCGCCGCCGAGGTTCCTGGAGGAGCCGACGGAGTTCGGGATCACGCCCCAGCAGAGGCGCGAGACCTCGGTGACCATGAGGTCGAACGAGAAGGGCGTGGTGGACACGGTGATCCTGACCGAGTCCTCCAACGGAAACCGGCTCGCCAAGGTCAAGACGAGAGACCAGAGGGTTCCAGAGCTTGGGGACAAGTTCGCGTCGCGACACGGCCAGAAGGGCGTCGTCGGCCTGATAGTTCCGCCCGCGGACATGCCCTTCACCGAGACCGGCCAGGTTCCCGACCTGATAGTCAACCCCCACGCCATCCCCTCACGGATGACGGTGGGTCACGTCCTGGAGATGATCGGGGGCAAGATGGGGTCTCTCGAGGGGAGGCTGGTCGACGCCACAGCATTTTTGGGCGAAGAGGAGACGGACATGAGGAGCGCCCTCACCAAGTTCGGGTTCTCCCACACCGGAAGAGAGGTGATGTACAACGGCATCAACGGCGAGCAGATCATGGCCGACGTATTCGTCGGTGTGATCCTCTACCAGAAGCTCTACCACATGGTGGCAGGAAAGATGCACGCGAGGTCGAGGGGTCCCGTCCAGGTTCTCACCAGGCAGCCCACAGAGGGTCGTGCCAGGGAAGGGGGTCTTCGGTTCGGCGAGATGGAGCGCGACGTCCTGATAGCCCACGGCGCGGCTTTGGCCCTCAAAGAGAGGCTGGTCGACGAGTCTGACAAGGTGACGGAGCTGGTCTGCAGCCGCTGCGGCATGATCGCAATTCACGACAAGCGCAGGAACGTCGACTACTGTTCGGTCTGCGGTTCGGACACCGAGATTTACCCAGTGGAGATGAGCTACGCCTTCAAGCTCTTGCTGGACGAGATAAAGTCCCTCGGCGTCGCCCCCAGGCTGGTTTTGGAGGACGCAGTTTAGGTGTAAACATGACCGTCCCGAAGAGAATTGGTAAGATTAGTTTTGGGCTCATCTCTCCCCAGGAGTTCCGGAGGATGAGCGTGGTGAAGATCATAACCGCAGATACCTACGACGACGACGGTTTCCCCATCGAGATGGGCCTGATGGACCCGCGGCTTGGGGTGATCGACCCGGGCCTGCGGTGCAGGAGCTGCGGCGGAAGGCCCGGCGAGTGCCCAGGCCACTTCGGCCACATCGACCTCATAGCTCCCGTGATTCACGTCGGCTTTGCAAAGCTCATACGGAAGATCCTCCGCGGAATCTGCAGGGACTGCTCGAGGCTGATGCTCCTTGAGAACGAGAAGAGGATGTACATCGAGCAGATCGAAACCCTCGTCCGGCTCGGCCAGCCCACCGACGACGTCGTGAACAAGGTATTCGGCGAGGCCCGAAAGCACAAGGTCTGCCCCTACTGCGGCGCGCCCCAGCTGGAGATCAAGTTCGAGAGGCCTCTCGCCTACGTCGAGGACGGCCACAAGCTCACACCCTCAGACATAAGGGACCGGTTCGAGAAGATCCCCGACGAGGATATCAAGGTGATGGGGATGAACCCCGATACAGCGCGGCCCGAGTGGATGCTTCTCACGGTTCTACCGGTGCCCCCGGTGACGATGAGACCATCGATCACCCTTGAGAGCGGCCAGAGGAGCGAGGACGACCTCACCCACAAACTGGTGGACATCATCAGGATCAACCAGCGGTTCCAGGAGAACAGGGAGGCTGGCGCGCCTCAATTGATCATCGAAGACCTCTGGGAGCTTCTTCAGTACCACATCACGACCTTCCTCGACAACACAGTATCCGGGGTTCCCCCGGCCCGTCACAGGAGCGGCCGGCCTCTCAAGACCCTATCTCAGAGGCTGAAAGGAAAAGAGGGGAGGTTCAGAGGGAGCCTCTCGGGCAAGAGGGTCAACTTCAGCGCCAGGACTGTGATCTCGCCAGACCCGAACCTCAGCATAAACGAGGTTGGAGTTCCCCTGGAGATCGCGATGGAGCTCTCGGTGCCCCTGGTCGTCAACTCGAGGAACGTCGAGGTGATGCGAGACTTCGTGAGAAGGGGATCAGATAAACATCCGGGCGTGAACTACGTCACCAGAGCCGACGGGAGACGTGTCAAGATCACCGACAGAAACTCTGAAGAGGTGGCCGAACAGCTCGAGTCTGGCTGGAAGATCGACCGGCAGCTGATGGACGGGGACATAGTCCTCTTCAACCGGCAGCCGTCTCTTCACAGGATGTCGATCATGTCCCATAGGGTGATCGTCATGCCCTACAAGACCTTCAGGCTGAACCCCGCGGTCTGCCCGCCCTACAATGCCGACTTCGACGGGGACGAGATGAACCTCCACGTCCCCCAGACAGAGGAGGCCAGGGCTGAGGCCGAGATCCTGATGCGGGTCCAGGAGAACATCCTATCGCCTCGGTTCGGCGGCCCCATCATCGGCGGCATCCACGATTACGTCACCGGCAACTTCCTCTTGACGCACGGTGACAGAAGGATCAACCGGCTCGAGGTGATGGAGGTCTTAAAGAAGCTCCATCACCTGGAGATTCCCGATCCCACGGGACGCGACGAGGAGGGCAAGCCCTACTGGACTGGAAAGCAGATGTTCAGCCTCATTCTCCCAAAAGGCCTGAACCTCAACTTCAAGGCGTCCTTCTGCAAGAACTGCGACCAGTGCAAGGGGGAGGAGTGCGATGACGACGCCTACGTCGTCATTCGCGACGGCGAGATCGCAAGCGGCACCATCGATGCCGCGGCGGTGGGGGCCTTCAAGGGCAAGATCACCGACAGAGTGATCAAGGAGTATGGCCCGACGATCGGCGCAGGCTTCATCGACGGCATGACCCAGATGGCGATCAGGGGGATAATGCTGGCGGGCTTCAGCTTCGGGATAGACGACGAGGACATCCCAAAAGAGGCTGAGGACCAGATCCAGGACGTTCTGAACGCCGCAATGGAGAACGTGACAAAGCTCATCAAGGCCTACCAGGCGGGGGAGCTAGAGCCCCTGCCCGGAAGGACCCTGGACGAGACTCTGGAGATGAGGATAATGCAGACCCTCGGAAAGGCGAGAGACAGCACCGGTTCCATCGCCGGCCGGTACCTCGGCCTTGACAACAGCGGCGTTGTGATGGCCGTCAGCGGAGCCCGAGGATCGATGCTCAACCTGACCCAGATGGCGGCCTGCGTAGGTCAGCAGAGCGTCAGAGGCGAGCGGATCCGGCGAGGTTACGAAGGACGAACCCTACCCCACTTCAGGAGGGGGGACCTTGGAGCTGAAGCTCACGGTTTCGTTCAGTCCAGCTATAAGGGGGGGCTCAACCCCACCGAGTTCTTCTTTCACGCGATAGGTGGAAGGGAGGGGCTAGTCGACACGGCCATCAGGACGTCCCAGAGCGGCTACCTTCAGAGGAGGCTGATCAACGCCCTCCAGGACCTGGAGGTCCAGTACGACGGGACCGTCAAGGAGACGAGGGGCATAATAGTCCAGTTCAGCTACGGCGAGGACGGAGTCGACGCCTCGAAGAGGGATTACGCAAGCTCTGAGAACGTCCACCGGATAGTCCAGAGGGTGCTGAGAAAGGAGGACGCATGAGCCTATCGGAAAAGGAGATCCTCAAAAAGATCGAGAATCTCCCCTTGCCGCAGAGCATAAAAAAAGCCCTCGGCGACGAGCTGAAAGAGGTCGAGATCGTCGAGGAGGTGTTCCGGGAGATAGCAGACCTGGTGGTGGCCGATTACGAGAGGTCCAAGGTCGAGCCCTGCGAGGCGGTGGGGGTCGTGGCGGCCCAGTCGATCGGCGAGCCCGGCACCCAGATGACCATGAGAACCTTCCACTATGCGGGGGTCGCCGAGATCAACGTCACCCTCGGCCTTCCGAGGCTGATAGAGATCGTGGACGCAAGAAAGATCCCGAGCACCCCCACCATGACGGTCCGCCTGGAGAAGGATTACGCCCTCGACCGGGACATCGCCAGGGAGGTTGCCTGGAGCATCGAGTCCACCAGCATACTCCATCTCGGGTCGATAGCTACCGACCTTGCGGAGATGAACGTGGTGATCGAGCTGAACGAGGACGCCCTGATTCAGCGAAAGATCACCGCCGAGGAGGTGGCGGGTAGGCTCGCCGAGGGGACGAAGCTATCCGCAGAACAGCATGGAAACCAGATCATAATGACGCCGCCCGAGCCATCCTACCGAGATCTTCTACAGCTCGTCGAAAAGATCAAGAAGATCTCTCTCAAGGGGATTGAGGGCATAAGCAGGGTCGTGATCAGGAAGGAGGGCGACGAGTACGTCCTCTACACCGAGGGCTCGGCCTTGAAGGATGTCATCCAGTTCGAGGGGGTCGACCCCACCAGGACGAAAACAAATAATATAACTGAGATCGGCGATGTCCTGGGAATAGAGGCGGCCCGAAACGCCATAATAAACGAGGCCACCGACACGTTGCGAGAACAGGGTCTTTCCGTCGACGTGAGGCACATCATGCTGGTGGCAGACATCATGACCTGCGACGGCGAGGTCAAGCAGATAGGGCGTCACGGCGTCTCTGGAGAGAAGGCCAGCGTTCTTGCGAGGGCCGCCTTCGAGGTTACCGTCAACCACATACTCGACGCTGCAGTTCGCGGAGACGTGGACGATCTCAGGGGCGTAACTGAGAACGTCATAGTAGGCCAGCCGATACAGCTGGGAACGGGCGATGTTCAATTAGTCGCGAAACGATGAGGTAAAAGGATGATAAACATTGATAGAGCGCTCAGAAGTTCGATAAGAACCGGTAAAGTTATTCTTGGCTCAAATCTAACTGTGGAAGCAGGGGCCAGCGGGCAGGCTAAGCTGGTTATCAACGCCATCGACTGTCCAGAGGAGGTGTCTAGGGAGCTGAAGAAGGTCGACGTGCCAGTCTACAATTATTCGGGCAGGGGAAAGGATCTAGGCTCTGCCTGCGGAAAACCCTTCTCGGTGGCGGCTCTGGCGGTAATAGAACCTGGCGACTCTGAGATAATGGCGCTCCTGAGGGAGATCAAGGGGTATTGAGGATGAGTGAGTTCAAGCTTACCACCGAAGGGATAAGGTACATCGCCCTCTTCGAAAGCTTGACCGGTGGTGTGGCCAGAGACTGCGTCATCGACGATGAGAACGATCGGATAATATTCGTCATTAAGAAGGGAGACATGGGCGCTGCCATAGGGAGGAAGGGCAGCAACATCAACAGGGTGAAGAAGTCTATAGGAAAGCAGATCGAGATCGTGGAGCACTCCGACGACGTCAAGGAGTTCCTGGAGAACGTGTTCCAGCCGGCCTCGATAAAGAACGTGACGCTCGTCACGAAAAACAATAAGCGATTGGCTTATGTAGAAGTAGCAAATAAGGACAAGGGCATCGCCATAGGACGGGATGGCCGTAACATATTAAAGGCCAAGATGCTCTCTTCGAGGCATCACGGCGTAGATGACATCATTATCCAGTAAAAATAAACCGGCGCTCAAGCTCCAATCGGCTTTGAGGTCGGCGGGCCAACCGTTGGCGATTGACATAGCATTCAACTAGGTGAAATAATGGGAAAGGGAATGTACGCGGCCAGGAAACTGGAGAGCGACCGCAAGAGCTTCCGGTGGAGAGATATGAACTACAGCCGGAGGGCACTGAATCTGAACGTTAAGGCGGACCCCCTGGGTGGCGCGCCGCGGGCCAGAGGCATAGTTCTGGAGAAGGTCGGCGTCGAGGCGAAACAGCCGAACTCCGCCATCCGCAAATGCGTCCGAATACAGCTCATCAAGAACGGGAGACAGGTTACCGCCTTCTGTCCAGGGGACGGAGCCATCGGGTTCATAGACGAGCACGACGAAGTGGTGGTCGAAAGGATCGGTGGCATGATGGGCGGAGCCAAGGGCGATATACCCGGCGTCAGGTTCCAGGTGATCGGCGTGAACAACGTAGCTCTCAGCGAGATGGTCTCCGGACGGAAGGAGAAGCCGATAAGGTGATACCGTGAACGTGAAGATCTTTGACAAATGGGATCCTGAAGAGATCGAGGTAGAGGATCTCAGCATAAAGCGCTATTTTAACCTCCGTCCGTTGGTCGTGATGCATTCAGGCGGCAGGCACGCAAGACAGCAGTTCAAGAAGTCCGAGCAGCACATCGTCGAGCGGCTCATCAACAAGATGATGCAAAAGGAGGTCAACACCGGCAAAAAGATGAAGACCTACAAGATCGTGGAAGAGGCCTTCGACATAATCAACCAGAGGACGAAGGAGAACCCCCTCACGGTATTTGCGAAGGCGATATCCAACACCGGTCCCCGCGAAGAGGTCGTCCGTCTCAAATACGGTGGCATAACCGTCCCCAAGGCCGTCGACACCGCTCCCCAGAGAAGGGTGGACATGGCCCTGATGTTCATCACCACCGGTGCCCAGAGGTCGGCTTTCAAGAGCAAGCGCACGGCAGCGAGCTGTCTTGCTGACGAGATCATCGCCGCCTCAAAGGGCGACGTTCGAAGCTTCTCCATGAACAAGAAAGACAGCGTAGAAAGGGTTGCCAAAGCGGCACGATAAACCGGGGACGAA
>CAZNGI010000036.1:0-1433 GCA_964572505.1 uncultured Methanotrichaceae archaeon | reverse complement strand
GTCCCATCCGGGCCGCTCCCGACCTTCCGACAAGAGCTGTCGTGGGAAGTTCAGCTTCTTGGCGGGATGAAGGGCGACCAGATGGCCTTCTCACCCCGCCCTTCAGCGTTTATTTGAACCGCTTTACGACGGACTTGTCGATCCAGCTCTTGAAGGTGTAGATGATCCTCTTGGGGATCGGGACGCAGAGGTCTCCGTAAATCCCGACGGCGCAGCTGCATCCCGTCGAGATCAGGGCCACGGGGCTGTCGACGCTCGCCCTTATCGAGTATGGTTTCAGATCCGTGCCTTTCGCAACCCTCGCCAGGTTTCTGGCGGTGTGTTTCGCCTGGATCTCCGCCTCCATCCCGGTCTTGGTGGCGAGCTTCCCGTCGATCTCGATCCAGGCGCAGTCCCCGATGGCGAAGACGTCCACATGCCCCTGAACTCTCAGATACTGGTCGCAAGAAAGCCAGCCGCTCTTTTTGGGCAGGTCCAGATTCTCGATTAAGGGGGCGGGCCTAATCCCAGCGGTCCAGATGGTCATGTCGCAATCCAGGGAGCTCCCGTCGGCGAAGGTCACCCCTCCATCTCGGATCGAATCGACCTGTTTTTTGGTTAAGACCTCCACACCCTTTCCCACCAGGATCTTATCCATCAGGATGGAGGCGTTTTTGGAGAGGGTGGGCAGGAGCCTGTCCATCATCTCGATGACGTATATCGTGCAGTGCATATGCTCTGCCAAAAAGCAAGCCGTCTCTATGCCGGTAGGTCCCGAACCTATTATGGCGATCTTTTTGGGGCGATTCTTTTCGACGAACTGCCGCGCCTTCACCGTCTCTTCCAGGGTGTTGATGGAGAAAGCCTTCTCCGCGCCTTCGATCCCGAAATAGTTCTGGACCGCACCGGGGGCCAAAACCAGAATGTCGTAATCCAGATCGTTCTTTTCGCAAATTACTCTTTTATCGGCAAAGTCGACTTTCAAGGCCCTGTCCTTTACGTGAGCCGCGTTCATCTTTTTGCAGAAGGGGTCCAGGGGCGCGGTCATGTCCTCTACATCGATCCTTCCGCCCAGGTAGTCGGGGTAGAGGGCCTGACAATCGATCCTGTCTTTTGGCTCGACGAGCATCAGGTCCAGCCCCTCTTTGGTGGCGGCGTTTCTCACGAGTTCCGCTCCGCCTATGCCGCCGCCCACCACCACCACTCGCAAGAGATCTCGTCTCTGCAGATTCATCTGCACCATCTTCTTCTCCGCCCCGAATTCGTTGCCTTACGTCGTTTACGAGGACGGCTAGCATCTCTTTCGTATGGGTGTCGTCCTCATCTTTCGGCAAAGCCCCGTAAAGCTTGATCGAAAGGCTGCTCAGTTTCCACGGACTCCTCAGGCCTGATGAACCCGCTACATAAAAACACTTCTTTTTGAGATGAGGATATGATGCTATCTTGAAAATGTC
>CAZNGI010000035.1:0-18747 GCA_964572505.1 uncultured Methanotrichaceae archaeon | reverse complement strand
TCGAGTCCGGGTGACGCTGGCCTCTACGACGTATACGTTTACGTCCGGGACGGAAAGCACGAATCCGCATCCCGTTACGACAGCACCAAGGGCTACGGCGGCTTTGAGCTCCTCTCGGCCCAGCCAAACCAGCCTCCCGTTGTCGTAGGTCTTTCGCCAAACAGGCCGAGCCCCCAGACGGCAGGATCAAACGTAGTCTGGACGGCCACCGCAACCGATCCCGACGGTGACCCCCTCCTCTACAGGTTCTGGATGAAGGGGCCATCCACAGGGAACGCATGGAAGGTCGTCGGGGACTGGAGCGCAAGCCGCACCTGGACATGGTCATCAGGCCCCGGCGACGCTGGCGAGTACAACCTCTACGTCTACGTCCGGGACGGAAAGCACGAGCCATCCACTCGATACGACAGCGCCACGGGCTACAGCGGCTACCAGCTCGTCAGCTCCGGCGGCATCTATCAGCTCACCACCGGCGACGCGATCCAGGACAGGCCATCTCTGGTTCCCGCTGATGAGGGCTACCTCCTCGCCTACCAGTCCTGGGAGGCGGGCTCCTTCTACAGCGGCGACATATTCCTGAACAGGTTCGATCCCAGCTGGAACCAGATCCAGAAGGTGAGGGCCACCAGCGATCCGGCCTACCAGGACACGCCGTCTGCGATTTTCTCCGACGGATACTACTACGTCGCCTACGTATCTGACGAGACCGGAAACTGGGACATCTTCATGAAGAGGTACGACGAGGATCTGAACCTCATCGAGACCCGGAGGTTGACCACATCCACGGTTGACCGGGACAGTCCATCTCTCGTCCGGGTGGGCAGCGACTTCTACCTCGCCTACCAGTCCTGGGAGACGGGCTCATCCTACGGCGGAGACATATTCATCGAGCGGTTCAACTCCGCCTGGACATCGATGCGAAAGGTGAGGGTGACCACCGAGACCAGCTATCAGGATCGGCCATCCCTCGCTTACGCGGACGATGGCAGGCTCTACGTCGCCTACACCTCTGAGGAGTTTGGAAACCGGGACGTCTTCGTCAAGAAGTACGACAAGAACCTGAACTCCCTCGACAAGAAGAGGATAACCAGCAGCCCGTCGAGCCAGGACTACCCATCCCTGATCTGGCAGAACGGCGAGTTCGACCTGGTCTACAGCTCCCGTGAAGGGGGAAGCTACGACCTGTACCTGGAGAGGTTCAATCCCAGCTGGAGCCTGATCGAGAGGGTTTCTGTGACAGGAACCTCCAGCGACGAGATATGGCCATCTCTAGCCTACAGCCCCTTCGACGGCCTCCTCTGGGTGGCCTACGTCCTCCAGGACGGCGCGGGCGGCGACATCTTCGTCCAGCCCGCAAGGTCCATGGATTCGATGGCCAGCTGCTGGGCGGCGATGGACTTCAGCGCCACCCGGGCCTACAGCCCATACACCCTCACCGTCAAGTTCTACGGGCCGGCGGGGCAGCTCACCGACCCCTCGAGCATGAGGCTGACCTGGAACCCCGCAGACGCCGTCCTGACCAGCAGCACCCTCGGGAAGATCTCGACTGGAACCTACCAGCTCGAATCCAGGTTCGGATCGGCGGGCCTCAAGACCTTCACCGTCAGCTCCAGCGTCGGCGGGTGCAGCGCCGCGAGCACTGTGACCGTCCAGGTGACCTGACCGCAAAGGACGAAAGACCACTGACAAAAAGAAAAGAGATCGGTGGTACAGGTAGGCGCCGCCGATTCCCGACATTTTTCCAGGATCAGGGGACGACCCCCGAAATGGCGCCTCCCAGTATCTTAAAAAAACTATGAGGGGGATCGGTCGAAGACCGTCACGTACAGCCTCTCGTTGTACTCCTCTATCGTCCGGCGAACGTCCCACGCCGCGTAGATGTAGAGGGCCAAGAGCAACGGGACCAGGATTAAGCTCGCGCTTCCAAAGCTCTCGCCGGGACTGATCGGACCGAAACCGCGTAGAGAGAGAAAGATCGCGATCAGTATGGCATCGACCAGCATCAAGATCGTGCCCTTGGCCGCCTTGCCCACGTAGATCAGGCCCGCTCCTACAAAAAAGAATACAACAAGCAGCAGGCCCACCACAAGCTTTTTTCGCTCAAGCTCGTAGAACATGACCTTCTCCATCTCCGGCATCTTCTGGGCGTTCTCCCATATTATCTGGAATTTCTCATCTTCTCTCATGCTAAAGGCCTCGATCTTAATGGGTCAGGTCGATTTAAAGGTTAGAGTTTTTCCTCAACCTACGAAAAGTATTT
The DNA here is from genome assembly GCA_964572505.1 of uncultured Methanotrichaceae archaeon. GTDB lineage: Archaea > Halobacteriota > Methanosarcinia > Methanotrichales > Methanotrichaceae > Methanocrinis. Next base: position 16,487 of record CAZNGI010000035.1, on the reverse strand, counting down.
TTATAACATTATGCGTAACTGATATATATCTACAATATATATCAACTAAGAGGTCAAATTGGTGAGGGAGCCATGTTAGCCTTTATAGCCACCGTCGCAGGTTCAGCCATCACGGGATACTCCGCATACAAGATCCATACGTCCCGGAAGGGACAGGGTCGGAAGCTGCGGGATATGGAGGCGTTGAGACGCCTCAACATACCCCCCAAAAAGCAGGTTCGAGTGTGGAGTTTCCTCATGGTCCTGGGGCTCGTCCTCCTCACGCCGGGCTTGGGCTACCTCCTCTCCTATGATCCGATCTCAGGCGACGGGGGCGACGCACCGTATTCAAATCTGAGAGCGACACCTTCGGGAAGCCCCGTCATGGTTCCTCCCTCTGAAAAATTGGAGAACACGCCCCGAATCGTCGATAAGGACGAATCCGGCACCTCTGGCAGGCCCTTCTTCTTCGCTTCGTCTGGTGGCGGCAGCAAACAGTCCTCTTCGGGAGGCGGCGGAACAACTTCAGGTTCTTCTTCGAGCGAAAACGTCACCAGCGTGACACAGTCTTCTGGTGGCGAAGATTCGACCACTTACGTCTCTGAGGTAAATGATACTGCAGAGATTTCGGAGACGAAATTGGCTTCAAGCGGTCCGGAGATCGACACTGCGTCCGAAACGACCACGAACGCCACCGCCGCCGAATCTGAGAACCGAAAAGGCGAGACGGAACCGACGCCAACCGAACCCCTGACCGAGTCCGCCAAGATCGACAAAGCGCCCGAAAAGACCTCCGCCCAAGGAGCATCAGAGCCATCAGAGGTCGGCGGCGAGACCAAACCGACTCCGACCGAAGCCTCGACCGAACCCGTAATCGTCGAAGCAGTGCCTGAAAAGAAAACAGCTGCAGGTACCTTGGGATATTCGGTGGCTGAAACCGTGCCCAAATCGACTCCGTCCGAGACGTTGACCGAAACCGTGATCATCAACGCTGCGCCAGAAAAGAGCATCTTTACAGATGCCTCTGAGCATTCAGTGGCTGGAACCGTGCCAGAATCAACTGCTTCCGAGACATTGACCGAACCCGTGGTCATCGACGTTGAGCCTGAAAAGAGCACAGCTCCTGATACCTCCGGGTATTCAGTGGCCAAAACAGTGCCCGAATCGACACCGACGGTAACCCCAACTGAATCCACAGTCATCGAAGCAGGTCCTGAAAAGAGCACAGCTCCAGAGACAGCCGGATTTTCGGAGATCGGCGACGAACTCGAATCGCCTTCATCCACCACTTCACCAGAGCCCTCGGATTCCGAGGTTGAGTCAGACCTGCCGGCAACTACGCCCTCATCCGCGGCTTCAGATCTCGGCGAAGAACCCGATCTGTCCTGGCTTTCCTCAGCGATCGAAAATCCGGCGACGAGCAGCATCTCCGATCTGCCCGCCGTCCCGGCTACGAAGACAAAGCCGCAAATCGATGAAGTTAAGAAGCTCGAATTTAAGGAGGATCCCGCATCAGAGACGAACGCAACCGGCAACGATTCAGGAGAGGGAACCGAACCGACAAACAACTTGTTGCCGAATTTGGAAGGTCCCTTCGGCGATTTCGAAACGGGACCCAGGCTCGACACCTTCGGCAAGGGGTTCGACTTTGATAAGGAGTTCGAAAATTTCACATCGCCGTCCGTACCGGGGATGAGAATCAACAAAAATGGCACATCAAGCTCGGTGCCGATCATGGAGTTTGAAAAAATTGATCTCGGATCGAACTTCCGCGGGGGATTCGGCTTAACCCCGGGCAGCCCCTTCGGATGATTCCAAAAGGAGTTTCGCTGACCGATCAAACGTTTAAGTTGCTGACTGGGTCCAGGATGCGAGTGGAAATGGAGTTTGAAAAGGCCGATATCCCAAATCTGAAGAGAATCAGAGCTCTTCCCCCCTCTTCAATATACAGGAAAGGCGAAAAAATCAGCCTTTATGGTCCTCTTGCCGGATCCTGGCCCAAGATCTCCATCGTCCTCTTCTTCCTTCTATTCTTCATATCACCGGTTCATGGAGAGGAGCTTTCTGCCGGCGACTGGTCCGAGATGGGAAACGCTCAGGCCAAGAGGGGCGAATACGAGGAGGCGGTCGCCAGCTACGACCGGGCGATCGGGCTTGACGCTTACAACCCTGACCTCTGGTACAACAAGGGCCTCGCCCTCAGCAACCTGGGCAGATATGAGGATGCGCTGTACTGCTACCAGAGGGCCACGAATATCAAGCCCTTCGACGCCGACATCTGGCTGAGCAGAGGAGCTGCGCTCTCCGGTCTGGGCCGGTATGAAGAGGCTCTGGAGAGTTACGATCGGGCGGTCGAGTTCGACTCCGAGGACGCCGACGCCTGGAACAACAGGGGCACGGTCCTCGCAAAGCTCGGCAGGTATGAGGAGGCCATCCATAGTTACGATCGGGCGATCGACCTCGAGCTCGAGGACGCCGACACCTGGAACAACAAGGGCACGATCCTCGCCAGGCTCGGCCGGCACGAGGAGGCTCTGGAATGCTACAACCGGGCGATCGACCTCGAGCCCGAGGACGCCGACGCCTGGAACAACGAGGGATCCGCCCTTCACCAGCTGGGCCGATATCAAGAGGCCCTGGAGTGCTACAACCGGGCGATTGGGCTTGATCCGCTTCACGAGTACGCCTGGCACAACAAGGGACTGCTCGTCCCCACCCTCGACGATGAGACAGAGGATGCTTTCGCCCTTTCTAGAAAGAGGATTTACGATGAGACCAAAACGAAGACCGCCCCCCTTATCCTCTGGGACGAGAACGCCGCCGTTCCAAACGCCGGGAATGGAAAGGAGAACGAGAAGATTCCGGGTTGGAGGGTTCCTCTAGTGATCGCAGCGATCCTGGTGGCCGGGTTCCTTTTAAATCTGGGAGGAAAAGGAAGGGCCTTTTACATCGATTCCCTTCAGTCGTCCCTCAGCAGACTCGTTCTGATCGGTGACAGATCTCTCAAAAGGCGCTGACTATGAGAATACAGCTAAATTTTGTAATGCTCTTGATGGCCCTCGTCACCGCAACAGCTGCGGCCGCGCCCGACGAGGCCAGAGGGACGGTAATAGGCGTTGAGAGCGGCGATCTCTTCGACGTCCAGATCGACGAGGCGGATCCCCGAACCGGATCGGGGGTGGAGAAGGTGAGATTGGCAGGCGTCAGCCTGCCGCCAGTCGAATCGGTCGAGGGGAAAGCCGCAAAAGAGTTCGCAGAAGCCCTTCTCATGAACAGGACCGTCTGGCTGGACATCGACAACGAAAGCGGCAACGGCCGAGATTCCCTCGGAAGGCTCATCTGCGTCATCTATCTGGAAAAAACGGAGGGAGGGATTAACCTGACCCACCCATTCAACAAGATTCTGGTGGAGGCAGGACACGCCGGGGTCAGCGACTTTGATGACGGCGAGTTCGATCCCATGGACTGGTGGCCCGATGAAGACCTCCTGTCCGAAGGGGAATCGAACTTCGTTGTGATCAACGAGGTGGAGGCAAACCCCCCGGACTACGACGAGGATAACGAGTGGGTGGAGCTTTACAACGATGGATTTGATGATGCAGATGTGGGCAACTGGACCCTGACGACGGCTGGCGGATCCATCGTAACAATTTCGCCGGGAACGATCGTCTTGGCTGGGTGGTTTTTGGTGGTCACGGCCGAGGGCTACTGGCTCCGGAACAGCGATGAGACGGTGGTCCTGAGAGACGAAGATGGTCTGGAGATCGACAGGACCCCAGTCCTGGACGACAAGGACGACGACGACTACAGCTGGTCCAGATACCCCGACGGTGGGGACGAGTGGGTCTACATCGAAGCTAGCCCGGACCTTCCCGTTCCCCCGATAGAACTCTCCCTAGGCACCATCTCCGACCTCGCCGAGGAGGATGAGAACTGGCTTCAATGGTCCGACGGCTGTTATCCTTATGGCCTGTGGAACGTCTCTGACTTTCTCGGATCGCGGCCCTGAAGATGCCCGCTTTTCTTTTGTTCCCCTCTAATCTCTCGGTTCCAGATCCCGTCCCGTTTTTATAACACCACCCTTGAATACAGATGGTGATGAGCCGGACCGAAGAGAAGCTCTCCCTCGAACTGAACCTCGTTTTGCCCGAGGAGAACGGCCAGTGCCCTCGGTGTGCCGAGCGCTTGGGCGAGGCCCTATCAGGGCAGAGGGGGATCGAGAAGGCCCACCTCAGGCAGGAGGGGGAGAGGACCCTTCTCTGCCTCCACTACGACCCAAACCTCGCGTCCCTCAAGACGGTAAAAAAGCTGGCAGAGGAGGCAGGATCCCTGATCTCCGAAAGGTACCGTCACGAGACCCTCAGGGTGAGGGGGATGGACTGCACCGACTGCGCAAAAAGCCTCGAGCACATCCTCTCCCGCCACCCGGGGGTCATCGACGTCTCCGCGAGCTACGCGGCCGAGCGGATGAGGGTGGAGTACGACTCTGCCGAGATATCTCACAAAGAGATCGTCCGCCGGGTGGAATGGATGGGCTACAAGGTCGAGGAAGGGAAGAAGGAAGGCCGATTCCAAAGCAATCGAGAGCTCGTATTCGCCCTCCTCGCCGGCCTATTTCTCGCGGCAGGATTCCTGGCGGAAAGGTCGGCGGCTTTCTCCACCCAAACCGTCACCGGGATCTATCTTCTCTCCTACCTGGCGGGAGGCTACGACGCCACCAGGCACGCGGTCAAGGCCGCGGTCCACGCCCGATTCGATATCGACTTTTTGATGGTGGTGGCGGCCCTCGGTGCTGCCCTGGTGGGCCAGGAGGCGGAAGGTGCCCTCCTCCTCTTCCTCTTCAGCCTGGGCCACTCCCTGGAGCACTTCGCCATGGGCAGGGCCAGAAAAGCAATCGAAGCCCTGGGCGAGATCTCACCGAAGACCGCAAGGGTTGTGCGGGAAGGCAGAGAGATGGAATTGTCCGCCGATGAGCTGGAAAGGGGCGACGTCGTGATCGTGAGGCCCGGAGAACGGATCCCCATCGACGGCCTCGTCCTGATGGGCATCTCCTCCGTGGACCAGAGCCCCATCACCGGGGAGAGCCTCCCGCAAGATAAGTCGCCCGGCGACCCTGTCTATGCCGGGACGGTCAACGGTGAGGGATCTCTCGAGATCGAGGTGACGAAGCTCTCCAGAGATTCCACCCTAGCCAGAGTCGTCCAGATGGTGGAGGATGCTCAGGTTCAGAAGTCTCCCACCCAACGGTTCACTGAAAGGATCGAGCGGACCTTCGTCCCCCTGGTTTTGGCAGGGGTGGTCCTCCTGATCGTCGTCCCGCCGGTCGCGGGCCTTCTTCCTTTGGAGGTGGCCTTCATCAGGGCGATGACGATCCTGGTGGCTGCCTCTCCTTGTGCCCTTGCCATCTCCACCCCTTCCGCCGTCCTATCGGGGATCGCCCAGGCTGCGAGGCACGGGGTTTTGATCAAGGGAGGCGTCCATCTCGAAAACCTCGGATCTGTAAAGGCGATCGCCTTCGACAAGACGGGCACCCTCACCCTGGGCCGGCCCGAGGTGACCGACGCCATCCCCGCAGGGGGAACCGACGAGGATGACCTCCTGAAAATCGCCGGTGCCGCGGAGAGCAGGTCCGGCCATCCCCTGGCCGAGGCGGTCCTGAGGGCGGCCCGAAATCGGGGACTGGACCTTCCAGCGGCTGGAGATCTCCAGTCGATTCCGGGGATGGGCGTGAAGGCCGATCTCGGCGGAGAAGAGGTCCTGATCGGCAACCTGAAGCTATTCGAGGGCGATGAGGCCGATACCGATCCCCTTTTTGAGGCGATCCTCTCCGAGGCCGAGAACCTAGAAGAGCAGGGCAAGACCACCATGGTCGTGAGAAAGAGCGGCCGCTTTTTGGGGGTGATAGGATTTTCGGACAGGCCGCGGCCAGAGGCCGCCTCCGCCCTCAAACGTCTGAAGGATCTCGGGATCGAGTCCCTTGTGATGATAACCGGGGACAACGAACGGGTCGCCTCCGCCGTCGCCGCTGAGGTGGGGGTGACTGAGCAGATATCGAGCCTTCTTCCCGAGGAGAAGGTCTCTGCCGTTGAAGATCTGTTACGAAAATACAGCTCTGTGGCGATGGTCGGCGACGGCGTCAACGACGCCCCGGCCCTGGTCCAGGCCACTGTCGGGATCGCCATGGGAGCTGGCGGAACCGACGTCGCCCTCGAGACCGCTGACGTCGCCCTGATGTCCGACGACCTCTCAAGGCTTCCCTTCGCCGTGGCCCTGAGCAGGAAATCCCGAAAGATCATCAGGCAGAACCTGGCGATCGCCCTCGGAGTGATCGCCCTTCTGATACCCCTCGCCCTCTCGGGCCTTGCCGGGATCGGTCTTGCGATCGTGCTTCACGAGGGAAGCACCCTTCTCGTTGTGGCAAACGCTCTGCGGCTCCTCCGATTTCGGCCGGAATAACGGTATTTCGGATTCGCCTTTATTCGAGCTCCAGCTCCCTCGCCCTCTCGAGCGCCTCTTCGGCCTCTTCATCTTTGCCGAGGGATTTCAGGGCAAGAGCCATGTTCTGCCAAGCTGTGGTGTACTCGGAGTAGATCTCCACCGCCTTCATGAAGCAATCCACCGCCTCTTTGGATCGCTTCAGGGCGATGAGGCAGACCCCCTTGTTGTTCCAGGTGTAAAAGTCGAAGGGGTCGATGAGGATCGATTCATCGTAACACTCGAGGGCCTCCTCGTGCCGCCCCAGGTTGTCGAGGGCCGCGCCCTTGTTGTTCCAGGCTCTGCCCGCCCGCGCGCCCAGGGGCTCGATCTCTATGGCCCGGTCGTAAGAGTCGGCCGCCTCCTGGAACTGTTTTATGGAGTGGAAGGCGTAGCCCTTGACGATCCAGGATCTCGCATCCGATGGGTCGATCTCAAGGGCCTTATCGGCCGACTCCAGGGCCACCTCGTGCCTCGCCAGCTCGTTTAAGGCGATCGCCTTGCCCCGCCAGCTTAGGGCGTGATCCGGCTTTATATCCAAAGCCGTCTCGAAAGATTCCACCGCCTCCTGGTAGCGGTGTGCCTTTCGGAAGGATTCGCCCAACAGGTGCCACGCTTCGAGGAAGAGGGCGTCCATCTCGATAGCCCTTTCGAGACATTTGACGGCCTCTTCGAACGAGCCGGAACTGTAGTGGGCGGCTCCCTTCTTGTACCAGTAATCCGGGTCTAACAAGCCGTCACCGCCTGGGTCGAAGATGCGCAAAAACGGGATTTTAGCATGTCACGGTGCTTTTGGCCCCGAATGTTGTTAAGCCTTGTGTTAACCCCTCAGAGCCGCAAGGATCTTCTCGGAGAAGCCTTCGACGACATCGCGAACCGTCTGGGCGAGGGACTTGTAGATCTCCCTGGGATCGAGGTCGCGAAGGCCGCTCCCCTCAATCAGACTTCTCAGATCAATCAGCAGCTTCTGGACTGAATCTGTCCCGAAACCGTAAAATTTTACGTAAAGGACGGCGATGGACAAAATTAGAAGCATTGCGACGAACTTCGCCTTCGACCTTCTTTTCTTCCCAGTCCCCCGGAAATCCGACCTCACAATGGCCTCTCTTTGCCGGAGGCTCCTCTTCTCGGCTACGTTCCTTCGGAGCCGCTCTATCTCCCCCGGACCCCAGAGCCTCACCCCCCGCCGTTCTGCCAAATCCACCGCGGACCTGGCAAACCTGGAATAGGGCGAGACCACCACGGAAATGCTTCCTGGATGTCTCTCCTGAGTTTTGGCGATCCTCTCGACGTCGGCCTCGTCGATGGGTCCGTCGGATTTTTTCCAATGTATGACGTATGTGATCTTGTGGCCTACCTCGTCGGTCCTGGTGGCGATTATCTCCGCCCAGCCATCGTCGGATCTTGCGGTCTTGGCGACCCTGTAGCCGTTCAGCTCGATAAGATCAGCAAATTCTTCCTCGAAACCGTATCCGGCCCCTTGCGGGTTCAACCGTCTCGCCCCCTTTTCATCTTCGACCCCCCATCCGAGATTTGCGATGCTGTCTTGAGATTATTTGATCCTTCCCTGTGGTTTTGTCCGCAGCGGGGAGTTTCGAACTCCAAAGACGTCCAAAGACCAATGCCTTATATATTATGATATTCTATGGTTATTTATAGTTGGGGCAAAGTTCGGCCTGGGGCCTCCGGCCGCCCCCTGATCATAGTATCGCCGCACAGATGCGGAAATTGGCCGACGGATCGCTCCGTTATGGCAAGATATATATTGCCAGGCCGCAATTCGCTGTCCGCATGTACTTGGACGGTGGTGATGTGATATGAGTTCGATGCAATCTGAGATCGCCAGCCGTTTGGTCCAGTTCCTCGACCTGGACACGGATGGGAGAAGGCGTTTCGTTCTGGGAGTCATCCTCGAAGCGGGCGAAATTACCGTAAGCTCTCTTTACAAGGCGGTCAAAGAGCAGTTCGAGACTTCACGCAAAGTCGTGGCATCGCTCTTGGGCTATATCTGTTCCAAGCTGGGAATACTCAGGGCGCACAAGAAATCCTACCGTCTGCCAACGGTTTACATCCTGAAAGAGGAGTATACAGACCTCGTCAGGTCCGTGCTCAACGCCACCGCTGTTCCCAGCGATTCATGACTCACGTCAAGAACGCTCCCAGAACCGCGACAACCCTAAAGATCAGATCCAAGTCAGAACACTGGATCAGCCACTCCAAAGATCCCTACCTTGAGCTCATGCTTCGCCTCTTCCAAGACGAGAAGACCGCCCGCCGCGGCATGGATTTTCTCAACATGGTGGAAGAGGGACAGCTTAAGGGCGAACCTCTTAAAACCAGGGACTGGAAACGGATAATGGAAGATCTGAACGTCTCCAGATCCGCCTTTTACTTCATGAGAAACAAGCTTTTGGGAGCGGGGCTGATCGCCGTTCGATCTGGGGAATACAGGCTCTCTGGGATGTTCAGCCGCGACCTCGTGGACATGTCCCGATGGTGGTGGACGGCGGTCATGGGAAACGATCCCGAGACGTTATAGATTTTCGGAAGTTCGTCAAAGTGATTTTAGGAGGGTTACAGGGCAGCGGTCAGCTCTCCCATCCTCTTCTCGAGGGTCATCACGATCCTGTCGTTGTCCATGTACTCGAGACCCGCTCCGCAGAAAGGACATACGAAGTTGTTCTCGCTCGCCTCGTCGAAGACGAAACGGGCACATCCGCCGACGCATGCGTAAAATATGTTGTTCTTCTCGTAAGATAGCCGCTCTTCGAGCTTTCTCAAGAGCTTTCGGACCTCCGACTCCAGGGCCCGGTCGAGGTTCTCAACGCACAGAGTCCATAGATAAGTCAGCCACCCGCTTTCTGGATCCCTCTCCCTCCTGTACTTGGCCAGACGGTGCTCATAGAGCAGATAGAGCGTCCTTCGCACGGAGTTCAGGCTGATCCCCGTGATTTCTGCAACGTATTCGTCAGTGACCTCCTCGTCGGGCATGCACTCGACGATTTGGAGCCCCTCCTCCCCCACGAGCTTGCGCAGGTAAGCGCTGTAGATAGGATCCTCAATCAAAGCCAACAGATCACCACTCGGTTCCCCCGGAGGGAGAATTCGCGTCTTTGCAGTTTTTAGCCATCGTATTTTCCTATATTTGGATATCTATGCATCTATTGCTTATAGTAATTTCCCTGGTCTGCCCACCCTGGTGTGAAAATCCAACTTTTTTGTAATATCGGCATCTAGCACCTTGCAAAAAGGAGGATATCGGGGAGATCCGGCCACCTCGATCACGAATCCGATCGGTTCAAGAAAAAAGGACTTGACCTCGGCGAGTTCAAGAGGATCCCCTTCTTTCGCCCCTGATCCTCTCAACGAAACGCCTCTTCTTGGCGATAGCCCTCTCGGCCGCAAGGTCCACCTTCTCCCTCATATCGGCGAAGTTTCGGACTGGGCCCTCGTCCACCACCTTCTTTATGGGGGTGTAGGCAGACTCCCGGAACCTGGGCTCAAAGTCCTTTATCCCGTCTTTGGTGTGAAGCTCGACGCCCAAGCCTTCCTCGACCCTTCCGATCCTGTCGATCTCAACCCCGGTGCTCCTGATCACACTCATTATCTCCTCGGCGGAGGCGGGCGGGGCGATTATGAGGAGGGCATCTATCGAGACCCCGAGATAGTCGATCTTGAGGGCTTCCAGCATCTCGAGGACCCTTGGGTTAACAAGTTTTGCCATCCTCTCCTCCTCGAAGACCAGCTTCACCCCCGCGGTCTTCGATATCTCCTTCGCATCGCCCCTGATGCCACCATTGGTGACGTCGGTCATGGCGTGGATCTCAATGTCGGTCTCCAGGAGGGCTGACGCCGCCTCCAGAAACTTCACGTTGATCGTCTCATCGACGACGTCGTGCCAGCCGTAGTAGAGGGCGGCGGCGCAGACCGTCCCACCGCCAGCGCCCTCGGTCATGAGGATGACGTCGCCGGGGGCGGCGTCCTTTCTCGGCGAGAGAAGGTCCGATACACCCACCGCCCCGACGCAGCCTGTGAGCCTGTTTCCGATAACCATGTCACCTCCGATTCGAAGGGTGCTCCCGGTTATTAAGGGCACATTCGTCAGCTCTCCGACGGCGGCGATCCCCGCCAGGTGGTCGAAGAGGCGTGAAACGTCGCCGTCGTCGGCGAGGTGGATGTCGGAAAACATGGCGACGGGCCTTGCCCTCATGACGTAGATGTCCCTCAGGGTCGCCCTTGTGACGTGAAACCCCGCCAAAAAGGGGTAGTCGCTGAGGCGCGAGTGCATCCCGTCGACGGTGAGGACGATGTACTTGCCCCCGGCCTCGACGGCTCCGGAGTCGTCAAGCTGCCGCGAGTCGACGACGGCGTCGGTCTCCCCGATCACCTCTGCGATCTTTTCATGGGCGTAGAAGTCGCCTAGACCCCTTGACCCGACGCCGAAGTCGCCCATGGTGACGCCCGAATCCAAAAGGTCGAAGACGTCGCCTTTGGGGTCCAATGTCGCCCTCGCCTCCTCCAGGACGGCGCAGGCCAGCCTCTCGGCGTATACCCTGGTGATCCTCTCTCCCTTGACCTCGACGATCACGTCGGCCAGCTTCTCCTCGAGGTCGGGGTCGTTTCTCACAAGGCCCCTCTTGGCAAATCCCTCCAGATCCATGGATGAAGGTTGGTCCCGGAGGATAAAAAAAGCTCTATCTCCGCCCGAAGATCTTCTCCAGCTGGACAGAAGATATCGTGACGGTGGTGGGCCTTCCGTGGGGGCAGGTCTTGGGGTTCTCGCAGGCGAAGAGATCCCGCAAAAGGTCGTGCATCTCCTTCCAGGTCATCTCGTGCCCGGCCTTTATCGAGCCTCGGCAGGCGAGAAGCTTCAGGATCTCGTCTTTCGCCGTCGCCTCCGTCCCGACCTTGCCGAGGGCGAATAAGTCCCTCAGAACGTCGTGGACGGCATCGGGGCTTTCGAGGCGGGAGCCGATGGCCGGGACCGACCTGACATTGTAGGCGTTCCCGCCAAAGGGATGGATCTCAAAGCCCATATCCTCCAGAACTTCACTCCAGTCCTCCAGCATCACCTGCTCCTTCGGTGAGAGCTCCAGGGTGACAGGCACGATCAGCTCCTGGGAAATGGTGCCGGTGGCATGCTTTTTCGCCAGCATCTCGTACCGGACCCGCTCGGCCGCAGCGTGCTGGTCCACCAGGACGAGCCCCTCGGGCCCCTCCGCCACAATGTAGAGCAAAAGCGCCTGGCCCAGGACCCTCAGGCCGCCCGGCAACGGGGCCGCCTCCAGGTCGAGGTCGAGCCTCTCTCTTCCGGAGGTGAGGGGAAGCGTCCTCTGGGCCTCGGCTCCGGAGCCATGCCCCTCTTCATCAGGACCAATTGGCCCGGCGAGAGGGCCCGCCCCATGACCGCCTGCATCGTCTGCCTCGCCACCCATCTCCGAGACCCCTAGCTCCGTCGCCTGGAGGGCTTTCATCTGCCGGGGCCCCGACTCCTTCTCTTCGGCCTTCGCGAGGGCGAGACAAATCGCCTCGGTGAGCATCTCGGCCAGCTCCTCCTCCCTCAGGAACCGCACCTCCATCTTTGCGGGATGGACGTTGACGTCCACCATGGACGGGTCGATTCGGAGGGATATGACGGCAATCGGATGCCGTCCGGAGGGTATAAGGGTCCTGTAGGCTTCGGTGACCGCCCTGGACAGAGCCCTGGATCTGACCGACCTTCCGTTGACGTAGGTCATGATCCAGTCTGGGCTGCTCCTGGTGACGGTCTGCCTTCCCACAACCCCCCTGACGGAAATGAGCTTCGACTCGGCCTCGATGGGTATCAGGTTTCTGGCGACGTCGCTTCCGAGGATTCTGAGGATGGGATCGTTCCAGCTCTCGGCCCGGACCGATTTGAAGATGGTTTTGTTCCCGGAGAAGAGCTCGAAGGATATGTGGTGGTTGATGACTGCGTAAGAAGTAACGACGTCCACGATCCTCGCCAGCTCCGCCCTTCCGCTTTTCAGGTACTTTCGGCGGGCGGGGACGTTTCGAAAGAGATCCCTCACCTCAATGGAGGTCCCGGCGGGAGATCCCACCTCGCCCACATCGATGATCTTGCCGTCCTCGATCCTGATGTGGGTCCCGGTGACCCCCAGATCCTCGGACCTCACCTTGGATACTAGGTCGACGGATTTGGCCACGCTGGCAATGCTTGAGAGGGCCTCGCCCCGAAACCCCAGGGTCGATATCCTCTCGAGGTCTTCTGCTCCCGAGATCTTGCTGGTGGCGTGCTTCTCGAAGGCGAGAAGCGCGTCCTCCCGGTCCATGCCACAACCGTCGTCGGTGACCCTGACGAGGCCCTTTCCGCCTTCGGCCACCTCCACGAGGATCCTTGCGGCCCCGGCGTCGATGGAGTTTTCGATCAGCTCCTTGACGACGGAGGCGGGCCTTTCGATCACCTCGCCCGCGGCGATCTTGTTGACGGCTTCTTTGTCGAGAAGCTTAATTTTGGTCATTCGCCTTCCCTCAGCCTCTTCTGGTACTCGGATAGCCTGTTCAACGCCTCGATGGGGGTGAGAGCATTCAGGTCGATATCCCTTATCTCGCTGAGGAGGTCGCCATTTTCATCGAGGATGGGCCCATCCCCAGTGTGATCCTCTGCATCAAAGCCGTCCTTATCATCGCTGTCCTTATCATCGCTGTCCTTATCATCGCCGTCTTCGGACCTGGCCCTGGGCTCGTTGAAGAATATGAGCTGGGTGTACTTGGGGCCCTTATTTCTGGACCTTGCGCCGTTGTTGCCCAATGGCTCGATCACAGCCTCCTTCTCGATCTCCCTGAGGATCTCCCTCGCCCTGGACACCACCTCTTCTGGAACGCCAGCAAGCTTTGCGACGTGGATCCCGTAGCTTCGGTCCGTCGCGCCGGGGACGACGGTTCTGAGGAAGACCACCGAGTCGCCCTCCTCCTTCACGGCCATGTTGTAGTTCTTGACCCCGGTCAGGACACCCGCCAGCTGGGTGAGTTGGTGGTAGTGGGTCGCAAAGATCGCCTTTCCCCGAACCCTGTTGTGGATGTACTCGGTGATCGACCAGGCGATGGAAAGGCCGTCGAAGGTGCTCGTACCACGCCCGATCTCGTCCAGGAGGATCAGGCTCTGGGATGTCGCAGAGCTGAGGATGTTCGCCAGCTCCGTCATCTCGATCATGAAGGTGCTCTGGCCCGCCGTCAGGTCGTCGTAAGCCCCGACCCTGGTGAATATCCTGTCCACAGGAGATATCGAGGCGAAGGAGGCGGGGACGAAAGACCCCATCTGGGCCATGATGACGGCGAGGGCGATCTGCCTCATGTAAGTCGATTTCCCCGCCATGTTCGGTCCCGTCAGGATTAAAAATCGGTTCTCCTTTCCGTCGAAGTGGACGTCGTTGGGAACAAAGCCGCCCCGCATCGCCCTGTCCAGGATCGGGTGGCGACAGTCTCTGATCGAGATCTCCCCAGCGGCGTTCAGCTTGGGCCTAGAAAATTCGCTCTCTCTTGCCACGACGGCCAGGGTGACGAAGACGTCCAGCTCCCCCAAAGCCGCGGCCTTCTCCTGGATCTCGCGAGCGCGGCCTGCCGCCTCGGCCCGGATCTTCAGGAAGAGCTCCTCTTCAAGGGACGAGGACCTCTCCTGGGCCGAGAGAACCTTCGACTCCATCTCTTTCAGCTCCGGCGTGATAAAACGCTCGGCGTTGGTCAAGGTCTGCTTTCGGATGTACTCGTCGGGGACGGCCAAGAGGTTCGCTTTTGTGACCTCGATGTAGTAGCCGAAGACGTTGTTGTATCCGACCTTCAGGGACTTGATCCCGGTCCGATTTCGCTCCTCCCTCTCCATCCTGGAGATCCAGCCTCTCCCCTCCCGCAAGGTAGACTTCAGCTCGTCCAGCTCGGGGTCGTAGCCGTCCCGGATTATGCCCCCCTCCCTGATCGCCGAGGGCGGATCGTCTTTAATCGCCCCGCTGATAAGGTCCGCCACCTCTTTGAGGGGCCCAAGGTCGAGCCTTTCTCCGAGATCCACAAGCCTACTTGATTTGACCCCTGCCAGGATCTGGCCTATATGGGGCAGCCGCTCAAGAGAGCTTTTCAGCGCCACCAGATCCTTGGGCGAAGCGGTCCCGTAGGAGGTCCGAGCCACCACCCGTTCCAGGTCTCCCATCCCCTTCAGAGCCTCTCGAAGCTCCGTTCTCAGAAGAGAGGCTCCGACCATCTCCTCCACCGCGTCCAGGCGGCTCTCGATCTTCTCCTTGGAGATTAGAGGCATCTGCAGCCACTTCTGGAGCGTCCTTGACCCCATGGGGGTGGAGGTCAGATCGAGGAACTCGATGAGCGATCCCCTCTTGGACCGGTCCCTGATGTTTCTGAAAAGCTCCAGGTTTCTTAAGGTAGTCTCGTCCAGGACCATGAACTCCTTCGGCGAGTAGAGCCTGATCTCGGAGATGTGGTCGATGGCCGCAAGATGGGCCGATTCTAGGTAAGAGAGGATCGCGCCGCAGGCCCTCATCGCCGGGTCCATGTCGATCATCCCCGACCGGTTCAGCGCATCTTCGCCGAAGTGGGCCAGGAGGCGAGCTTTCGCCCCGGCCAGGTCGAACTCGTCGTCTTCGAGCTTTTGGACCGCCATCCCCTCCAACTCGCTCAGAAGGCTGGGGTCAGCGGACTGAGGGAGGATGCACTCGGAGGGCCTGAACTTGGCTAGCTCGCTTGCGAGCTTTCCCTCGCCATCCGATAATTCCGTTGCCAGAAACTCGCCGGTGGAGACGTCGAGGAAGGAGAGGCCGATCCTGCCCTCATCCTCGACTATCGAAGCGAGGAAGTTGTTCGATCCCTCTTCCAGCATCGAGGGCTCGATGATCGTTCCCGGGGTGATTATCCGGATGATCTCCCTTTTGACCAAGCCCGTCGCCTTCTTCGGGTCTTCCACCTGCTCGCATATGGCGACCTTGTAGCCAGCCTTGACGAGCCTGGGAAGATAGGCATCGAGGGCGTGGTAGGGGATCCCGGCGAGAGGTATCCTGTTTCCCTCCTTGTCCTTCTGCCTCGATGTGAGGGTGATGTTCAAAACCCTGGCCGTGATCTCGGCGTCGCTTCCGAAGGTCTCGTAGAAGTCGCCCATCCGGAATAAGAGCACGGCGTCGCCACACTCTTCTTTCATCCCGAAGTACTGGTCCATCAACGGTGAGATTTTGGCCATGACCTACCCGAACCAGGTAAGGGGCTTCGTCCATCATATCGGTTTCGGTTTCAGTTTCGGTTTCGAGTTTCTCGGATCCCGGATCGCAGCAGATCCCACTGTTATCAGGGCGGCGATGATCAAAAAGGCGACGATCGAGCCGCCGATCCCGTATACGTCGGCGGTGAGGCCCGCAACCAAAGCTCCAAGGACCGCGCCCCCCATTCGAAAGGTGTTGAAGGCGCCGAAGATCTCCCCGCGCCGGGCGGGGCTCGCAACGTCCGCGACCATGGCGGAGGCCGCGGGGTTGCTCATGCCCGAACCAAGACCCAAGAGGATGGGGGGCTTTCTTCCGACCCTGTCCGAGAGCCTGCCGCTGGGGATCTGGGCGAAGAGCTGGACGGCACCGTACACCGATATGATCACCCCGAGAAGGGTGTAAGGAGGCGCCAAGGTCGATGACTTAGAGGGGGAGAATCGGCGAGACGAGGGCAAAGCCCAATACGGCGACGAAGACCGCAAGGTAGAGGACGAAGAGCGACCCATTGCCCTTATTCGAAGATCCTCGCTTCAGTTCTGATCACTTCTGAGAATCAGAACTTCTGGATGCGATGCATCGATGAAGTGGGCAACCAGAGGACATCCTCTCAGTATTTCAAATATCTTGCGAAATAAGAGAATCAGCAAAAAACAATCATCAGTATAAAGATGTTTCAGTGTCATGAAGACAGTCTGCAAAGCGGAGCATGATTAGAGGGCAGAAATAGCAAAAATTCATCGTAATTTGGGCACCATCTAAAAACCGAGTGATTTTCAGTTATTAGAAGCAAAACATCCAGAA